>NZ_JBVVPX010000050.1:0-41045 GCF_055811375.1 Mesorhizobium sp. WSM4848
TTGCTGCATGACGTCTCGGCACTACGGGCGCTGGTCGACAAGAAGGAATAGCGAAGGCTGTCGCTGCGGCGGGGGGCGACACCGCACATTTCATGCGACAGGCCTGACGCGTACCCGCGGACCTGCTGTGCCAACCAAAAACAGACCGCAACCCGTTCCGGGGATGAATTGGTGAGCGACTTGCGAAGCTCAAATTTCAAGACCTTTGCCTTAAACCACTCGGCCACCGGGCAAAACATTTTTTTAGGTCGAGAAAGCGTCTGGCGGTGCCCCGGCGGTGCCCAGAGAGCCTGCAAGGGAAGATGGCCCGAAGGGCTGGAGGTTAACTAGTTAAAAACACTGTGGAACTTTTGGTGGAGCCAATCGGGATCGAACCGACGACCTCTTGAATGCCATTCAAGCGCTCTCCCAACTGAGCTATGGCCCCACTCCGGCAGTCTACCGGCGCCGTTACCGGCGAAGAGATCCGGCGCGGGTTGAGACCGCGCCGTTAGTGCAGGCGGCTTCTAACCCCGCCTTCCGTCAATATCAAGCCTTTAAGAGCCGCTTTTTATCAAGACCCCACGAAAGTCGGCGGGCACTGTGTGAGAGGCCGGATCAGACTTCGTCGTCGTCGTCGCCGACGCCGATCATGTCGGCGACATCGTCGTCCTCTTCCTCTTCGTCGGCGAGGAAGGTATCGTCGTCGTCGCCGAGGTCCACATCGTCCTCGTCATCGCCGAGATCGGGAAGATCGTCGGGTTTCGCATCCTCGTCCGCCTCTTCGAGCGAGACGACCTCGACGCCCTCTTCCTCCTCGGCGTCGACTTCCTTCTCGGCAACTTCCTCTTCCTCCTCAGGGGCGGCAGTCTTGCCTTCCTCGAAATAAGAGCGGGGATAGTTCTTGCCGGTATAGGGCGAGACGATCGGATCCTTGTTCAGGTCATAGAATTTTTGACCCGTCTCGGGGTCGATGCGTTTGGTGCCAAGTTCGGGTTTTGCCACAGCAAGCCTCGTCGATGAAAGTTTGGTCCCCATAACCACAGTTTACGGCGCTGTCAAAGCCTAAAGCCAAGGTCACAAATCCGCGCGTTGAGCGACCTCTTGCAAGGGGATGACCATTTCCGTCCGCCGTGATACGAGACCGCGCAAACCACAAGAAAAAGGCCGGCCACCGGCGTTTTTCACCCAAGGAAAACCCATGTCGCATACTGCCGCCCCGAAACCGGCCACCGCCCGCAAATCGCCAGCGCTTTCAGGCACAGCACGGGTACCCGGCGACAAATCGATCTCGCACCGCTCGTTCATGTTCGGCGGCCTCGCCTCCGGCGAAACCCGCATCACCGGCCTGCTGGAGGGCGCGGACGTGATGCGCACGGGCGCGGCGATGAAGGCGATGGGCGCGCATATAGAGAAGCGCGGCACTGAATGGGTGATCCGCGGCACCGGCAACGGCGCGCTGCTGCAGCCGGAAGGCCCGCTCGATTTCGGCAATGCCGGCACCGGCTCGCGTCTCACCATGGGCCTGGTCGGCACCTATGACATGGAGACGACCTTCATCGGCGACGCCTCGCTGTCCGGCCGGCCGATGGGCCGCGTGCTCGAACCGCTGCGCCAGATGGGCGTGCAGGTGCTGAAGGCGACGCCCGGCGATCGCATGCCGATCACGCTGCACGGGCCCAAGCACGCCGCACCCATCACCTACCGCGTGCCGATGGCCTCGGCGCAGGTGAAGTCGGCGGTGCTGCTCGCCGGGCTGAACACGCCCGGCGTCACCACCGTCATCGAGCCGGTGATGACGCGCGACCACACCGAAAAGATGCTGAAGGGATTCGGCGCGAATCTGTCGGTCGAGACCGACGAGCGCGGCGTGCGTCACATTTTCATCGAGGGCCAGGGCAAGCTCACCGGCCAGACGATCGCTGTGCCGGGCGACCCGTCCTCGGCCGGATTCCCGCTGGTGGCGGCGCTGATCGTGCCGGGCTCGGACATCACGATCGAAAACGTGCTGATGAACCCGACCCGCACCGGTCTTCTTTTGACGCTGCAGGAAATGGGCGCCAGGATCGACATTGTCGACCCGCGCAATGAAGGCGGCGAAGATGTCGCCGATCTGCGCGTGCGCTATTCCGAGCTGAAAGGCGTCACCGTGCCGCCCGAACGGGCGCCGACGATGATCGACGAATATCCGGTGCTTGCCGTCGCCGCCAGCTTCGCCGAGGGTGAGACGTTAATGCAGGGGCTGGAAGAGTTGCGGGTGAAAGAATCCGACCGGCTGTCGGCAGTAGCCGAAGGGCTGAAGCTCAACGGCGTCGACTGCACTGAGGGCGAGGCCTCGCTGGCGGTGCGTGGAAAACCAGGCGGCAAGGGGCTCGGCCAGCACCCGAACGGAAAGAGCACCATCGTCCAGACCCATCTCGACCATCGCATTGCCATGAGCTTTCTGGTCATGGGACTGGCAACGGAAAAGCCTGTCACCATCGACGACCAGGCGATGATCGCGACCAGCTTTCCGGAGTTCATGGGCCTTATGAGGGGGCTGGGGGCGGAGATCGATTAGCCGATGTTGCAGGATTGGCCAATCCTAGCAGCTTGCCTGGGAGCTGCGCTGATCCCGTATCTGATCGAACGCCTCGTTTTTAAAGAACGATTTGGCGTTTTCGCTTTTCTTTTCTGGCTTTTGGCCCTTCAATTCACGACCATCTACCTGTCATTTTATGCAGCCACATTTCTTGGGAATAACGACTGGATCTTTCTTGCGGGGCTTTTCAAAGCGTTTGGTGCAATGGCCTTTATGACAATCGGCGTAATACCTTTAATTGCGTTGCCATTATCGGTTTTGATCGCCTTGGCGGTACTGGCGTTCCGTCTGTTTAGGCACGCTAGATGAGTCCAACCTTCACCATCGCGATCGACGGCCCCGCAGGCGCGGGCAAAGGCACGCTGGCGCGGCGTCTGGCCGACCATTACCGGCTGAACCTGCTCGATACCGGCCTCACCTATCGCGCGGTGGCCCATGCGCTGCTTCGGCTCGGCCTGCCGCTCGACAATGTCTCGGCCGCCGAGACCGCTGCCCGCCAGGTCGACCTGGCCAAGCTCGATCGGTCGGTGCTGTCGGCGCATGCGGTCGGCGAAGCGGCCTCGAAAGTGGCAGTGTTCCCTTCGGTGCGGCGCATACTGGTCGAAAAGCAGCGCGAATTCGCCAAGGCGCCGCCGGGCGCCGTGCTCGACGGCCGCGACATCGGCACCGTCGTCTGTCCCGACGCCGACATAAAACTCTATGTGACGGCGAGCGCCGAGGTGCGGGCACAACGCAGGTTGGCCGAGATCGAGAGCATCGGCGGCACCGCCGATTTCAACGAAATCCTCGCCGATATCCTGCGCCGCGACGAGCGCGACATGGGTCGCGCCGACTCGCCGCTGAAGCCGGCCGCCGACGCGCACTTGCTCGACACGTCGGAAATGGCTATAGAAGCCGCGTTCCTGGCGGCCAAAGCGATCATCGACGACGTTCTGGCCAAGAGAAACAAAGCCTGAGCCGGGTTTCCTGCCGTTGTCGATTGCCGGCGGCGAAAAGATACCCATATCGGGCACGAACCAGCCTGCCAGCATTCTTCATGCGCCGGAATTGCCGCTTAGGCGGCCAAGGGCTTTTTTGAAGCCCGGAACGCCGGCAGGCCAACGCAACGCTAACCCACGGCGCCCGCCCCCGCTTGAGATGCGGGGCATTCCAGGAGAAACTATGTCAGTTGCAAATCCCACTCGCGATGATTTCGCGAGCCTGCTCGAAGAATCTTTTTCCGCCGGCCATTCCGGCGAAGGCCAAGTCGTCAAGGGCACGATCACTGCGATCGAAAAAGACATGGCAATCATCGACGTCGGCCTCAAGGTCGAAGGTCGCGTGCCGCTGAAGGAATTCGGCGTCAAGGGCAAGGATTCGACGCTCAAGGTCGGCGACACGGTCGAGGTCTATGTCGAGCGCATCGAGAACGCGCTTGGCGAAGCGATGCTGTCGCGTGAGAAGGCGCGCCGCGAAGAGAGCTGGGTCCGTCTCGAAGAGAAGTTCACCAAGGGCGAGCGCGTCGAAGGCGTCATCTTCAACCAGGTCAAGGGCGGCTTCACCGTCGATCTCGACGGCGCCGTGGCCTTCCTGCCGCGCAGCCAGGTCGACATCCGCCCGATCCGCGACGTCTCGCCGCTGATGCACAATCCGCAGCCTTTCGAGATCCTCAAGATGGATCGCCGCCGCGGCAACATCGTGGTGTCGCGCCGCACCGTGCTCGAGGAGAGCCGCGCCGAACAGCGTTCGGAAATCGTGCAGAACCTCGAAGAGGGCCAGGTGGTCGAAGGCGTGGTCAAGAACATCACCGACTATGGTGCGTTCGTCGACCTCGGCGGCATCGACGGCCTGCTGCATGTCACCGACATGGCGTGGCGCCGCGTCAACCATCCGACCGAAATCCTCAACATCGGCCAGACGGTCAAGGTGCAGATCATCCGCATCAACCAGGAAACCCACCGTATCTCGCTCGGCATGAAGCAGCTCGAGAGCGATCCGTGGTCCGAGATCGGGACGAAATTCCCGATCGGCAAGAAGATCAAGGGCACCGTCACCAACATCACCGACTACGGCGCGTTCGTCGAGCTGGAGCCGGGCATCGAGGGTCTCATCCACGTTTCGGAAATGTCGTGGACGAAAAAGAACGTGCATCCCGGCAAGATCCTGTCGACGACGCAGGAAGTCGACGTGGTGGTGCTCGAGGTCGATCCGGCCAAGCGCCGCATCTCGCTCGGCCTCAAGCAGACGCTCGAGAATCCGTGGCAGGCTTTCGCCAGCAGCCATCCGGTCGGCAGCCAGGTCGAGGGCGAGGTCAAGAACAAGACCGAGTTCGGCCTGTTCATCGGCCTCGAAGGCGATGTCGACGGCATGGTCCATCTTTCCGACCTCGACTGGACCCGTCCGGGCGAGCAGGTGATCGAGGAGTACAATCGCGGCGACATCGTCAAGGCGCAGGTGCTTGACGTCGACATCGACAAGGAGCGCATCTCGCTCGGCATCAAGCAGCTGGCCAAGGACACGGCCGGCGAGGCGGCGACTTCAGGCGAACTGCGCAAGAACGCGGTCGTCACCTGCGAGGTCACCGGCGTCAAGGATGGCGGCCTGGAAGTGCGGCTGGTCGACAGCGGCATCGAGACCTTCATCAAGCGCTCCGACCTCAGCCGTGACCGCGACGAGCAGCGCCCCGAGCGCTTCACTGTCGGCCAAAAGGTCGACGCCCGCGTCATCGCCTTCGACAAGAAGACCCGCAAGTTGCAGGTCTCGATCAAGGCGCTGGAGATCGCCGAAGAGAAGGAAGCGGTTGCCCAATACGGCTCGACCGACTCCGGCGCTTCGCTGGGCGACATCCTGGGTGCCGCGCTGAAGAAGCAGGGCAGCTAACTCTACAACGCCACGCCTCGCGCGCGGCCTGTAGACAAACCCCGTCGGAGCGATCCGGCGGGGTTTTTGTTTTGACCGTGGTCATAGGGATCGGACCCAAAAACCTGTCCTCGGGCCTGACCCATGAGTGGGAACCGATTGTGGGTCCGCTCTAAAACAAAGAGATAAATCAGGCCCTGCCGTAAAGCGGCACCAGTGTGCCGCTCATCGCCAGATTGGCCGGCGAAGCGAGGTAGGCAATGGCCTCCGCCGCCGCTTCGAGGCTAACCCATTTGCCGAAATCGGCGGCCGGCATGTCAGCCCGGGTGGCCGGCGTGTCGAGGGTCGAAGGCGCGACCGCGTTGACCAGAATGCCTTTGCCCTTGAGTTCTTCCGCCATCGCCACCGTCATTGCGGCGACCGCCGCCTTGCTGGCGGCATAGGCGACCATGCCGGAACCGCGCCGCAGGTCGAGCCCGGCGCGCGCCGTGACATTGACGATGCGGCCCGACACGGAAGATTTCAGCATCGAGCGGATCGCCGCGCGGCAGCACAGGAAGGTGGTGCGGGCGTTGGTGTCCATCATTTCGGCAAAGGACGCGGGCTCGATCTTCTCGACCGGCGCGGCGGTGAAGCCGCCGGCCAGATGGATCGATGCCCACAAATCGGTAACGCTGGCATAGAACGCATCGACCTTGGCGGGGTCGGCGAGATCGACATTGTGCGCCAGCCTGACGCGCTCATGTGCCGGGAAAGGAAAATGCGCGGGCGCGGCGGCATGGGCGTTGGGCACATGGCAGATCGCGCCCTGCTCCAGCAGTTTGCCGACAACCGCGCCACCGAGCGCTCCGGTGCCGCCGGTCACCACAACATGCCTGCCGTCCAGTGTATCCGTCATCTACGACCGCTCCTGTCACTCTTATGCCGCACCGCCGCCGAAGGTCGCGCCTTTCGCGCGATCACTCAACCGAAATCTTGATGACGCAGCGCCGCTTATGCGCGTCAGAACGTCGGCCATCCGACGCGGATCGAATTGCCAGGCGGACGCTGGCCACAGCACTCAATCGACGGTGATCTCGATGACATACGGCAGTCCGGTCGCCCGCGCGCGCTTGAGTGCGTCTGCCAGATGACCGATGCCGGCGAGCCGCTCGGCGGCGATGCCATAGGCCTCGGCTAGCTTGCAGAAATCCGGCGGTGCCGGTGAGACGCCGACCGGCTCGACGCCGACATCGAGCATCGAGGTTTCGATTTCGCGATAGCCGAGATTGTTCCAGACGACGAAGATCACCGGCGCCGCCGCGTCGAGCGCGGCGCCAAGCTCCGGCAGCGTGAACTGGAAACCACCGTCGCCGGTGAGACAAACCACAGGCGCATCAGGCACGGCAAGGGCTGCGCCGATCGCCGCCGGCGGACCATAGCCCAGCGCCCCGAAGCCGGTTGCGGCGTTGAACCAGCCGCCCGGACGGTCGTGATCGTAGTAGAGGTTGGCGGCATAGACCGGCTGGGTCGAATCGCCGACGATGATCGAGCCCGGCAATGCATCGCGGATCATCTCGACGGCGCGGGTTTGCGCCTGGAGAGCCGGGGCCATTTCGGCAAAGGCTGCTTGCCTTGTCGCAGTGGCGCGAGCCTGACCGTCGCCCGATGGCGGCTGGTCCGTGCCAATCTCGACAAGCAGCGCCTCGAGTGCTGCGCCGCAATCGGCATGGATCGAAATCCGGGCGGGCCGGCGGGCAAGCTGGTCGGCGCCGATGTCGATGCGGATCAGATTGGACGGCAGGACAAAGCCGCCGTCGCTATATCCGTCGTAGTCGGTCGGGCCGAATTCGGTGCCGGCGGCAATGACCAGATCGGCCTCGGCCATCAATGCACGCACCGCCTTCAGACTGGGGCTGGCCGGCACGCCGAGCGGATGGCGATACAGCAGGCCGCGGGCATTGGCCGTCTGGACAACCGGCGCTCCCAGCCTTTCGGCAAGGCGCTGTAACGGCGCTTCGGCTCTCTTGGCGCCGCCGCCGGCAAGGATCAGCGGGCGGCGGGCAGCCGCGCAAAGTTTTGCCGCCTCTGCTATCGCCGCCGGATCCGGCTCGGGCGGCGCGACATTCGTCAGCAAAGCGGCGATGCCATCGGCCGGCTTGACCATGATATCGGTCGGGATCTCGATGTGGACTGGGCCCGGACGCGACGACGAAAACAGGGCAAAAGCGCGGGCAAGAACGCCCGGCAGTTCGTCGGCGTCGGTGACACGGTGCGAAAACAGCGCGACCTTTTCCATCATGCCGCGCTGGTCGGGCAGTTCGTGCAGATGGCCAAGGCCCTTGCCCAGTGTTGGCGTGGCGTTGACGCCCGAGATCACCAGCATCGGAACCGAATCGGCACGGGCCTGGCCCATAGCGGTGATGGTGTTGGTCAGCCCCGGTCCGGTAATGACGAAGGCGATGCCGGGCTTGCCGCTGGCGCGCGCATAGCCGTCGGCCATGAACCCGGCGCCCTGTTCATGACGCGGGGTGACGTGGCGAATCTTCGAACGCGCCAAGCCGCGATAGAGTTCGACCGTATGCACACCCGGAATGCCGAAAACCGTGTCGATATCATGGGCTTCGAGCAAAGTGATGAGCGCTTCGCCGAGTGTCGTCATTGTCTGAGCACCGGACGTGTGAGGCAGGTCGGTCCGCCCTCGCAGGCGATGCACAGCGCATCCGCCTCGAAGGTTGAAACCCTGCAGCCGGCGGCCGCCATGGCCGCCGCCGTCTTCGGGAAGCCGGCAACGGCGATCACCTCGCGCGGCGCGGTCGGCAGCACATTGAGGTTGAGGCCGTTGGAGGCGAAGAATTCCCCGGCGTCGCCTTCGACCAGGCGAATGCCTCGCGCCCGCAGCATCTGGTAGAAGGCAGCCGGCAAAAGCGGTGCATAGACCAGCGCCAGATCGTCGGCGAGCGGACTGATCACCGACATCAGATGCAGGCAGGCGTCCTCGCCATGCCAGAGCGGCAGGTCGTAGCCATAGACCTGGATACCCCTGGGGGTGAGCAGGTTGGCGAGTTGCTGGATGCCGTCCTGGTTGGTGCGCACGCCGCGGCCGACGGCCAGGGTCCGTGAATCCACCCAGACGCAATCGCCGCCCTCGACCTGTCCGGGAGGCTCGATGCGGCCGAGGATAGGCACGCCCAGGCGCTTGTAGGCCGCCTCGTGCAGGCCGGGCTCGGCCCGGCGCAGCGCCTTGCCCATGGCAAGGATGATGGCGCCGTGGTCGGTCATCAGCGAAGGATCGTGTGTGAAGACCGAATCGGCAAGCCCGTCATCGGCGTCGGTCAGCCATTCGATCGCGGCGCCGGATGCCAGAACCAGCGCCGTCAGCGCCTGATGCTGGGCGGCGGCCTTTTGCGGATCGAAGCCCGCACCATAGTGCCATTCCGATGCTTTGGCGCGGTGCATGGCGCTTGCGGCGGACCGCATCAGCACGCGCTGCAGGGGCCCGGCCATGGACTGCGACCCGTATTCTTTTGCCAACAAGTGCTCCTTAAACGCCCATCCCAGCCAATAGCCACTCAGCGAGCCGTGATCAATGGTCCAAAAAGCATGGTTGACGGAGGCAAGCGGAACGGTACATCTTGAGAATGAGAAGTCTGTCTAGTGATGGTAATGGGTAAAAAAGTCCAGCAGCGACGGGTCCAGCCACTTCGTGAGGCACCGCAAAGGTGATAGCGCAAGGCACGGCCCCCGCCCTGAAGTATACGGCGCAGAACGACGCCGCCGAAGCCATCCATGTCGAGAACCTGCATAAAAGATTCGGCGAACTGCATGTGCTGAAAGGCGTTTCGCTGTCGGCGCGCGACGGCGAGGTCATCGCCATCATCGGCGGCAGCGGCTCGGGTAAATCGACACTGCTGCGCTGCATCAATTGCCTGGAGAACCCGACCAGCGGCATCGTTCGCGTCAATGGCGAGGAGATCCGGATGAAGGCCGACAGCCATGGCCACACCGTTCCCGCCGACCGCAAGCAGATCGAGCGCATCCGCTCCAAGCTCGGCATGGTCTTCCAGAATTTCAATCTGTGGAGCCACATGACGCTGATCGAGAACGTCATCGAGGTTCCGGTGCATGTTCTGGGCGTCAAGCGCGATGTTGCCATCGCCGAGGCGGAAAAGCTGCTTGCCCGCGTCGGCCTGGCCGAAAAGCGCGATGTCTATCCGGCCTATCTGTCAGGTGGCCAGCAGCAGCGTGCGGCCATCGCCCGGGCGCTGGCCATCAATCCGCGCGTCATGCTGTTCGACGAGCCGACCTCGGCGCTCGACCCGGAACTGATCGGCGAGGTGCTGAAGGTGATCGGCGATCTGGCGCGCGAAGGCCGCACCATGGTGCTGGTCACCCACGAGATGAAGTTCGCTCGCGAGGTCGCGACACATGTCGTCTACCTCTACAACGGGCTGGTCGAGGAAGAAGGGCCGCCGGAGCAGATCTTCGGCGCGCCGAAATCCGAAAGGCTGAAGCAATTCATCCGCAACATCGGTTAAGCCGAGGCGGACGAAAAAACGGGAACAACAACAAACTGGGAGTTTTTGGCATGAAGACCGTTCTGAAAACATTTGCCGCAGCACTGCTGCTCGGCGTCGCCGCGATGGGCATGGCAAAGGCCGAGCCGGTCAAGATCGGCGTCGCTGCCGAACCCTATCCGCCGTTTACCTCGCCGGATGCTTCCGGCAAATGGGTTGGCTGGGAGATCGAATTCATTGACGCGGTCTGCGCCGAGCAGAAACTCGATTGCGTCATCACCCCCGTCGCCTGGGACGGCATCATCCCGGCGCTGACGACCAAGAAGATCGACGTCATCGCCAGTTCGATGACGATCACCGACGAACGCAAGAAGACGATCGATTTCTCCGACAAATATTACAACACCCCGACCGCCATCATCGGGCCAAAGGACCAGAAGTTCGGCGCTACACCGGAAGATCTCAAGGGCAAAATCATCGGCGTCCAGGTTTCGACCGTGCATGCCGACTACGTCAAGAAGCACTTCACCGAAGCAGCGGAAATCAAGGAATACCAGACCCAGGACGAAGCCAATCAGGATCTTGCCGCCGGTCGCCTCGATGCGGTGCAGGCTGATTCCATCGCGCTCGACGCATTCCTGAAATCGGATCAGGGCAAGCAATGCTGCGACCTGAAGGGCATGGTCGCGCCGGATTTGGCCGTTCTCGGGCCCGGCATCGGCGCCGGTGTCCGCAAGGAAGATACCGAGTTGAAGGAGAAGATCAATGCCGGCATCAAGGCTATCCGGGCCAACGGCAAATATGACGAAATCAGCAAGAAATATTTCGATTTCGACATCTACGGCGACGATCCGCAGGCGAATTGACGGCATCCCTGAGGGAATAACCATGCGGCGCGGACAGCGCGCCGTGTGGCTTCGTCGAAATCCACCCAGGCAAGCTTTCTGCTGACGGCATTGCCGACGGTTTTGGCGCCAGCAATTCGGGGGCGACGCTGATCGACGCATTTCTTCCGGCCTCTGTGGCCCGCATCATCGAACTGCTTTCGCCGACGCCACCTGGCTGGGGCGGAACGCTTCTGGTCGGACTGCTCCACTCGGTCGAGATCGCTGCCGGTGCGTTCGGTCTCGGCCTCGTCATCGGCATCTGCGGTGCGTATGGCAAGCTCTATGGCGGGCCCGTGGTGCGCGATCTGCTGGCGGTCTATACGACGATCGTCCGCGCCGTGCCGGAGCTGGTGCTGATCCTGCTGCTCTATTATGCCGGCACCGATTTGATCAACCAGTTGCTGACGGCAATGGGATATCAGCGCATCGATATCAGCGGGCTGGTGGCCGGCATTGCCGTGCTCGGCTTCGTCCAGGGCGCTTATTCGACCGAGGTGATGCGCGGCGCGATCCTTGCCATTCCGCAGGGACAGATCGAAGCCGCGCGCGCCTATGGCATGTCTCCCGGCCTGCTGCTGCGGCGCATCACGCTTCCGGCGATGCTGCCTTTCGCCATACCGGGCCTTGCCAATCTCTGGCTGATCGCCACCAAGGACACCGCCTTGCTGGCGGTCGTCGGCTTCTTCGAACTGACATTGGCGACGCGGCAAGCGGCGGGCGTAACCAAAGCCTATCTTACCTTCTTCCTCGCCGCGGGCGTGATCTATCTTCTGTTGACGCTGGTCTCCAATCTGATCATCGGCCGCATCGAGGCCCGGGCTCGGCGCGGCATGCCCTCCCTCAAGGAGGCGCGTTGATGGCCGGCGAGGCGATCATCGTCAATGTTGCGCGAGCGTCGCTGTGGCTGCAACCGCACCGTGTCGTGCTGGTCCTGATAGCGCTGGCGCTGGTTTTTGCGGCCGCTCTTTTCATGCGCTGGGACTGGCTGCCGCAATATTACGAGATGGCGCTTGTCGGCCTCTGGCGCACGCTTTGGATTCTAGTAGTCACCTGCACACTCGGCTTCCTGCTCGCCGTGCCGCTCGGGCTGGCGCAAGCTGCCGGCCCGTTCTGGCTTGCGGCGCCTGCCAAGGCCTTCTGCACCATCATCAGGGGAACGCCGCTGCTGCTGCAGCTCTGGCTGCTCTATTATGGGCTCGGCTCGCTGTTTCCGCAGTACCCATGGGTACGCCAGTCCTGGATGTGGCCGTATCTCAGGCAAGCGTGGCCCTACGGCGTCCTGGCGCTGACCTTGTCCTTCGCCGGCTACGAGGGGGAAGTCATGCGGGGTGCCTTTGCCGGGGTGCCGAAAGGGCAGTTGGAAGCGGCACGTGCCTTCGGCATGAGCCGCTGGAAGATCCTGCGGCGGATCTGGCTGCCGCAAGCCTTCTACCGGGCGCTGCCGACGCTGACCGGCGAAACCGTGCTGCAGCTGAAATCGACGCCGCTGGTGGCGACCATCAGCGTGATCGACATATTCGCCGTCTCGTCAAAGGTGCGGCAGAGCACTTTCCTCACCTATGAACCCTTGCTGCTCCTGGCGCTGATCTATATGGCGATCACCGGCATCCTGGTCTTCGCCCTCGGCAAGATCGAGGCGCGGATCCCGAACAAGATTGGTTAGTGAGGAGCGATTAGGGAGTAGCGAATAGCGAGTAGCTCGCTGATCTCCTCTACTCGCTACTCCCTATTCGCTAGAGCTTCAGGGCAGCTAAAGATGCAACTCAGTCTCGAGCAGGCGACAGGGCTGTGCCGGATGGCGGCGCTCGGCGCCGGCGCCAATGAGGAAGCGGCGCAGTCGCTCGCAGCCTCCATCGTCGGGGCCGAGGCAGAAGGTCTGTCGACGGTCGGACTGTCGCATTTCATCGACTATCTCGAAGCGCTGGAGGCCGGCCGCATCGACGGCAAGGCCGAGCCGGTCATCACCAGACCGGCGTTGGCGATCTATCTCTCGGACGCGCGCGGCGGTCTGGCGCATACCGGCTTCGACCGCACCATCGACGATCTCGCCAAGGCGGCGCGCCTGTTCGGCGTCGCCATCTTTTCGCAGAAGAACGCCTATACATGCGGCGCGCTCGGCTATTTCACCGGACGGCTGGCCGCGCAGGGGCTGGTGTCCTTCGCCGCGACCAATGGACCGGCCGTGCTTGCCGGCTCCGGCTCGGTCAAGCCGGTCTATTGCACCAACCCGATGTCCTTCGCCGCGCCCGCCGCCGACGGAGCGCCGCTGGTGATCGACCAGTCATCGAGCGCCACCGCCTTCGTCAACATCCGCAAGGCGGCCGAGGACGGCACGAGAATTCCAGAAGGCTGGGCACTGGACGCGAGCGGCAACCCGACCACCGATCCCGCCGCCGCCATGAAAGGCGCGATGCTTGCCTTCGGCGGCCAGCGCGGCGCCAACATCGCACTGATGGTCGAAGTACTGGCGGCGGGCCTGTCGGGTGCCAACTGGTCGCTCGATGCGCCATGGTTCACCGACGGACCGGACAGTCCCGGAACCGGCCTCTTCGTGCTGGCCGTCGAGCCCAAGCTGCTCGATCCGAATTTCGAGAAGCGCATGAAAGATCAGCTCGACCGGTTGCGCCGCCGCTACGGCGTGCATGTGCCCGGCCGTGCCCGGGCCGAAGCGGCGGAGAAGGCAGCGGCACGGGGCATAACGGCTCCGAAAGCCGTGGTGCAGCGCATTTCCGAATTCGCCGCCCGATATCCTTCCTGAAAGCGCGGTATTCTTCCTGAAAGTTTGTCTGCGATTTTTTCGCCGCCGTTGAACCTTTTTGCGCGGTGCCCCGACCAATGCCTGTCCGGGGTGGGGTTTGCCCGGGCGGTGACATCCGGTCGAATGTCCAGGGCTGGGGCGGGCGCCTCACGCCGTCCTGATACCGTCTCAGGTCAGGCCGCCGCCTCGTCGGCCCCTGATTTCGTATATGGAAGTCACCCGGAAAACCCCGCTTCGGCGGGGTTTTCTGCGTTCTCTCGCATCTGATCAGTTAACATACCTGCTGTGGTCAACTTTTGTTCATTTGACTTTGACCGAGGTGGTCGGGTGTTTGCGCGAAGCAGCAAACGAGGAGCCCCAATGACCGCAAGCACCGACAATCCCAGCACCAATCTTTTCGTTCCGGCCCTTGCCAGCCTCTATGGGGCGCTGCACACCACCTCCGAAACCATGCTGCGCGCCGTGGCCGGCATCTTCCTCACCATCCATGGCTCTGGCAAAATCATCGACCCGCTCGGCGCCGCCGAGATGGTCGAAGGCCTCGGCTTCTATCCTGGCGCGTTCTGGTCAGTGCTGCTGGCCTGCACCGAGTTCTTCGGCGGCATCTTCATCGCCATCGGTCTCTTGACCCGCCCGGCCGCCTTCGCCGGAATGTTCGTGCTTCTGGTCACCGTCTGGTTCCACTGGGTCACCATGGGCGAGGGCTTTTCGGGTGCCGAAAAATCGCTGCTATGGGCGGCGCTCCTGTTCTTCTTCGTGATCCGCGGCGGCAACCGCCAATCGGTCGACGCGCGCATCGGCAAGGCGTTCTGAACCAGCCGACACGCCGGCAAACGGCGACAAAGGATCGCCCTTTGCCTTCGGCGCGAAACGGATTATGAACGGCTTCAGCCAACCCGCCGGAGGCAGCAATGACCGAAATCCTGCAGACCCCAAAGCTCGTCGTCGTGTTCGGCGGCTCCGGCTTTGTCGGCCGCCATGTGGTGCGGGCGCTGGCCAGGCGCGGCTATCGCATCAGGGTCGCCTGCCGCCGGCCCGATCTCGCCGGCCATCTGCAGCCGCTCGGCAATGTCGGCCAGATCCAGCCGGTGCAGGCCAATATTCGCGTGCGCTGGTCGGTCGACCGCGCCGTGCAGGGCGCCGACCATGTCGTCAATTTGGTAGCCATCCTGCATGAGAGCGGCCGGCAGAAGTTCACGCCCGTCCACGAGTTCGGCGCACGCGCGGTCGCCGAAGCGGCGCGCGCCGTCGGCGCCGGGCTCACCCATATCTCGGCGCTGGGCACCGATCTGAACGGGCAATCCGAGTATGCGCGCACCAAGGCGCTCGGTGAAAAAGCGGTCCTGGAAACGATTGAGGATGCGGTCATCTTGCGGCCCTCGATCAACTTCGGCCCCGAGGACAGTTTCTTCAACCGCTTCGCCAGCATGGCGCGCTATTCGCCGGTCCTGCCACTGATCGGCGGCGGGCTGACCAAATTCCAGCCGGTCTATGTCGGCGATGTCGCCGAAGCGGTGGCGCGCTCGGTCGACGGCAAAGTCGAGGGCGGCCGGATCTACGAGCTTGGCGGACCGCAGGTGCTCACCTTCAAGCAATGCATGCAGGAAATGCTTGCCATGATCGATCGCAAGCGGTTCCTGGTGTCGGTGCCGTGGTGGGTGGCAAACATGCAGGCTTCGATCCTCGGGCTTTTGCCCAATCCGCTGCTGACCAAGGATCAGGTCCTGCAGTTGCGCGAGGACAACATCGTGTCGGACGCGGCCATTCGGGAAAACCGGACGCTCGCCGGTCTCGATATCCAGCCACAGTCGATCGGCAGCATCCTGCCGAGCTATCTCTGGCGCTACCGGCCCGCCGGCCAGTTCCAGCGCAAGACGGCGGAATAGCCAATCAGGCAGGCTCAAAGGCGCCGCGTGACCTGCATCGGCAGGCCGCCCTGCGGTTGCGTCGTCAGTTTCTGCACCGGCCACGGTTTGGTCTCGGCGGTGGTATCGAAGCGGAAGCGCGACAGCATGATCGCCAGAGCGATGATCGCCTCCTGCATGGCAAAGCTGGCGCCGATGCAGACGCGAGGACCGGCGCCGAACGGCAAATACTGAAAACGGTCGATCTTCTCGCGATTTCCCGGATGGAAACGTTCGGGCATGAAGGCGTCGGGCCGGTCCCACAGCTTGCGATGGCGGTGGACGACCCACGGCATGACCAGCACCGCAGCACGCCTCGGTATGTAGAGGCCGTTCCAGGTTTCAGGCTCGATCGGCTCGCGGTTGATCGACGGCGCCGGCGGATAAAGCCTGAGCGCCTCGTCGAAGGCGGCGCGGGTGAACGGCATGGCGTCGAGCCACTTTGTCGGATCGGGCTCGCGCGCCAGCACGGCGTCGATCTCGCGCTCGATCCTTTCGCGCTCCCAAGGCGCCTCGGCCAGGCAATAGAGCGTCCAGCCGAGCGCACGCGCCGTGGTTTCATGGCCGGCGCCGATGAAGGTGATGATGTTGTCCTCGACCTCGGCGCGCGTCAGCCCGTCCGGTCCCTCCGCCTTGAGCAAAAGCGTGAGGAAATCCTGCGGCACCTTGTCCGGATCGTGCTTTAGCCGCTCTTCGCGCATCTTGACGGTGTCGGTGACGATCTTGCGGAAGTAGGCCATGGTTTTGCGGCCGCGGATGCGGGTCAGGCGCGGCAGCCAGTCTGGCGCCCTCAACAGATCGAGCGGATCAACCCTGCCCATGGTCTCGAACAGCCGGTCAATCTCCTTGGCGAAGCTGCCCGGCTCACCTGATATCTCACCGGAAAACAGCGTCTCGGCCAAGATATCAAAGGTAAGCAGCGTCATGTCGTGGGCAATGTCCGACGTGCCGCCGCCCTCGTAACGGGTGACGAACTCCCGCGTACGCCTCAGCATCGGCTCGGCAAAGCCGAAGATGTGGCGCGGCGTGAACACCGGCGCCATCGCCTTGCGTGAACGCCGCCAGACCTCACCCTCGGCGGTCAGCAGGCCGTCGCGCAGGATCGGCCGCAGGATCATTTGGCGCACCGTCGCCATCTTGTAGTTTTTGGCATTGTCGACCAGCACGTGGCGAATGAGACCGGGGTCGTTGGCGATGACCAGCGGCCCGCCGATGCCGGTCACCGAAATCCAAGGCTGGTTGTAGGTCGGCTCGCCCCACAGTTCGAGCGGATTGCGATAGACGATGCGGATCATCTCCAGCGTCGAAGGCGGCGACATGCGCGGCTTCGGCGCCGGCGGGACAAAGGGGGCGGGCTGACTGTCCATGGCGTGCTCCGCTGGTCATCTCAATGTAGTGGCTGGCAAGCCAAGCGTCCATGTCGCCGAACGGCAAGGGCGAAGCGCCCGCTCTCCGGAAATGTGCCGCCACTCAGTTCTCAAACCGGTTCCACATTTGGGCCCGATGTTCTGGCCGGCCAGGCGCGCTCTTCTTCCATTCGGAAATGCTTGCAAACCTTGGAAAAACCGCCTTTTGCACCTATATCTGGGCCATCAAGGACGCGCGATTCGGAGCCGATTTTTTGCGCTGGATGTGCGGCATCAATCAGACAGGTTTTCATGAGCGATCAGATCGACAACGCCAACGGCGCTGAGGCCGAGTACGGCGCCGATTCCATCAAGGTTTTGAAGGGCTTGGACGCCGTCCGCAAGCGGCCCGGCATGTATATCGGCGATACCGACGACGGCTCGGGCCTGCATCACATGGTCTATGAGGTGGTCGACAACGCCATCGACGAGGCGCTGGCCGGACATGCCGACCTCGTCACGGTGACGCTCAATCCCGACGGTTCGGTGACGGTCATCGACAATGGCCGCGGCATTCCGACCGATATCCACACCGGCGAAGGCATTTCGGCGGCCGAAGTGATCATGACGCAGCTGCATGCCGGCGGCAAGTTCGACCAGAACTCCTACAAGGTGTCCGGTGGCCTGCACGGCGTCGGCGTCTCGGTCGTCAACGCGCTGTCGGCCTGGCTGAAGCTGAAAATCCGCCGCAACGGCCAGATCTACGAGATGAGCTTCACGCACGGCAATGCCGACGGACCGCTGCGGGTCACCAGCAGCTATGAGCAGCGCAAGGTTGCCGGCACCTATGAGGGGCGCAGCGGCAGCGAGATCACTTTCTTTCCGTCGACTGAGACCTTCACCATGGTCGAGTTCGACTTCGGCACGCTGGAGCACCGGCTGCGCGAACTCGCCTTCCTGAATTCCGGCGTGCGCATCATTTTGACCGATGCCCGCCATGCCGACGTCGTGCGCCATGAGCTGCACTATGATGGCGGGCTCGAGGAGTTCGTCAGATATCTCGACCGCGTCAAGAAGCCGCTGATCGACAAGCCGATTGCCATCAAGGCCGAGCGCGACGGGATCACCGTCGAAGTCGCCATGTGGTGGAACGACAGCTACCACGAGAACGTGCTGGCCTTCACCAACAACATTCCGCAGCGCGACGGCGGCACGCATCTTGCCGGTTTCCGCGGCGCGCTGACGCGCCAGATTACCGGCTATGGCGAATCCACCGGCCTCACAAAAAAGGAGAAGGTGGCGCTAATCGGCGACGATTGCCGCGAAGGGCTGACGGCCGTGCTGTCGGTCAAGGTTCCCGACCCGAAATTCTCCTCGCAGACCAAGGACAAGCTGGTCTCGTCCGAAGTCCGTCCGGTGGTGGAAGGGCTCGTCAACGAGGCGCTCGGCACCTGGCTCGAAGAACACCCGACCGAGGGCAAGGTGGTCATCGAGAAGGTCATCCAGGCGGCAGCGGCGCGCGAAGCCGCGCGCAAGGCGCGCGACATCACCCGCAAGAGCTCGCTCGGCGTCACTTCGCTGCCCGGCAAGCTGGCCGACTGCCAGGAACGCGACCCGGCGAAGTCCGAAATCTTCATCGTCGAGGGCGACAGCGCCGGCGGCTCGGCCAAGGGCGGCCGTTCGCGCCAGAACCAGGCCATTCTTCCGCTGCGCGGCAAGATTCTCAACGTCGAGCGGGCCCGGTTCGACCGTATGCTCGGCTCCGACATGATCGGCACGCTGATCACCGCGCTCGGCACCTCGATCGGCAAGGACGAGTTCAATGCCGACAAATTGCGCTACCACAAGATCATCCTGATGACCGACGCCGACGTCGACGGCGCCCACATCCGCACCTTGCTGCTGACCTTCTTCTTCCGGCAGATGCCGGAGCTGATCGAGCGCGGGCATCTCTACATCGCCCAGCCGCCGCTCTACAAAGTGACGCGCGGCAAGAGCTCGCAATACATCAAGGACGAAAGCGCCTTCGAGGAATTCCTGATCGGCTCAGGGCTGGAAGAGGCGTCGCTTGCGCTCAGCACCGGCGAGGTGCGGGCCGGGCAGGACCTGCGCAGCGCCATCGATGATGCGCTGGCGGTGCGCCAGCTCATCAACGGGCTGCACACCCGCTATAACAGAGGCGTGGTCGAGCAGGCGGCGATCGCCGGCGCACTCAATCCGGACGTCTTCGCCGATCTCGGCCGAGCCAACGCCATGGCCGAGCGTGTCGCCCGGCGCCTCGACATCATCGCCGAGGACACCGAACGCGGCTGGACCGGCCGCATGTCGACCTCGAACGAAGGGGTCGGCGGCTATGTGTTCGAGCGCACGGTGCGCAGCGTCAAGGAGTTCGCGCATCTCGATCTCGCGCTTATCAATTCGGCCGACGCCCGCCAACTCGACCGCTATGCGCCGCGCCTCGCAGAAGTCTATGGCGAGCCGCCGGTGCTGCGCCGCAGGGATGTGTCGGAAACCATCTCGGGACCGCTGGCGCTGCTCAACGCCGTGTTTGCCACCGGCCGCAAGGGCCTGACCATGCAGCGCTACAAGGGCCTCGGCGAAATGAACGCCGAGCAGCTCTGGGAAACAACGCTCGACCCGAATGTGCGCTCGCTCTTACAGGTCAAGGTCAACGACGCGACGGACGCCGACTCGCTGTTTTCGCGGCTGATGGGCGACGAGGTCGAGCCCAGGCGCGAGTTCATCCAGGACAATGCGCTGTCGGTGGCCAATCTGGATATTTGAGGCCCAAGCAGCTGCTCAGCTTCGGAGACTTAAGGTAATTGGTAGGCTCAGGCCCACCAACGATCTCTGCTGCGTCGCAACAAAGGATCATGAGGGCCGGTCGGAACGGAAGAGCATCCAAGGCATTGTAATCGAACACAATCGCCGCAGGAGGCACTCATGGGACGTGGCATTTTGCTCTGGCTTCTCGGAGTCCCGATTCCGATCATTATTCTCATCATGCTTTTCGCACGTTAGGGGGCTGACATGCAGTCAACCCTAACGGCTGTCGACGTTTCCGCACCGACGGAATCCTCTTCTACCGCTGTCAGCTGGGGGTCAATCGTGGCGGGCGCCTTTGCTGCCTCGACGCTAACATTGATCCTGATGCTGCTCGGCTCCGGGCTCGGGCTGACGATGGTTTCGCCGTGGTCCGGCTTGAGCACCTCAGTCACAACTTTCGCGGCCTCCACGGCTGCGTGGCTGATCATCGTGCAGTGGCTGTCGTCGGCCGTAGGCGGTTATCTTGCCGGGCGCCTACGCACCAAATGGGTCGGCGTCCACACCGATGAGGTCTTTTTCCGCGATACACCGCACATGGCTTCCTCGCCTGGGCGCTTGCAACGTTACTCGTCGCCGGTGTGCTCGGCTCGGCGCTTTCCGCAGCTGTGGGAACCGGCGTCCAGGCCGCTTCGACAGTCGCGTCGGGCGCGGCAATGGGCGCTTCGGCCGGTGCTACTGCAAACGCCGGAGGCGCCGCGACCGACAAAGCAACGTCGTACTTCGTCGATGCGTTGTTCCGCCCGGCCGATGCGGCCAGGTTTGCCGCCGCCAACCCGGAGAGCGATGCGGCGGCGACGGCGCAGGCCTCGCGCATTTTGATCGCGAGCGCAGCAGCAGGCGAAGTGTCAGCCGACGACAAGACCTATCTGTCGCAGTTGGTAGCTGCCCGCACCGGGCTGTCGGACCCCGATGCCAGGACCCGTGTCGATGCCGTTCTTGCCAGGGTCGAAGAGGCGAAGGTCCAGGCCCAGCAGGCTGCCGATACCGCCAGGAAAGCCGGTGCCACCTTCGCGCTGCTTGGCGCGCTGTCCCTGGTCGTCGGCGCGTTCATCGCAAGCGCCGCGGCAGCACTTGGCGGCAGGCAGCGCGACGACGAGGAGGCGGTCTTCCTGACCAACCGTTGACCGGTGCTTGAGGGGTTCTATCGACGCCGGGACTTTCCCCGGCATCGCATCGACCGGTTGTTTTGACGACGTCCTCGGTATGGATTGCGCGCTGGTTCGCCGAAACCAGCGGGCCTATCTTCCGGCAGAAGTCGTCGGCGCGGCCTGGCTTGGCTCCAGTTTGCGGCCGAGATCGACGGCGTCACGCAGCACGCCGATATGCGAGCGCGGCGGAGTACCGGCGGCTGCCGCGATCTCGACGCCGGTCGCCTTCAGCGACCAGTAGAGCGTGTGCGTGAAGATACGGCCAAGCGAACTGCGCAGCTCGACCTGAATGTTCTCCACGCCGGGGCCGAAATTTTCCGCCATCGGTCCTGAGATCGGGTCCCCGGTCAGCCAGCCATTGCCCCTGTCGAAGATGTTGGTCCAGCGCGTCGCGGCAAACACCGCACCGTGGTGCACCGCCCGCTGCGGCTTGCCCGAACGGCTGCGCCCTTCCTGATAGAGGACGGTTCCACCGGCCGCCGTGTCGGCGATCGGCGGACATGCCGAGAACAGCCGCTCAGCGATGCCGCGCCTGAATTCGGCGAGATCGTAGGTCACCAGAAATTCGCTGTGGGTCAGAGGACTGCCGAGCGTGACGAAATCGCTGATCTTCCAAGGCAAAGGATGATCGGCGTCGCTGGCGCGGAGGTGGCGGTAGAGTTCCCACTGATTGCGGCGGAATCCGGAGAGGTCATCCAAGCTGTCCGGCCACGCGGAACCATCTGACTTGAGCGTGGACTTGTCGACGGCGCGGATCGCTTTCAGTCTCGCCTTGTCGCGGGCGGCTTCCAGCTTTCGGGGCCTGAAATCGGCCCACAATATCTGCAGCAGATCGTAGGCGATAATCGATCCCAGGCTGTGCGAGACCAGCACGATGCGGTCGTAGCCGTCGTCCAGCATGAGACGCTTCAGCAGCGTCAGGCCACGGTCACGGACAAGCGCGCGCTTCTCGACCGTCGCCGCTTCAGCCCGCACATAGGCGGCCACATCACCGAAATAAGGAAGACCGAACCGGTCCACCGACCAGACGACGAACGAGGCCAGGATCGTGACGAGCATGCCCGTGGTCCAGGAAATATGCCCTTGCAAGGCCGACGTCGCGAGCACGAACGCCGCGCCCAAGACTGTTATGACTGCCAGAAGAGTAACGACATAGAGCCCGCGGGCGTCGCGCGGAATGTCGGCGGGCTTGCGCCAGAGCAGATTTGTCACCCAGGCCGCAAGCCGGCCCCGCGTCGTGCCTTGCGTGATATCGGCCCAGTAAAGCTCGTAGAAATCAGTGCGGCGGCCATCGACGTCGTAAGGGGTGGTGATCCGGCGAAGCTCGTGCGAATTGGTCCGGCTGTCGGGCGTGATCCAGCTCTGGTTGATCTTCTCGCCGCCGGGGCTGGCCGGATCGGCGACATGGGCATAAAACGGCGCGCGGGCGGGATCATGACTCCAAACAGCCTGAACAAATTCCCTCAGCGTGTCCATCGGCCGTTGTTCGCCCATGCCATGCACAATCACCACTGCCTGGCTGAGCTTGCGCGGCGCCTTTCCGGGGGCAGGCAGGCTGGCCTTCGCGGGCGAGCCGGTCTTGGTCGGCGAAGGGACAGGCTGGGAGCCAGACAAAGGTGCCTCCGCTTGTGACAAATCCCGTCCATCGGAACGGAACTTGCCCATCGTAGTGCTGAATCCAAAGCAAGTGCAAAAAGCGTCGCATATTCAAGCGCTCGGCACACGCAGCAACTGTTAGCAGGGAAAGCGAAACGGCAGGTTGGCGGACGAATCGTCTGGCGCGGTAGGCTGGAGCTGACGATGATCGGACCGCAGGCCGACCACTGGGACATCAGTTTCATCGCGGAATATCCAGCCCCGCAGCCTGCGCGACCTACCCCGTTTGTCGCGCCGCCATGAAGCATCGGCAAGCCGCCGTTGCCGACAGCCGCCTGATCCGCTACTCCGTCCTTTCGGGCGGCACGTCGTTCCCGCAGCTCAGGCATAGCGCCTGCTTCACAGCCAGTACGAAAGAGAACACAAATGCCTCATAACCCCAACCCAACCAGCCACGCGGCTTCAAGCGCGCCGCGTATCCGCGACTGGTCGCTGTCCTGGCAGATCGGGGCGGTCGTCCTGGGAACCGTATTTCTGGCGCTGGCGTCTTACATCGAAGTGCCTATGGTTCCGGTGCCCGTGACCATGCAGACCTTTGCGGTCACCCTGATCGGCGCGGTCTATGGCTGGCGACTCGGCGCGGCCACGATCGTTGCATGGTTGGTCGAAGGCGCGATCGGGTTGCCGGTTCTATCTGGAGGCGCTGCCGGTGCGCATCACTTTGTCGGCCCGACCGCCGGATACCTCTTTGCCTTCCCCGTGGTCGGCGCGCTCACGGGATGGCTGGCGGAGCGCGGCTGGAACGGCAGCCGCCCCTGGCTGGCGTTCGTCTCCATGCTCCTGGGCAACGCGCTTTGCCTCGTGCTGGGCGCAGCATGGCTTTCCGTCGCCATTGGCATCGAACAGGCAATTGTCCACGGCGTCACGCCGTTCCTGATCGGCGGGGCGCTCAAGTCGGCATTGGCCGCGACCACGCTCAAGCTCATGACACACGCGCAAAAATGACCGTCCGGCTGCGGCCGCACCATCTCCTTTGCCTGCTGACTTACGCAGGCAAAGGTTACAGCGCTGCGTTCGTCGCCAATTTCGACGCGATCGCGGCTCGGCTCTCCGCAGGCGAACACATCCTGATCGCCTCCGGGCCTGACGATATTTGCGCGCCCCTGCTCGGTGAGGCGGAGCCGCACTGCCTTCGCGACAGCGTGACTGAGCGCGACCGTCAGGCGGCGGCCAGCGTTGGTACGCTTCTGGGGTACTCGATTGCCGAGAACATGGAACTTCAGCTCCATCCCTCGCTTCTACGAACTCTGCGCGATGCGTTCTCTTCGGGCCGCACCCGGGGTGCCTGCGGCGGGTGCGAGTGGTTTGACCTTTGCAGTTCAATCGCCGCTTCAGACTATAGAACGGTGGCACTCCGGTGAAAGGCAACGCTCGCAGCGGGACGATTCCGGAAGCTCACACCGTCTGCCCGACGGCTTCGGCCGCCTGCCGGTCGGTAGACGGTCGGGCGTGAAATCGAAAACAGCTCTGCAAGATCGCTGATCGAATACTCGCCAGTGTCGTACATGCGGCGGAGTTCCTTTTGTTGCCACTCGGAAAGCTTCGGCCTCTTGCGCGGAACCGGGTTTCTGTTTCGAGCAACTAAAGATGTATCGGGGATCAGTGGTCCATGGCCTTGACGATCTCTTCGGTCATCTTCTTGGCGTCGCCGAGCAGCATCATGGTGCCGTCCTTGTAGAACAGCGTGTTGTCGATGCCGGCATAGCCGGAGCCGAGCGAGCGCTTGACGAACAGACAGGTGCGAGCCTTGTCGACGTCGAGGATCGGCATGCCGTAGATCGGCGACGACTTGTCGTCGCGGGCGGACGGGTTGGTGACGTCGTTAGCGCCAATGACATAGGCAACGTCGGCCTGCGCGAATTCGGAGTTGATATCCTCGAGCTCGAACACTTCGTCGTAAGGCACGTTGGCTTCGGCCAGGAGCACGTTCATGTGGCCGGGCATGCGGCCGGCGACCGGATGAATGGCGTACTTCACGTCGACGCCATTGGCCTTGAGCTTGTCGGCCATCTCGCGCAGCGCATGCTGCGCCTGGGCGACCGCCATGCCGTAACCAGGCACGATGATGACCTTCTGCGCGTTCATCATCAGATAGGCGGCATCGTCGGCCGAACCCTGCTTGACCGTGCGCTCGATGCCGTCGTCGGCAGTGGCGGAAGTCTCGCCGCCGAAGCCGCCGAGGATGACCGAGATGAACGACCGGTTCATGCCCTTGCACATGATGTAGGACAGGATCGCGCCGGACGAGCCGACCAGCGCGCCGGTGATGATCAGCGCCAGATTGCCGAGGGTGAAGCCGAGTGCCGCAGCCGCCCAGCCCGAATAGGAATTCAGCATCGAGACGACCACCGGCATGTCAGCGCCGCCGATCGGGATGATGAGAAGGACGCCAAGGACAAGCGATGCCGCCACGATCAGCCAGAACACCAGCTTGGACTCGGTGGTGACCAGCAGCACGATCAGCACGATCAGCCCGATGCCGAGGGCGGCGTTGATGAAATGGCGGCCGCCGATCATGATCGGCTTGCCCGACATGCGGCCGTCGAGCTTGAGGAAGGCGATGACCGAGCCGGTGAAGGTGATGGCGCCGATGGCGACGCCGATGCTCATCTCGATCAGCGCCTGGGCGTGGATGTCGGCGACCGTGCCGATGTCAAAACTTTCCGGCGCATAGACGGCGGCAGCCGCCACCATGACTGCGGCAAGGCCAACCAGCGAGTGGAAGGCGGCGACCAACTGCGGCATCGAGGTCATGGCGATGCGCCGTGCAGTGACCGCGCCGACCGAGCCGCCGATCAAAAGACCCAACACGATGAGGCCGAAGCCTCCGGCCGAAGGGGTCGCCAGCGCCAGCGTGGTGACAATGGCGATGCCCATGCCGATCATGCCGTACATGTTGCCCTGGCGGCTGGTGGTCGGGTGCGACAGGCCGCGCAAGGCCAGAATGAACAGGATGCCGGAGACCAGATAGAGGAAGGAGGCGAAGTTGGCGTTCATGGCGCTCTACTTGTCCTTCTTCTTGTACATCGCCAGCATGCGCTGGGTGACGAGGAAGCCGCCGAAGATGTTGACCGAGACCAGCATCAGCGCGACGAAACCGAAGCCGGTGGCTATGCCGGACGCCGAGATGCCGACGGCAAGCAGCGCGCCGACGACGATGACCGAGGAAATGGCGTTAGTGACGGCCATCAGCGGCGTGTGCAGCGCCGGTGTGACCGACCAGACGACATAATAGCCGACAAAGATCGCCAGCACGAAAATGGCGAAGCGGAAGACGAACGGATCGATCGCCCCGCCGGACAGCGCGTGCGCGGCGTCGGCTGCTGCATCGGTGCCGCCTGGAGCGCTGGCCAGATCCTGCACCGCGAGCCGGACGGCGGCGGTCGCCTGGTCGAGCTGGTCGAGGGCTTTCTGCAAGGTCTGGTCCATCACGCGATCCCTTTCGACTTGTTAGCGGGCGATTTGGGTGCGGCAGCTTTCCTGGATGCGGCAGCTTTCTTTGGCAGGGTTGGATTTTTTGCAGCGGCGGGCTTCGCAGGCTCAGCCGAGGCGATCATCACCGCCGGCTTGCCGGCGAAGGCCGGATGCACGACCTGGCCACCATCGGTCAGCATCGTCGCCTTGACCAATTCGTCGTCGCGGTTGATGGCAAGCGTCTTGGTGGTCTTGTCGACCAGCGTCTCGAGGAACGCAAAGAGATTCCTGGCATAGAGCAGCGAGGCGGAGGCAGCGACGCGGCCCGGCACATTGAGATGGCCGACGATTTTCACCCCGTTGGCCGTGGTCACCACCTGCCCCTGCACAGCGCCCTCGACATTGCCGCCGCGCTCTACGGCCAGGTCGACGATCACCGAGCCCGGCTTCATAGAGGCGACCATCGCGGCCGAAACGAGCTTCGGCGCCGGACGGCCGGGAATCAGCGCTGTGGTGATGACGATGTCCTGCTTGGCGATGTGCTCGGCGGTCAGTGCCGCTTGCTTGGCCTGGTATTCCCTGGACATTTCCTTGGCGTAGCCGCCAGCCGTCTCGGCCGCCTTGAACTCCTCATCCTCGACGGCCAGGAACTTTGCGCCCAGCGAGGCGACCTGTTCCTTGGCGGCGGGACGCACGTCGGTCGCGGTGACCACGGCACCGAGACGACGCGCAGTAGCGATCGCCTGCAGGCCGGCGACGCCGACGCCCATGATGAAGGCTTTCGCCGCCGGCACGGTGCCCGCAGCGGTCATCATCATCGGCAGCGCCCGATCATATTCGGCAGCCGCGTCGATCACCGCCTGGTAGCCGGCGAGGTTGGCCTGGCTGGACAGGACGTCCATCGATTGGGCGCGCGTGATGCGAGGCATGAACTCCATCGAGAAGGCGGTGACGCCGGCCCTTGCCAGAGCATCGACTGCAGCATCGTTGCCATAGGGATCGATGATGGCGATGACGGCGGTGCCTGGGCGATAGGCCTTCAGCTCCGTCTCATCAGGCCGGCGCACCTTCAGCACCACATCGGCCTTGGCGACATCGCCGGCCTTACCGATCACAGCGCCAGCCTTGGCGAACTCCTCGTCGGGAATGCGCGATGCCGTGCCGGCGCCGCTTTCGACGATGACCTCAAATCCCAGCCCCGCCAGCCGTTTAACCGTGTCGGACGAGGCAGCAACGCGAGGCTCGTTCGCATCGAGCTCACGAGGGATGAAAACCGTCTGTCCCACCGCATGATCCTTTCGGCTGGAACCTGTCTGCGCAGGACGCCGGCCGAACTTCCGGCGAGGTCGCGGGCAAGGGTTTTGAAGAATTTACCTGAGAATGAAAGCGCCGAGGGCGAGGATCAGAACGAACAGGACAAACGCCGAGAAGAAGCCGCCCGCAAAGAATCCGAAAGCCATCGCCAGAAGCACGGCGGCGCAAAACAGCGACCCGTATTTGGCGAGCATGAGAAAGCCGGCATAGGTGCGGTCGTGCTCGGCATAGTCCATCTTCGCGCCTAGTTCGACAGGACCGGTCGGCGAGTGATCAGCCATAGGAATACCCCTTCGAAGACATCTTTCAGGCACATAGCGAAAAGCCAGGCCGAGGGCAATGGCGCTATTGCCGCATCGCTGGAGACAACAGCCTCAAAGGAAATTGGAGCCGCCAGGTGCGGGATGATGTTTCGGAGGCGCTCGCGGCAGTCGCCTCGCGCTTGCTTGCCGGCTAACGCGCCGCGCCTAGCGGCGTTTTCAGCCGGCGAGCTGCGGAAACAGCCCCAGCAGGCCGACAACGATCAGATAGAGCGCGACGATGTAGTTGAGCAGTCGCGGCATCACCAGGATCAGCACGCCGGCAATCAGCGAGATCAGCGGAGTGAGTGCGAGCGTGGAAATGGTCATGTCGGGTTCCTTTCGGTAGAATTTCCGCCGAAGCGATGCAGATTGACGTCGTCCGCCCACCACCGGCGCGCCTCCCAGAACGGCGAAAGCGGCCTGAAAGCTCCAGCCGCGCTCTAAATTTGCCAATTATCAGGCGGCTTCGCGGTAGTATTTGGCGGTCGGCAGAATGGTCAGCGGCGCGAGTTCGCCGGCACCAGGTGTCTCAAACAGCATGCGCTGCTCCATCGGCGTCGACCGAAAGAATGGGAACCGGGAGAAAGACCGTTCGCGAATGGCGCTGACGTCGGCGCGGTAGAGCACGACCTTGTAATTCAGGCCCGGATAATTGCGCAACTCGCCAATCTGCTCGGAACAGTAAATGCGACGATAGAAGCCTGCGTGTTCCGGGCGGATGGTGGAGAGACAATAAGGCGCGTCGAAGTAGAAGCATGCCATGCCAGCGAGGCGCAGCGTCAGATAAGGAATTTGCGGATAGACCCGCGACCAGTCCGGATCGGCGGCAAAGCGGCTGGGATCGGCAAAATGCACACCAGACGCCAGCATGGGGCGCAGTATGTCGCCATAAACCGTCGTGGAAGGCGACTGCGGCGTGGCGCTGCAGGCATGGTGAATACGCAGCGTGCTGACCAGAACGCCGTCGATATAGATGCCGAACTTGGAACAATTGGCCGCTTCGTCGAGCTCGTCATGCACAATATGGTCGGGATTCTCCGGGACCATATCGTTCAGACGGTAAGATTTGTAGCGCAACCTGTAAATATCTTCGAGATCTTCGCCCTTGTCGCAGCGGCGATATTCCGTCCGCTCGAGCATCGCCGAGACATTCCTGGCAAAGCCTGACATATCGTCAGACGCATTGGTCCCGCCCGCACCCGCCGCTTGGCGAGGCGAAGTCAACTCGACAATCATCAACTCGTTCCCCGCAACTGCCGCCGCGATCAACACTACGGCAGGGCCGTATGATGTAAAGATGAAAACAAGATAGAAATCATTTACCGGCTATTAAGGTTAATAATCGGTAGAATTGTACTAAAGTATCAGGTCTTCCGGCGAAATCAGCGATGCGTCGCCTTGCTGGCCGTCTTGATGTCCCTGGCGAAGGGCCAGACCGTGCTCGACATCGTCTCGATGCCGGACGCGCTGAGCGCCGAGCCGAACAGGAATCCCTGAACCAGGTCCGGCTTGACCTGCAAGGCCAGGATCTTGAGCTGCTCGAAAGTCTCGACGCCCTCGACAGTCACCGAAAGACCCAGCGGCCGTGACAGATTGACGATGCCCTTGAGCAATTCGAGCGAACGGCTGTTCTGGGTGACGTCCATCAGGAACGAACGGTCGATCTTTATCTTGTCGAGCGGAAGTTTGTGGAGATAGCTCAGGCTCGAATAGCCGGTGCCGAAATCGTCGAGCGCGATGCGCACGCCAAGCCGCTTCAATTCCTCGATATACTGACGTGTCAGCGACTTGTCGTCGAGCAGCGCCGTCTCGGTGACCTCGATCTCCAGGCGGCCGGCGGCGAGGCCCGAACTGGCGAGCGCATCGCGAACCTTTTGCACAACGTCGCGGTTGCGAAAATCCTTGGCCGAGAGATTGACCGAGACACTGGTCTGTGCGGGCCATTTGGCGCATTCGGTGCACGCCGCATGCAGGACGAAGGTGCTGATTTCGGAAATGATGCCCATTTCTTCCGCAAGCGGAATGAAGATGCTGGGCGAGATCGGTCCGAGATCGGGGTGGTCCCAACGGCACAGCGCCTCGCAGCTGGCTATGCGCATCGTGCTCATCGCCACGATCGGCTGGTAGACCACCCGCAGCCCCTTGCTTTCCACCGCATTGCGCAGATCCGCCTTCATCAGCTGACGGTTGCGGAAAGCGGCATCCATCGATGCCTCGAACAAACGCCAGGTGTTCTTGCCGAGTTCCTTGGCCTTGTAGAGCGCCAGGTCCGCCTTGACGATCATGGCGTCGACATCGCTGTCCCTGACCCGCGACAGCACCGCGCCACCGCTGGCCTGGATGCGCAGTCCGTGGCCGGCGACGTCGACCTCGCCCTGCAGTTCAATGAAAATCCCGTCGATTTGGCTGGTCAGATGGCTCTCGTCCTCAACGCGGTCGAGGAAGATCATGAACTCGTCGCCGCCGAAACGGCTGATGGTGACGCCTGGTCCGGCGATCGCTGCCAGCCGCTCCGCGACGGCGTAGATCAATCCGTCGCCGACCGGGTGGCCAAGCGTGTCGTTGACGCTCTTGAAGTCGTCGAGGTCAAGAACGGCGAGCCCGCAGAGGCGCTCGAGGTCACCGGATGCCATGGCCTCTGCGATCAGCTCGTGGAAATAGGCGCGGTTGGGCAGGCCGGTGAGGCTGTCGTAGCGCGCCATGAAGCGGATCTTGCCTTCTGCCTCGATGCGGGCCGTCACATCCTCGAAGGTGATGACGCCCAGTTCCTGGCTACCCTCACGCGCCGAGAATTCATAGTGCTGCCCGTTCGCGAGCGAGACGAGAACCTTGCGGTCGCGGCCCTCGCGCAGAGCGCGCGTAAGCTGGGCTTCGATGTAGCGGCAGTCCTTCGGCGCCAGCATGCCGCCGGCAACGCCGCGCATCAGCAGACCGTGGATCGATCGCCCGAGCAGCGCGTCGGGCGACTTGAGCGACATCAGATGCGCGGCTTCGGCGTTGGCCACCACCACCCGGCCATCAGGGCCGAGCATGACAAGCCCGTGCGACATGGTGTTCAGCGCCCGATTGAAGCGCTGGGCGAGGCGGTTCGCCTTCTTCTCTTCGGACAAAGCGGCGAAAAGCACCTCCCTAACCACATCGGCGAAGCGTTTGATCGCGAATAGGAAGGGAGCCGACATCAGTCCGAGTATCACGTGGTAGACATCGCCACGCAGGATAAAACCCAGCGAGATCGACCACGTCATGGTCATGATGAAGATCATGACCATCCTCGGGGAGCCGTAATTGCGGCCGGCGATCGCCGTGGCGGATGCCAGCGTAACGCAGACAGCGGCTATTTCGGCATAGTTGTCATGCGCCAAGTAGATGCCGGCGAAACAGAAGGCGCCCAGCATGAAACCATGCATAGAGCCGTAGAAAATGTAGTCATTTTCGCGGCGGCGCGCCTCCTCCCAATTCCTGGGTGACGGGGCGTGGCGGTATTTTCTGATGTTGCGCAGGCGCAGAAATGCGACGATCAGAAATCCGGCGGCCACCGCAATGTAGATCGGATCCTTGGTCTTCCAGTAGACCAGCACGACCAGCAGGGTTTGGGCAAAGAATCCAATCGAAAGCGTCAGGCTGTCGCGGAACAGAGTTTCCACGAACGGAATGTAGACGTCGACCGGGATCTCGTTTTTTCTTTTCAGATTCACGCCTGAGTCCCACCCTGGGGAGCCAAGCTGTGTCACATCAGCCTTAAGAAAGATTTAGAGAGGCGGTTCCGGGCGTCACCGTCAGGTCGGCTAACACCAGGGGAAGCGACCCTTCAGGTAACAAGACATACCGATCACTCGGCGGCCTGGAGTTCCGGCCGAGCCGGTGTCTTCGCCAGGCGATCGAGCAGCCTCAGGCGCTCGCCGGCGGCCTTTTCGGCGCTGGCCTGCCTGACGTGACCATAGCCGCGAATGAGCGCCGGCACCGAGGCAAGCGCTGCCGCGGCCTCGACCTTGCCTGGCGCCAGCGCGCTGGCGACAAGCTCCAGATCGGCCTCGTACTGCGCAAGAAGCCGCCGTTCCATACGCCTTTCGGAGCTGTAGCCGAACACATCGAAGACCGTGCCGCGCAAGCCTTTCATCGCTGCCAGCAGCCGAAATCCCTTCATCATCCAGGGACCGAAGCTCGACTTCCTCGGCTTGCCGTCCTTGCCGCGCCTGGCCACGATCGGCGGCGCGAGATGGAATTCAAGTTTGTCGTAGCTCTGAAACTGCTTGCTCAGCTCGGTGGCGAAGGAGCCGTCGGTATAGAGCCTCGCCACCTCGTATTCGTCCTTGATCGCCATCAGCTTGAACAGGTTCCTCGCAGCGGCCTCTGTCACATCAGTCGAACCAGGCGCCACGCTGGCTTCGGCCTTGCGCAGCGCGGCCAATCTGTCGGCATAGCGCTTGCCATAGGAGGCGTTCTGATAGGCGGTGAGGAAGGCGACGCGGCGGGCGATGACGTCATCGAGCGTTTCGGCGACAGCGGTGTTCTGTGCAGCCGTGCCCGGCTGGACGACGAGGGCGCGCACGAAATCCGGCTGGTGGGCGGCGCGGCGGCCCCAGCGGAAGGCTGAGACGTTCATCGCCACCGACTGGCCGTTGAGCTCGATCGCCTTTTCGACTGCTTCGGCAGACAGCGGCAAGCCGCCATGCTGAAAGGCGAAGCCGAGCATGAACATGTTGGCGCCGAGCGAGCTGCCGAACAGCGCGGTGGCGGTGCGGGTGGCGTCGAAAAAATGCGCCTTTTCGTCGCCGGCGGCAGTGTGGATCGCCTTTTTCAGCCGCTCAACGGGCAGCGAGAAATCGGCCGAACGGGTAAACTCGCCGGGCATGATCTCGGCGGAGTTGGCGAGGAAGATCGTGTGGCCCTCGCGCACCGCGGCGAGCACCTTTTGGGCGCCCGACACGACGAGGTCGCAGCCAAGCACAAGGTCTGCCTTGCCGGCCGAAACGCGGATGGCATGGATATCGCCCGGGCTGCGCGCAATGCGAACATGGGTGAACACCGAGCCGCCCTTCTGGGCAAGGCCGGCCATGTCGATCATGCCGCAGCCCTTGTCTTCGAGATGAGCCGCCATGCCAAGCACCGCGCCGATTGTGACGACGCCGGTGCCGCCGACGCCGTCGATGATCGCCGCCCAGCCTTGGTCGCCGAGCGGGAATTCCGCGGGCGCGGGCACGCCGTCGAGCGGATCGGTGGTGCCGGCCATACCCTCGGCCTTCTTGATCTTGGCGCCATGCACGGTGACGAAGGACGGACAGAAGCCGTTGATGCAGGAGAAATCCTTGTTGCAGCTCGACTGGTCGATCTTGCGCTTGCGGCCGAATTCGGTCTCGACCGGCTGGATCGACACACAATTCGACTGCACCCCACAATCGCCGCAGCCTTCGCAGACCAGTTCGTTGATGAAGACGCGCTTGTCGGGATCGGGGAAAGTGCCGCGCTTGCGGCGGCGGCGCTTTTCGGCGGCGCAGGTCTGGTCGTAGATCAGCACGGATGTGCCCCTGACCGCGCGCAATTCGCGCTGCACGAGGTCGAGGTCGTCGCGGTGATGGATGGTGGCGCCGGCGGGGAATTCGACCTTGCCGGTATATTTGGCCGGCTCGTCGGTGACGATGGCGATCCGCTCGACGCCCTCGGCCCGCACCTGCCTGGCGATCATGTCCACGGTCAGGCCACCCTCGTGCGGCTGGCCGCCGGTCATCGCGACGGCGTCGTTGTAGAGGATCTTGTAGGTGATGTTGGCGTCGGTCGACAGCGCGAAGCGGATCGCCAGCGCGCCGGAGTGGTTGTAGGTGCCGTCGCCGAGATTCTGGAAGATGTGGTCGCGCTTCGAGAACGGCGCCTGGCCGACCCATTGCGCGCCCTCACCGCCCATGGCGGTGAAACCAACGGTGTTGCGATCCATCCACAGCGCCATGAAATGGCAGCCGATGCCAGCGGCGGCGAGCGAGCCGTCGGGCACCTTGGTCGAGGAATTGTGCGGGCAGCCGGAGCAGAAGAAGGGCGTGCGCGAGGCGATGTCGGTCGTCTCGGCGAGCATCGCCTGGAACTGGCGAAGTTTCGCCACCCGCGCGGCAATCTCGTCCGACGGGCCGATCGTGCTAAAAATTCTGTCGCCGAGCGCGATGGCGATGTCGTTGGGGTCGAGCGCGCCCTTGGCCGGGAACAGCCCATCCCCGCGCTCGTCCCTCTTGCCGACGATGACCGGCTGCATGGCGGTGCCATAAAGGTTTTCGCGCAGTTGCACCTCGATCAGCGAGCGTTTCTCCTCGACCACGACGATGGTGTCGAGGCCACGAGCGAACTCGGCGATGTGCTGCAGGTCGAGCGGCCACGGGCAGCCGACCTTGAACAGCCTGATCCCGATGCGGTTGGCGGCGGCCTCGTCGACGCCGATGTCTTCCAGCGCCTGGCGGACGTCGAGATAGCTCTTGCCGATGGTGACGATGCCAAGCTTCGGGCCACTGCCGCCGGAATAGACGATCCGGTTCAGCCCGTTGGCGTGGATAAAGGCCGAAGCGGCGGCGCGTTTGTATTCATGCAGTCGCTCCTCCTGGCCGAGCATGTCGATCTCGTTGCGGATGTTGAGGCCGCCGGGCGGCATGTCGAAGTCCGGGTTGACAATATCAAGCCGTTCGAGCGCGGCATCGACCGAAGCCGTCGATTCGATGTTGTCCTTGACGCATTTGATCGCCGCCCAGGTGCCGGCGAAGCGCGACATGGCAATGCCATAGAGCCCATAGTCGATGATCTCCTGGACCCCGGCCGGATTGAGGATCGGCACCATGGTGTCGACAAACAGGAACTCGGTCGCGTGCGCGTTGGTCGAGGATTCAGCCATGTGGTCGTCGCCCATCAGGGCGAGCACGCCGCCATGTCTTGACGAGCCGGCGAGATTGGCATGGCGGAAGACGTCACCGGAGCGGTCGACGCCCGGTCCCTTGCCGTACCAGACCGAAAAGACGCCGTCATGCGTGCCCTCGCCCAGCAACTCGGCCTGCTGCGATCCCCAGCAGGCGGTGGCCGCGAGTTCCTCGTTGAGGCCGGGCTGGAAGACGATGTCCGACTGGGCGAGCTGCTTCCTGGCCTTCCAAAGCTGCATGTCGAGGCCGCCGAGCGGCGAGCCGCGATAGCCGGAGACGAAGCCCGCGGTGTTCAGGCCAGCCCGGCGGTCGCGCTCGCGCTGCATCAAAAGCATGCGGATGACCGCCTGCGCGCCGGAAAGGAAGATGCGCTCCTTTCCCAGGTCGAACTTGTCGTCGAGCGCGACATCGTGCAGTGTCATCAGGCATTCCTCTGCGGAGGCCGCAGTTCGAGCGCAGCCAACGTCGGAGTTGGAGGCTGCAGTGTTTCTCCCCTTGCCGGGCAGGTCAAACAAAATCGAAGATGTCCGGCGAGGCGCAACAAATGACCTGCGCGCGGCCGTCTGACGCCACGAAACGCCTTTTGGGGAGGATGGCCAAGCACGAAAATTCCGGCAGCGGTCAGTGCCGCTGGTGACGCATCATGCAGCCTTTGGGCAACTTGGCTTCGGTTCGCCTGGCAGCTTGCCGTCGGCATGGCCGGCCAGGTCCCTGTTGAGCTCGTAGGCCGGCCCGACCACGAGAGGCCGGTCGGGCAGGACCGACTGGTCGAGCGAGGACGTCAGTGTCGTCTCGAAACTCTGCAGCAACTTGCCACTGGAATCCTCGATGCGGATCGACACCGCATAGGGCTTGTCCTTGACGACGCAGGTGAGCGGCGGGCTGGTCAGCGTCACATGCGGCAGCTTCGGCCATATTCTCTGGGTGACGATGATCGGATCACCACCGGCCGGGTTCTGGAAGGAGACCACGGCGACCTGTCCCTCACCTACCGGCCGCAGCGGGTTGAGGGTGATGACATAGGTGGCGATTCCCAGCCGGTAGTTGAACTCGAACAGCTTCCCGGAAATGGCGAACAACTGGTCCTTGCCGGAGTCACGGCAGGCGCCGAGCGCGGCCGCCGCGAACAACGCCGCGACGACAATCTTCGCGCGCGAGAATCTCTTAGACATTGGTGATCTCCCTCGCCGCGGTCCGGCGGCGATAGTATCGGTTTGCCTTCTGTCGGTTGCCGCACACCGCCATGTCGCACCAGAGGCGGCTGGAATTGCGGCTTTTGTCGACAAACAGCCAGCTGCAGTTCGGACATATCCTCAACCTGGCGATTGTGTCGCCGCGCAGCAGCGACAGCGCCGAGACCGCAAGCGCCGTCTCGAACGCAATCGGCGTCGCCGGATTGCCGAACGGTTTTCCGGGCTTCCCGATTTCGGTGCGGCTTTGGGCGAGTCCGTCGGCGCAGGCTTCAAGGAATTCAGGCATGTCTGCGGTTGCGATCGCACGTTTCGAAACTGCGCGGCGAAACAGCCGATCGGTCGTCTCCCTGATCGAAAGCACCACCGGCGCGATCTTTTCAGGCGCCGGCGCTGCGAGCGGCCTGCCGCCGAGCTCGGCGGCGCGAAAGCCACTCGCCGCCTCGGCAAAGCGGGCGATCTCGGCCGGGTCTTTGAGCCGGTCGAAGGTTTTCTCCGGATCGTTCCGCAAGACGACGGTGTTCGCCGTGTCAAGCGCAAGCATGCCACCGGTGAAGCGGTGCGGAGTCCAGGATACTGTCATGTAGCGAATCTAACCGATAAAACGCATTTGACAAGTTAGATTTCCGAGTGCAACGCTCGTCGCGAGGCGATCGCCATAGCCGTGTCTTGAGCCATAGCCTTGGTCTTGAGATTGTCGTTCGTCGCAAACCGCTGCGCCGCGATTGCGGGGCATGCATCGAGGGACATTGCATGCTCTATTTCTTCCAGCAGGTTCTGAACGGGCTGCATTCGGGCGCGCTCTACGCATTGCTTGCCTTCGGCTACGTGTTGACCAACGGCATCCTGCATCGCACCAATCTTGCCTATGGGGCGCTGTTCGCCTTTTGCGGGCATACGATGATCCTCACCGCGGCGTTCGGCTATCAGGCGTTGTGGCTGACGCTGTTTGCATCGGTCGCGCTCGGCGTAGCTGCAGCGTTCCTTTATGCTGCGCTGCTCAGCCATGTCTTGTCGCGAAGCATCTTCGAACCGTTGGCCGACCGCTCGCCCAACGCCATCGTGGTAACGACGCTCGGCATATTGCTGGCCTTGTCGGAAGCCAGCCGTATCGCCGCCGACACCCATGATCTGTGGCTGCCGCCAATGCTTGCCCAGCCCATCATTTTTGCGCGGGGGGCGAATTTCAATGCCACGCTGACGCTCATCCAGTTGCTCGACTGCGCTGTCGTCGGGGCAACTATCGGGGTCGCAGCCTGGGCGTTTGCCCAATCAAGCTTCGGCCGGCGCTGGCGCGCCGTGTCCGACGACCCCAGGGCGGCGGCGATGTGCGGCGTCGATGTTCGCGCGGTGCTTCGGCGTGCGGTGCTTTTCGGTGGCCTTTGCGCGGCACTGGCCGGCGTGCTCGCCGCCTTCTACTACGGCAACATCAGCTTCGGCACAGGGTTGGTCTACGGGCTGAAAGTCCTGTTCGTGACGGCGGTGGGCGGCTATCTCTCGCCGTTGCGGGCCGCACTTGGCGCTGCCGCTTTCGGTATGGCCGAATCGCTGTGGGCCGGCTATTTTCCGGTCGAGTGGCGCGACGCGTGGATGTATCTGTTCCTCGTCGCCATGCTGGTGCTGATCGGGTCCGGGCGAGACCAGAGTAAGATCGTCTGACTGCGCCAACCTGGCTAGCGTTGGCTGCAGACGTCACTTTGATTTTTGCGCATGATTCCCTTCCGCGGCTGTTTCGCCCCTTCCCCATCCACAAGATTGTTTTAGTCGGTCTGACCTGTGTTGACCCGCCGGGCCACGCACGGCATACCGTTGGGCCACATCGATGCGGCGGAAAAACAAGCGGGAATTGGCGCGCCGCTGATACTTTGAGTCACGCATCGTGCTTTCCGAAAATCGCCACCGATTTTCGGGCCGATGCGTAAAGGGAGGAATGTATGGCAGGGCTGCTCGCTCTATCCAGAACCATTGACCGGGTGAACGAATTCATCGGCAAATGGGTGTCGTGGCTGATCCTGCTGGCAATCCTGGTCAGCGCCGCCAATGCGGTCATCCGCAAGACGTTCGACATGTCATCGAACGCCTGGCTGGAACTGCAGTGGTATCTGTTCGGCGCCGCCTTCATGCTGGCCGCCGCCTACACGCTGAAGCAGAACGACCATATCCGCATCGACATCGTCTACGGCATGTTCTCGCGCCGCGTGCAGCACTGGATAGACCTTCTCGGTCACCTTTTTTTCCTGATGCCGTTCGTGACGCTGATGGTGATCTATTTCGTTCCCTATGTGTCGCTGTCGTTTCGCAGCGGCGAAATGTCGAACAATTCCGGCGGGCTGATCATCTGGCCGGCAAAGGCAATCCTGCTGGCCGGCTTTTTCCTGCTCGCGCTTCAGGGTATCTCCGAGATCATCAAGAAGATCGCCATCATGCGCGGCGACATGGACGATCCGACGCCGTTCATATCGGTGCATGAGCAGGCCGAGCTCGAAGCGAAGGCGCTCGCCGAAGAGGTGCGCTCGTGATCGAGTTCATCGCCCAGAACATGGCGCCGATCATGTTCGCCTCGCTGGTCATCTTCCTGCTGATCGGCTATCCGGTCGCCTTCTCGCTCGCCGCCAACGGCCTGGTCTTCTTCTTCATCGGGGTTGTGCTGTCACCCTATTCGGGCGGATCGATCAACCTCGCCTGGCCACTTCTCTATGCGCTTCCCGAAAATTTCTATGGGAGCAGGGTGATGTCGAACGACACGCTGCTGGCCATCCCGTTCTTCACCTTCATGGGCATCGTGCTCGAACGATCGGGCATGGCCGAAGACCTGCTCGACACGATCGGCCAATTGTTCGGACCGATCCGCGGCGGCCTCGCCTATGCCGTGATCTTCGTCGGCGCGCTGCTTGCCGCAACCACGGGTGTCGTGGCTGCCTCTGTCATCGCCATGGGCCTGATCTCGCTGCCGATCATGCTGCGCTACGGCTATGACCGCCGTGTAGCGTCCGGCGTCATCGCCGCGTCGGGCACGCTCGCCCAAATCATTCCGCCCTCGCTGGTGCTGATCGTTCTGGCCGATCAGCTCGGCCGCTCGGTCGGCGACATGTATGCGGGCGCGCTAATCCCGGGGCTGGTTCTGACCGGCATGTACACGATGTACATCGTAATCATGTCGATCGTCCGGCCGAAGTCGATGCCGGCGCTGCCGCTGGAGGCCCGCACGCTCGGCCACGGTGTCCTGTCGCTGCTGGTCGCGGTGTTGGCGGCGGTCGTGGTCTCCTACGCGGCGTATCGCTATCTTGCGCCCTCGCAGGGCCAAAACGCCGATATTCTCGGTGCCACCATCGGCGTGATCCTCATCTACGTCGTGGCAATCGCCGAGCAGCGCCTGAAGATCAACATGATGTCGCGGCTGGCGCAGCAGGTGATCATCGTGCTGATCCCGCCGCTGGCGCTGATCTTCCTGGTGTTGGGCACCATCTTCCTCGGCATCGCCACACCGACTGAGGGTGGCGCCATGGGCGCTGTCGGCGCGCTGATCATGGCGGCGATGAAGGGACGGCTGTCGCTGGACGTGGTCAAGCAGGCGCTGGCGGCGACGACGCGGCTGTCGTCCTTCGTGCTGTTCATCCTGATCGGGGCGCGGGTGTTCTCGCTGACCTTCTACGGCGTCAATGGCCAGATCTGGGTCGAACACCTCCTGACATCGTTGCCGGGCGGTGAAGTCGGCTTCCTGATCGGCGTCAACATCCTCGTCTTCTTGCTCGCCTTCTTCCTCGATTTTTTCGAGCTCGCCTTCATCATTGTACCGCTTTTGGCGCCGGCCGCCGACAAGCTCGGCATCGACCTGATCTGGTTCGGCGTGCTGCTCGGCGTCAACATGCAGACCAGCTTCATGCATCCACCCTTCGGCTTCGCACTGTTCTATCTGCGTTCGGTCGCCGCCCGCGTGCCCTATCTCGATCGCCTCACCGGCAAGAAGATCGCGCCGGTGACCACCGGCCAGATCTATTGGGGCGCGGTTCCCTTCGTTTGCATCCAGGTCATCATGATCGGCCTGACCATCGCCTTCCCGCAGATGGTGATGCACTACAAGGGCACGGCAGTGGACCCGGGCACGATCGATTATCAGGTGCCGGAAACGCCGAGCCTGTCGCCACTCGGCGCACCGCCGGCGGATGGCGGCACGGCGCCGACCGCGCCCGCACCAGACCTGTCGCAACCGCCGAATTTCGGCGAAACGCCGCCTGCCAAGCCAGCAGCGCCAGCAACCGATCTGTCCCAACCACCGACTTTCAATTGATGCCGGAGGCGTAACAAAGATGAAAGCGGTGCGGCTGGAGGGCGTTGGCAGCATTGCCCTGCGCGAGGTCGGCAAGCCGTCCGCCGGACCGGACGATCTCCTGGTGCGGATCGAGGCATGCGGCGTCTGCGGCACCGACCGGCATCTTTTCCATGGCGAATTTCCCTGTACGCCGCCGGTGACGCTCGGACATGAATTCTCCGGGATCGTCGAGGCGATTGGAACCGCTGTGTCCGGCTTTTCCGTCGGCGATCGCGTTACCGGCGATCCCAACATCGCCTGCGGGCGCTGCCCGCACTGCCATGCCGGTCGCATCAATCTCTGTCATAATCTGGTTGCCATCGGCATCCGCCGCGACGGCGGCTTCGCCGAATATGTCGTGCTGCCTCAGAAGCAGGCCTTCTCCCTTCCGAACGACCTGAAGCCGACGCATGGCGCGTTCTGCGAGCCGCTTGGCTGCTGCTTGCATGGCTTGGACCTGGCGCAAATCAGACCCGGCTCCTCGGTCGCCGTGCTTGGCGGCGGCGTTATCGGCCTGCTCACCGTGCAACTGGCGAGGCTTGCCGGCGCGACGACAATCATCCTGTCGACGCGCCAGGCCTCACGGCGCGCCCTCGCCAAAGAATTGGGCGCGACGGCGACGGTCGATCCCCGCGCTTGCGATATCACCGACACGGTTGTCGGTCCTTCCGGCCTAATGCCGGGCGGCGTCGATGTGGTGTTCGAATGTGCTGGCGTAAGAGAAACGGTCGAGCAATCGATGCGGCTCGCCAGGGCCGGCGGCACGGTTGTCGTCGTCGGCGTGATGCCTCAAGGCATGAAAGCAGAATACGAACCTTTCGACCTGTTGTTCCGGGAATTGAGGGTGCTGGGCTCTTTCCTCAATCCGTTTACGCATCGCCGCGCTGCCGATCTCATCGCCTCGGGTGCGATCGAGATTGACAAGCTCATCTCCCGGCAGGTGACGCTTGAGGAGGCGGCTGCGGTGATCGCCAATCCGCCTGCGCCAGGCGAGGTCAAGGTGCTGGTGGTGCCGCGCTGATCGGCAAATCGAAGCGTTTTGGGGGGGGGGGCGGGCGCGCGGCGGGGGGGGGGGGGGGGGGGGGTGGTGTGGTGGGGGGGGGGGGGGGGGGGGGGGGGGGGTTTGTTTTTTTGGGTGGGGGGGGGGGGGGGGGGGGGGGGGGGGGGGGGGGGGGGGGGGGGGGGGGGGGGGGGGGGGGGGGGGGGGGGG
>NZ_JBVVPX010000051.1:0-39092 GCF_055811375.1 Mesorhizobium sp. WSM4848
CATAGCCATCGCCCGTGGCCCGCGGGTTCCTTCCTCGGGGACTTTCGTACGCCTGCCGGCGCCCGAAACTCTTCACGCAAGCAGTAGGTCTGCTTTTGGTCTGGCAAGAACGATAGCGGACATTCAACTTCCAATGTCCATTGTCGTGAGTTGACCCGGCGGGTGTTTACTCCGGCAGCCTCGCTTTGTGGAAGCCGTCTGCCAGATGGGCCGATCTTCGGGGTGCACCAAATGACTGTTTCAGCCCGAGATCGTCAAAGCCGGCTCGAGCTTGCGGTTTACCTGGTCGTGGATGCTGCGCGACACATAGATCGCGCCTGGCTTGGCGAGGCTTTCTAACCGGGCCGCGATGTTGACGCCATTACTTGTAAACATCGCTGCCCTCGATGACGATGTCGCCGAGATTGATCCCGATATGCAGAACGATGCGGCGTGTTGTGGGCAGCGCGGAATTCGCGTCTGCCATCCTTCGCTGCAGTTCAATGGCCGCGGTCACCGCATTTACTGCGCTGGCAAACTCCATCAGAACACCGTCGCCCATCACCTTTACTTTAGGCCACGAGTGCACCGAGATGGCGCCGACTGGACAGTTCCAAAGCGCTAGCTTCAACGTTGATCTTGCAAGCTTGGTCAGAAAGGCACGGACAAGCCGCGCCTTTCGGTTGCAAAGGAACGGCAGTCAGCTCGCCGCGACGAACTTGTAGGCAGTTCCGTCCTTTTCCGCGAAGCCGACGCCCGGATAGTTCCAGTGATAGCCGAGCAGCTTGGTCTTGTCGGCGGCTGCGCCGTCGAGCAGCGTCTTGCGGGTCTTGATCGCGGTGTCGTGGTCGGCATCGAAGCCGAATTTCCAGTCAGGCTTCTCGAACGAGACGATCTGGTTGGTCGTCGCGTCGCCGGCGATGATCAGACCCTCCCCTCCGGCAAGCCGCAGCGAGATATGGCCGGGCGTATGGCCGGGCGTGTCGATGACGGTGAGGCCTGTCACGATGTCCTGCCCGCCCTTGACCATCGTCACCTTGTCTCTCACAGCGGCAAAGTCGCGCTGCGCGCCCTTGACGAAGTCGCCCATCTCGGCTGGCATTTTCGAAAGGAGATTCGGATCGGTCCAGAAATTCCACTCGGCCTCGCCAACATAATATGCCGCGTTCGGGAAGAGCAGCTCGGCGTCGGCTTTGAGCGTGCCCGAGATGTGATCGAGATGGCCGTGTGTGAAGACGACCTTGGTGATCGACGCCGGATCGATGCCGGCCGCAGTCAGGTTTTCGGCGAGCTTTCCGGTTGTCTCCGGCATAAATTTTCCACCGGAACCGATGTCGATGAGGATCAGGTCGGTCCCGATCTTGAGGACCGGGAGGTTCATGGACATCCGGGCACCGTCCGCCGGGTATCCGAGCCGCTTGGCGATCTCGGCGAGTTGTTCTGTCGACGCGTCGGTCGCGATGATGTTGAGCGGCAGCGTGAACTGGCCGTCGCTGACTACGGTGACCTGGCGTCGCCCTGCGTGAAGCTGTGCGGCGCCGCCAGCGCCAGCGCCTTCCACGGCATCAGCGGCACGGCCGCGAGTGCCGCACTTCCCGCAAGGAAGAGGCGGCGATTCAGCAGATGAAGCACTTCCTGGGTGTCGATGGCTGTCATGGCTAAGCTCCCTGCTTGGCCCCCCGCATCAACGTCTACGAAGGCAACGCTATTCCCGTTTGACGACCGCGTGAATTCACCATCTGTTGAGCGGTGGTAGCTCGTGCAGGTATTTCCGTCCGTTGTGTGCTTCTGCCTGTTCTATGGTGTTTCGGTGGGTCGTAACGGCGTAGCAGCTCACGCGGCGTAGTCTTCATCGACGTAATCACTTCGACAAGCTTCTCGCGCGACGGCGGCGTCTTCAGCTTTTCGATCACTTCTGGCTCTTCGCCGGATTGGCGGATCATGGCAAGTGTGTTGCAGGACGTGCCGTATTCAGCATTGTGATAGATCGTTATCGTCATTCTGCAACTTTCATCTGGCGCAATGCGGTCATCGTCCTGCCTGGACTGCGCCACGACAGCCAGAGTCGAGAAAGTACTCGCGTCCAGTCTGCGTGTGCGACCGTCAGCGAGCAGCTGACGGGGATCGTGGAACTGCCTTCCGCGCCGCTCGTTTCTTGTCCGAACCGAGGTGGGAGTGTCCAATTGTCGACACGTTTGTTGAGCAGGCGCCTGTTCATCGGGACGGGTTTGGCGGGTGCGATCATTTCCGCTGCGTCGATGGGGCGCTTAGTGTCGGCGCAGGAGGCGCGCGTGGACGGAAATAGAGTAACCTCGAAAGACGGGACTCGCATCGCCTTCGATCGGTCGGGCGACGGACCGGCGCTCATCCTGGTCGGCGGCGCCCTAAGCGATCGATCGGGGCGGGCGCCACTGGCAAGCTCTTGGCGCCACGCTTCACGGTGTTCAGTTACGATCGCCGGGGCAGAGGCGATAGTGAAGACACGCCGCCATATTCCGTCGAGCGCGAGATCGAAGATCTCACGGCCCTCATTGACGAAGCAGGTGGAGCGGCGTTTGTCCACGGCCAGTCTTCTGGCGCGGTCCTGGCTCTGGAGGCCACGGTCAAGTTCCCCGCTATAGTCCGAAAGCTCTCTCTGTACGAGCCACCGTTTATTATCGACGACAGCCGCCCGCCTCCGCCTGAGAATTTTGTCGGGCAGATCAATGAACTCGTGGCGGCTAATCGCCGAGGTGACGCCGTAGAGTACTGGATGACCGAAGTGGTGCGTGCGCCTGCCGAAGCCGTCGCTGAGATGCGAAGGGCGCCAACATGGCCCGCGCTCGAAGCAGTGGCGCATACTTTGCCCTACGATATCGCCGTCCTGGGAGACAACATGGCCGGCGACCCGCTGCCGCGTGATCAGTGGACTGCTGCCACCGCACCGACGCTCGTGATGGACGGTGGGGCCAGCCCTGTATGGATACGCAATTCGGCTCGAGCGCTAGCGGATGTCCTGCCCAATCCTCGGGCGCTGCTCGGGGAGCAACACCACGAAAGAACGTGACAGGGTCTGCGATCGTTGATGACTTTTGATCGAGCCATATCATGCCATCGACCTCGATACGAAAAATGGCCTACAATCCTGACAGCAGTATCCTGTCGGTGTGGTTCGTCTGCTAGATAATCGGAATCGTCGCCATGAGGCTCGCGACTCTCCACCTTGAAACTGCGAGATACGGCGACGTATATCGCGCCGCAAGGCTTGTGCGGCTGAGGCAACAAATGATTCGGCACATCAAGCGCACTGACGCCTCGGCTCAAAAAGTCGAGCAAGCGCTGGCTAGTCTGGCCGAAGCAAACCCACCCATGGACCGGCTTGCGCGGCATCAGTAGGGCCGCGCCTATGTGCGCTCACGCCCGACGACGTAAGGAAGGCCTTCGAGGCTGCTGCCGAGGAGGAGGGGTTCCTCCAACTCGGGCTCACTCGCGTGCGCGCTGTTGAAACACCGGATGTCGCACACTTTCAATTCACAGGCTCCAGCGGTTGATGCTGGGGCTTCGCATGATGAAGCACCTGGCCGAGATCGCGCATGTCGAAATCCTGTCCGCATATGGGGCAATGCTCGTAATGCTCCGCCGCAGGCTTGATCGGCTGATCGTGGTCCTTGCCTCGAAATCCCGTGCCTTCGTTGCTGGTCCGGTATCTCATTCCGCTCCCGCAATGCCCTCGCGGCTTCTATGAGGGCTGACCCGATCGTTGCCCTTGGCCTTGATGAGCTCGCGGACCTGCTCGATTGTCACACCCATTCTCGCGAGCGAATATTCCACTTCGTAATCGTCGTCGGCGGACACGCGATTGCGATCGCGCAAGTCTCGCTTGCTCTTGTCGTCGGCCATGTCGTTCTCCTGGTCAGATCAACCGCGACGTCGAGGTTCATCTTTGTTGGATGTCGGCGAGACGGCATTTACCTCAATCGGTTCGATCACCAGGGACAGGCTAAGCCTCAGAACCTTTCTGCCACTCTCGTCCCTTATATCCATGATGAGTTGCTGCCCATCGGGACCTTTCAGTTCGTCTCTTGCCAGCTCAGTCAATCCTTCGACGGCTGCATTGCGCGCTGCCTCAATCCCCTCGCATTCCAGACCCGTGTTGTCTTCCACGAGATGCTGGTGATCGCCGCTATCAAAGAAATATCTTGGCATATCGGCTTCCGTCATCAGAATGCCACGTCACGTTTCGATCAGAAAGTTGTCGAGCAGGAAATCGGCCGGATAGCGATCGTTGGCGAGAATCCCGCCGACCTTTGCGGCTGCAAGGACCACGGCGTCGGGCGTGGTTTCTGTCATCCAGCGATGCACGGCGTCCTGATTTCGAAGGTCGAGAACGTCGCGCGGAGCCATTAGGACCTCGCAGTTTTCTTCTCCAATCGCCGCGGCACAGCCGAGCCGACCATGCCGCGGTGGCCAGCCACGAATATCCGTTTTGCGTCGAGCCGATAAGTGTAGTCCATGACCGGGCCCTCTCTAGACGCTACTGTCCATGTGCCAGCTCTCTCGCTCCAGACGTTTCAGATCGGCGGCCACCATTTCCGCCACGAGGTCGCTGAACGTCGTCTTAGGCGACCAGCCGAGCTTTGAGTGGGCTTTCGCCGGATTTCCCATCAGGAGATCGACGTCCGTCGGACGGAAATGGCGTGGGTCGACTCGGACGAGGATCTCTCCTGTCTTGCCATCCCGGCCGATCTCGTCCACCCCCGTACCTTCCCAGACGATGACGCGGCCGACTGCCCGAAAGGCACGTTCCACGAACTCGCGCACCGAATGGGTTTCGCCCGTGGCGAGGACGAAGTCGTCAGGCTCCGCGTGCAGAAGAATCCGCCACATGCCCTCCACATAGTCGCGAGCATGCCCCCAGTCGCGTTTCGCGTCCAAATTTCCAAGATAGAGGGTGGACTGAAAGCCTCGCTCGATACCTGCAACCGCACGTGTGATCTTGCGGGTCACAAACGTCTCGCCGCGCGTGGGGCCTTCATGATTAAACAGTATGCCATTGGAAGCGAACATTCCGTACGCTTCACGGTAAGTGATCGTGATCCAATAGGCATAGAGTTTGGCCGCCGCATAGGGAGAGCGCGGGTAGAACGGCGTCTTCTCCGTCTGGGGCACCTCCTGGACTTTGCCGAACAGCTCGGAGGTTGACGCTTGATAAAAGCGCACCCGCTCTTCCATCTTCAGGATGCGTATGGCTTCAAGCAGCCTGAGTGTGCCAAGGGCATCGGCGTTGCCGGTATATTCCGGGGTCTCGAAGCTTACCTGGACATGGCTTTGGGCGGCAAGATTGTAGATTTCGGTTGGGCGCGTCTGCTGAATGATACGAATGAGATTGGTCGCATCGGTCAGGTCGGCGTAGTGGAGAAAGAAGCGTGCGCCCGGTTCGTGCGGATCGACGTAGATGTCGTCGATGCGTTCGGTATTGAAGGAGGAGGATCTGCGTTTCAGTCCGTGGACAGTATAGCCTTTCTCCAGCAGCAGTCTGGCAAGGTAGGCACCGTCCTGACCGGTCACACCAGTTATGAGCGCAATGCGATCTGTCATCGTGTCCCATCCAATCGTTGAGGGCTGTGGTGGCGTCGTCGACCGACCGTCCGCCCCGCACTCCTCAAATGAAAGGCGAAAGCGCTTTGTTCGACCAGAGTGTCATTGTGGGGGGCACGCCGGCAAAGGAGGTAATCCCCACCGCTCAATGCCCGTCACAGCTGCTTCCCGTGCGTCCCCTTTCTGCTTGGCTAGCCTCGTCGGATGTAGCCGCCCTGCCGCGAGCCGTCAGTTCACAAGCGCTTGCGCCACCGCTTCTCCGCGAGCTGCTTGCCGCCCATGCTGCCGTCGGCAATGCCGAACATGTGGGTCGTCTGACCAGTGCAGCGCGGGCCATGCCGGCTGAGAAACGTTCGCGTCCAGCCTGCATCTCGGGTCACCTGGCAAGCGTGGCGTCGGGGCGCTTGTTGCCGACGATCCCCGCCACCGACGGCGGCTTGTCGAAAGTTCTCGTAAGGCTTGTTATCGCGTCAGCAAGAATGACAATTCGTGGCCCGCAGGAGAAACATGGAACAGGGTGTACCCCTGGCCCTTTATCGCTTCCACTGTTCGGTAGGTTTGCTCCACCGGAGTGCGGTGCCACCAGTGGTGAAACTCGACGAGAATCTGTCTCGGTAAGACATCAGATCCAAGCACCTCTGGAAGGACGTCGTGCTCTGCCCCCTCAACGTCGAGTTTCAGCACATCGATAGTTGCCAGTCCGAGCATATCCAGGATAGTAGAGTAACGCCTCACGTTGCAGACAATGCTCTTGCCTGTAACCATCTTCGTGGAAAAATTGCTGCGTGTATCATCTTCGGACACAGCAAACGTCTGCTCCCCGTCGAAATTAGATATTCCCAGGGGGTAGATCCGCACAGTGGGGGGTAATTCCTGAGCGGCAATCCAGTCAAGACTGGCCGGAGTCGGATCAAACCCAAAGACCTTTGCGCCGAATACTTTGCTGATTTCCTGATCAAATGAAATGTCGTCCCCTAAGCCAAAGGAAAGAACAATAGGGGAGGGAGTACCTAGAAGAGGCTCGACCGCAACCACCCGGAGCCGAGTTTTTGTGTAGGAACAGAGCATTCTGGCCGGAGAAGATGATCGAAGCCTAAGGCCGCTCTTACAACGCGCTTACAATACCGGAGCCAATCTGGATTGTACATCAATAGTGCCTTTGGGTTATTTGTAGTAGCTGTTCCGCTTGACTGCGCCGTCCTCACCATGTCCAAATGGACAAGAGCGCCAGATGGGTTCAGTCTGGCCTAACGCGGAGGGGCTATCGCCCTGTGAATTTTACATCAATTCCCTCCCGCGATCAGAGTGTCATTGTGGCAGGCACTCCAGCAAAAGGAGGTAATCCCCATCGCTCGGCGTTCGTAACAGATGCTGCGGGAGCGTCGCCTTGGGCTCGGCCAACGTCTTCGCCCCGCTGCATAGGAAGTAGCCGCCCCGCTGCGTCGCCGGCTCACGAGTCCCCACGCCGATGCCCCTGTCCGAGGGCTGCGTGCCGGCTACTTGCGGAGCCGAAGAAGTGGTGAGTCCTGTTCGTTGCGGAGCTGAACGCAGGGGAGGGCGGGCCTTCGCGGTTCGAACGAAATTGACCCTGGGCTTCGCCGAGCGGAGCGATCGGGCTTTTTGAACAGCGGCCGCGCGACGTAGTGGGTACTCGAAATGGCAGAGGTAATAGGGCCAGTGGAAGCCGTATGGGGAGCCTTATCCAGCTGCCGGATGCATATTTTTGATCCGTTGCATTGTGGTAATTCGCCGCTGTTGCGAACCCTTCAGCATGATTGTTGTTGCTTGGCCAAGATGACGTTCCTGGCCGGCTTCACACCAGTTCCTACTGGAGAAGCCCTTTGGCAAGTTCGCGCAAGTCCTGAAACGCAATAACAAGGTATGAGACCAGAAAGCTGCACAGATAGAAGCTTGGAGCGGCGCCGCGCTCCCACCGTAGAAACAAGGCGCCGAGTTCAAGGCTCGGGCGCGTTTGTGCTAGCCATGCCAAGGTCGCGGCCAAGGCGAGGCTACCCAGAGCATTGGTCGGGTAATGCAGCCCCAAGTAGACTCGCGCAAGCTCTATCACCAAGGTGCAGGCCAGGGCGAGGAGTCCGAGTTCGAAGCGAACGAGAAGAATGGCGATCGCTAAACCCGCGAACAGAACCGCTCGCTCACTGGGGAACCCGGGGCTGCCGGCGAACGGCGCTGAGCGCAGAACGGCAGCGTCGCCCAGAACCTCCGGGATATGAAGCCCAAGTGCGGCGTCAAAAATCGGCTTTGGCGTCGTCGGCAGAGTGCCCTGCAGGAAATGCGCGACGAGCGCCGCGAGGACAGCTGCGCAGACGCCGCTCACCAGCCTTGCCCTCGATTCCGGCCTGTCATGGGCGAACCAGCAATACCAAAGCAAGGACACAACTATAGCGCCCTCGGTTGTTGGGTAGACGGCACCGAAAGCGAGCCGGCTGGTGAAGGGCTGATTGCTCGCTACGGTGTTAATGGCCTTTACGAGGGGCCTGTCGATCCAATCCGGGTTAAGGGCCAGGAAAGTCGTACCCACAAAGAGGAGGCAAAGCGCGGCGGCATGCTTCAGGTAATGGAAGTCGGATAGCGTTCGCGCTGTCGGTTCGGCCATCTCCCTCCTCGGGCTCGGTCTGCGGAACATCCAGCTAACTAAGCGGTTGTAAGAATCTCGCGCTGCGGTGACGCGGCAGAGCTGCCGAAGAAGACAAGATCCTGCGCCCGGCGCAGCCCGTCGCACAGCCGCCCTATCGGAAGCTCGATGTCGTCATAGCCGAGCACCTCGTCGCGCTTGACGTCGCGCAGCAGTCGGCAGCCCTCGGCGAGCCCGATCGGCACAAGCCGCTCGGCGTGCACCGTCCGCGCGTTCTCGCAGAGGCCATAGGTCATGTAATGTCCGAGGCCATCGAGGATCTCTCCGGCACTAAGGTCCCGCTTGGCGGCGGCCACCACGTCAACGGTCGGCGCGCCTAGGGGCGCAATCGCAGCATCGCGGAAGATCGCGGCCCTCGCCACTGTGAAGGGCACCTCGAAATGACACAGATGATAAGGCCAATAGAAACAGTAGAGCGGCCCGGGGCCCATCTTGTAGAGTGACAGATAGTGTTTCTCGACGGCATTCTCTGTGGTGCCAAGAACGAAGACGCCGGGGTTGGGCATGGCGCCGACACAATAATCAACTATCCCCGGCCCCTCGAGGAGCTGATTGAGCGGATACCAGCCGACCGCCTCCTGGATCGGGGTCCCGGGCTCGACCACAGGCCCGTACATGCCGCGCTTGGCCACCAGCATGCCTGTGGCGTTGGCGACGATGGCGTTCTCGAATGAGATCTTCGTGCCGTCCGCGAAGGAGGTGACCATCGGGGCCTTCATCCCCCACTTCTTGGCAAATCCCTCCTGGGTCGTCGGATTTCGGTAGGGATCGTGCAGGCCCTTGATGTTCCCGCAAAGCACGGGACGTATGCCCAGGCCCCTGACCCAACGGTAGAGGTTCATGATGACGCCCGGCTGATCCCCCTCCACATTGGTGAGGACCACGCCTGCCTGGTCGGCATACACTTTAAGGATTGGGCCGATCGTGCCGTCGAGTTCGGCATTCATCAGGGCGACATGCTTGCCGTGCCGGATCGCGCACATTGTGACTTGGGCAGCGAACTCGATCGCGCCTGTCGCCTCGACGACGATTTCGATGCCTTCGGCCTCGCAAATGTGCATCGGGTCCGCCGTGATCGCGCGGCGGCCGCGGGCCACGAGATCCTCAAGCGCTTTGGTGCTGGTCGCCTCCGTCACATCGTCCGCGCCTGCAGCGGCATAGGCCTCTCGCGCCTTTTCCACGTGTCTGTTGGAAATGGCTACGAGTTCCATGCCCGGAACATATCGCAGCATCTGCATCGCGATGCCTCGGGCCATGAAACCGGCCCCCACCATACCCACGCGAATTGGACGCCCCTCAGCCTGGAGCAACTCCAACGCCCTGTCGACGATGAACATTTGCGTCTCCCCTGTAGCGCTCCCGCAAGTTCGTCGCCGAGAAAGGTCATTCGGCGTAGTCTGGCCAAGTCCGGTCCTTATCTGAGATCACCGCCGGCTCATCCACTGGCCACTTCACGGCGAAAGCAGAATCGTTCCAACGAACACCGCGTTCGGCTGCCGGTGCATAGAATTCGGAGACGAGATACGTGGCCTCGGTGTGGTCCTCAATGGTGAGAAAGGCGTTCGCGCAGCCCTTCGGTATCACCAGCATCCGTTGGTTCGCCGCGGAAAGTTCCACAGTGAGGTGCTGCTTATAGGTGGGTGACTCGGGCCGCAGGTCGATCAGCACGTCGTACAGACTGCCCCGGATGCAGCGAAGCATCTTGTCCTCGCCATGGGGAGCCAGCTGGTAGTGGAAGCCGCGCAGTGTATGCTTGTGCCTGTTGTATGAAATATTCATCTGCACGACATGATCCGGAAGTCCCTGCTCGGCAAATTCCCGCGAACACCAGCCGCGCGCGAAAAAACCCCGCTCGTCTTCGAATTTCTGCAGTTCCACCAGGGTGGCGCCGGGAATATCGGTCTTTGTGAAAAGCATCGTAGATCCATTGATCAAATGAGTGTCACGTCGGGTCGCATCTCCGACGCTCTCCTGAGGGTTGCTCGCACCGGCGGTCCGCTTGTGCGATCGCGGGACGGCATCAGACTTGCGCCGGATGCAAGAGGCGCGAGCCGTGGACTTCATAGCCGATAGGCACATAGGCTAGGTGTGAGAGTGCGCGTCTTACGCTTTCCCGGCGTTCTGGCTTGACCGCGAACATAAGGAATCCGCCGCCGCCGGCGCCGCACAGCTTGCCGCCTTCCGCCCCTGCGTCTCTGGCGAGGTCGTAGTGGCCATTGATCGCCGCGTTACTCACGCGGGACGCCAAACTCCGCTTCATCTCCCACCCTGCGTGAAGGACGGCACCGAAGCGTTCTATGTCGATGACGGGCTCCGAAAAGATCTCCTGAAGTATGAAGGCATCGTCCCGCATCCGCCTGAGCGTATCGAGATTGCTTGACGTGTTCGCCTTCTGCTCTGCCAGCACGGAACTGGCCGGTCGCTGATGCGATGTCCAGAACATCATCAGGTTGCTGAAGAGATGTTCGACGGCGCCATTGCGCACCCGCTGCGGCTCGACCGTTACCGCGCCGCCAGGCTGGAAGCGGAACAGGTTCATGCCCCCGAACGCGGCGGCATACTGGTCCTGCTTGCCAATCGGCTCCTTGAGGATGTCGATCTCGATGTGACATGCCTCTTCGGCGAGTTGGCCAGGGGTGACACGTTCTCCCCGGAATGCATGCAGGGCGTTGAGCAGTCCCACCGTGAACGAGCTCGACCCTCCCATGCCCGTCGAGGCCGGCATGTCTCCGACCGTCGAGATGTAAATCGGCGGTTCGATCTCCAGGAAACGCAGGCATTCGCGAGCGATGTTGTTCTTGATCTCCCCTATGGTGTTTACCTGCTCTGTCTGTGAATAGTTCAAGCGGATGGGTTCATTAAAGATCTCGCTGTGACGCTTGACGGTGACATAGATGTACTTGTCCACTGCCGCGCTGAAGACCGCGCCGCAGCCGAGATTGTAGAAATCGGGCAGGTCGGTACCGCCGCCAGCAAAACTGACGCGCATAGGAGTGCGCGTCAGGACGAGAGACGGTAGACGCTGTGCAGCACGATCGATGATGGTCGGAAGGTCCAGTCCTGAGCGGCGCCCCACGGCTTTGGTATCGTCTAGCTGTTCCATATTTTGCCCTCTCGAAAATCAACGGAACGAAAATTAGGCAACACGCGGCTGTGCGGTTCGCCAGCGCAGCTGATCATCGAGCATCCCCGCCTTGAGCAAATGATCGAGCCAGCGCAGCCGCGTGAATCGCTTGTCGGTAAAGTCTTCAAATCTAAGTGCGATCGAGCGGAACGCGTCGTAAAGCTCCTGCGCTCCCTTTCGTGCCGTCGACTGAAACTCGAAATCCGGGAAAGTCCGTGAGAACTTGCTGAAGTCCGCCTTGTAGGTCCTTTGGTCCGCGTCCGGCTTCGGTGCCATTGTGAGCTGCGCGCCGGGGACGGCCTCAACGGCGATCTCCGCTATCTCGCGCACCTGAAGATTGAGGCTTTCAACACCCATGTTGAACGCCTCATTGTGGATGTCCTGTAGCGGCGCCTCCAGCATCAATTTGAAATAGCGCGCGACATCCTGGACATGAACCACGGGCCGCCATGGCGTGCCATCGCTATGGACTTCGACACGTCCAGTTGTGAAGGCGCTGCCCATGAAATTGTTCAGCACGGTGTCGAAGCGCATTCGCGGCGAGAGACCATAGACGGTGCCGTTGCGGCAATAGACGGGCGAGAACCGGTCGTCCGCCAGCGCGCGCAGCGCTTCTTCGGCAACAGCCTTCGATCTTGCGTACTCTGTTTGCGGCGCCAGCGGGGCGGTTTCGTCGACGACGGCGGCTTTCGACATGCCATACATGATGCAGGAGGAGGAAAATAGGAACCGCCGGATGCCGGCCGCCTTGGCCATCGTGGCCAGACGAACTGTCCCGTCCGCATTGATCTGCCTCGTCCAATCCGCGTTGAGATTTCCGATCGGGTCGTTCGAGAGTGCCGCCAGATGGATCACCGCGTCAAAGCCCTGGAGTTCCGGGGGTTCGATGGCGCGCAGATCCTTTGTGATCTCGGGCACACTGGTATTGTCGGCTCCCAGGGTGCACGCACGAAAATATCCCATGTCCAGCCCGACCACCTCATAGCCCGCTACCTGCAACACGGGCACTATGACAGAACCGAGATATCCATTGTGTCCGGTGACGAGAACGCGTGTCGGTTCATTCATGTCTGCCCTGCTCCGCTTTCGAAAGAAGTTGACGGGTGAGGTCCAGAAGCGAGCATTGCTCGCTTACTTGCGCATATAGGCAGTCCGCGGCTTCGGCCGCTTGACGGTCACGATCGTCATCGCCGACAAAGAGTGTGCGTGTGAGGTCGAGATCAAAGTCGCGCTGTGCCTGATACAGCATGCCGGGTTTGGGCTTGCGGCAGTCGCAGCCGTCGTCCCAGCCGTGTGGGCAGTGGTAGATCTCCGCGATTTTGCCGCCGACGGCTTCGGACTCGGCGCACATGCGCTGGTGAAGCGCCTCGAGATCAGCGGCGGTCATCGCTCCGCGCGCTATCCCTGCCTGATTCGAGATGATGATTATGCGGTAGCCGGCTTCGTTCAGAAGGGCCAACGCCTGCTTTGCACCCGGAACCCACTCCCACTGGTCCCATGAACACACATATTGAGCCCGTGGCGGTCTGCAGTTGAGTACGCCGTCCCTATCTAAGAGCATGGTTTTTTTGCGCCTCATAAAGCGCTCCGTCGCGGGTAGACGCTCGATCGAGCCCACGCTGTAATAGCGGTGCTCGCTCACGAAGGCGGCGAGGCGATGCTGCGTCGCGAGCGGCGTGTAGATGGCCTCCTCGAAGAGGGTGTCCTCGTCGGGCAGGAGTTCGAGGGCGAGATCGGTCAGTATGGCATAGCTGATCTCGACTCCCTGCAGCCCGGGCGTGGTGCGGAGCCGGTCGAAGACGGTCACATTGTCGTCCGCATCAAGGATCACGCTGCCGCGTGAATAGCCGTCCTTGTTGCTGTAGACCGTGATCATTCCAGGCTTGCCGGCCGCACAGAAGCGTTGCCACAGCCGCTCCATGCGCATCGGCCAGTAATTGTCACAATACAGCAGCAGGAAGCACGGATCTATGAGGTGACGGGCATTGGATACCCGGCTGCTGGTGAGGTCGTCGGGACGGGTGACGGCATATTCGATACTGAGGCCCAACCTGCTGCCGTCGCCGAAGTGGTCCATCACCACATGGGGCAAATACCCGAGTAGAAGAAGAACCCTTTCGAACCCCTCCTGCCGCAGCTGTTCGATCTGGTATTCCAAAAAAGGCCGGCCGAGCACCGGCACCATTGGTTTCGGGCGGTCGAATGTGATCGGCCGCATGCGCGTGCCACGCCCGCCGGCCAGGATGACCGCCTGGCGCGGCCGGCTGTAGGTGCGGCCCTCGACATCTGCCTTTTGCAGGCGGGGAGAGCTCGGCAGGACAATATTCATTGACCGCGCTCCGGTCGGTCGGCGACGAGGTATCGCGTGATGGCATGACAGATCGCGGCGTGGGCGTCCTCGACGAGTTCGTAGGTGCCTTTTTCAGACCGCACCCATACTGGCTGATCGACGAGCTCTTTAAGCGTGCCGCCGTCAAAACCGACAATGCCGATCGTGGCTACCTTCCTTTCGCGAGCGAGTTCGACTGCCCGCACGAGATTAAGCGAGTTCCCGCTGGCTGAAATCACTATGAGCACGTCACCCGGCTTGGCAAAGTTCTCCATCTGGCCGGCAAAGATACGCTCGTAGCCTTCGTCATTGCCGAGCGCCGTCATCCAGGAGACGTTGTCTGTCAGGCCCATGACCCGGATTGGCTGCCTTCCCGAGCGCTTCGTGGCCTTACCGAGGTCATTGACCCAGTGGGAGGCGGTCGCTGCGCTGCCGCCGTTGCCGGCGACGAAGACTGTGCCGCCCGCATCGCGTACGGCGCGCAGCATCTGTATCGCCTCCTGCACGGCATCCGTATCGATCTGCGCCAATGCGATGCACAGCGATGCCAGATAATCCTGCGTGAATTCCTTGGGCTGCAACCAGAGGGCATCATCCGCGAACATTTGCAACATCCCACCACTCCCTGATCGATCGCGAGCTCTGTCACCTCGATTGCTGCAATAGGTGAGCCATCATCACAGCGTGCGAGCACTACGAGTTCAATTGCTATTCCGAACGGGAAGCTGGTGGGCGGCGCGCTCACCGGAGGTACCTAAAAGGAAACTCCCTTGTTCTCTCCGTTGCGGCCGGCACGTCGGCAGGCGGCCATATCGGCGTCACGATCGTCACGGTGTCGCCCGACAACAATGCCGTAGGCAAACCCGCGGTGATGGGGCTTTACCTCCTGCTCGACGGCGCGACGGGCTGCGCATTCATGCGCTCTTTCGGCACCACGGAGAGAACAAGGGAGTTTCCTTTTAGGTACCTCCGGTGAGCGCGCCGCCCGCCAGCTTCCCGTCGGAATAGCAATTGAACTCGAAGTGCTCGCAGGCTGTGATGAAGCTCACCTATCAGCAATCGAGGGTGGCATGACAGAACTCGCGATCGATCCGGGACAGTTGCGCGAGCAAGTGCTTGAGATACCCGTGCACGCCCTTGACTGGGCGCAGGCAGTCAACTGCGTCTTCGACTGGGCCCTACGGCGGGAGAGCCGAACGGTTTTCCTGGGCAATGTCCACAGTGTCGTCACCGCCCGCCACAATCGCGCCCATGCCGAAGCGATGGATAGCGCCGACCTTGTCGCGCCGGATGGAGCGCCGGTAGCCTGGGTCCTGAGGCGGCAGGGACACCCGGATCAGCCGCGCATCAGCGGACCGGACCTGATGTGGATTTGTTGCCGGAGAGCGTCAGAACTCGGCACGGAAATGTTCCTGTACGGCGGCAGCCCCGGCACCCTCCAGCGTCTTGAACATTGCATTCGAACCGAGTTTGCCGGCGTAAACATCGTGGGCTCTTACTCACCTCCGCGCCGCCCTCTGTCGGCCGAGGAGGATGAGGTAGTGGTCAGAATGATCAATCAGTCCGGTGCGAGGATCGTGTGGGTGGGGCTCGGATGTCCCAAGCAGGAAAGCTGGATGCAGGCGCATCGCGGCCGGATCAATGCGGTCATGCTGGGGGTAGGAGCAGCTTTCGATTTCCACGCCGGAGACGTCAGGCGGGCGCCGCAATGGATGCAGAGGAGCGGGCTGGAATGGCTGCACCGGCTCTTCCAGGATCCCCGCCGCCTGGCGAGCAGGTATCTCGTGACGAACAGCCTGTTCATCCTGGCTTTGCTGCAGGCATCGCTCCTTCCCGGGCGCGGAGTTCGTAACGATTAGAGGGAGGGCGGAACCAGTGAACACACTCGGACCGCCGTGTTGCCGATTTGCGCCAACTCCTCCACGGGCGGCTGTATTTGGCTCTGCTGCTGGGAGGCGGCGCTGCCCATATCTGGACGGTGTGGTTTGCATTGCCTCGACAGGCACCTGACGGGAGGCTCTCCATGACTCTGAGCAAACAGGCGGCCAGTCTGGCTGTCCTGCATGCCACCGACGTCCTGCAGCCGCTGATCATCTTGCCCTATGCCGGGCGTGTCCTCGGACCCATGAGTTTCGGGCAGTACGCGTATGCTCTCGCCATCGGACAACTCGCTGCCGTCGCCGTGGCCTATGGATTTCACTGGACCGCGCAACGCAGAGTTGCTTCCCTTCGATACCAGCCGGCGGAGATCGCGTCACTCTTTGCTCAGGTCATGGTCACCAAGGCAGTGCTGTTCGTTGCCGTATGTCTGGTTGGTCTTGTGCTGGCCGGCGACGTCCTGGCGCTCGACAGGCCGACATTCCTGTGCGCGATGCTCTCGGCCGCCGGCGGCGTTATTTTTCCGGCCTGGCTCTTCGTCGGCCTGGAGCGCGCCTGGCAGGCGGCCGTCGCGGGGGTTGTTGCTCGCGTTCTGGCGCTCGTCTGTTTCGTCGCCATGGTTGCATCACCTGACCAGGTCGCGCTCGCCGTTGCCATCCAAAGCGCAGTTCCCGTCGTCAGTGGCGTCATATGCTTACCCTTCATCCTTCCGATCGGGGTCGGCGGCTTCAGGTCCGTGACGCTTTCGACGATTGGAATGCAGCTACGCAACGGCTGGAGGGGATTCCTCTTCACCGCCGTGGATACTGCCCTCGTCACCCTCCCTGTCGCCCTTGTCGGACATTTCGCAGGTTATGTTGCAGCCGGACAATATTCTGTCGCCGAAAAATTCCTACTAGCCGCGCGGGTATTTTTCAGGTTGCTTATGGATACCCTCATACCGAGGGTTTCATACTACGCTCATGTCGACCCTGCTGCCGGGGTACAACTGATAAGGAGGTCACTATTCACCGTAGCAGGCGGAGCGGCGATGAGTATCGGAATGTTCTTTGTTGCTCCATATATAATATTGACCCTCTTTGGAGATGAATTTTCAGGAGCGACACCCATCGTGCGCGCAATGGCCATTATACCATTGCTGATGAACATAAATACATTAACATCAAATATATTCATGTTTAGTTACGGATACGAAAATGAATGGACCGCCCTTAACGCATCCGGTCTGCTGGTATTCCTGGTGGCCTCGTATTTTTTGTCTTTCGTCATGGCAGAGCAAGCCATTGTTTATGCGATGGTGGCGAAGGAAGTCGTCGTGCTGGTGGTTTCAACCGGCTTCTTCCTCATTGGCGGAGCGGCCGTCCTTCGCACGGCGGCGGCTTGCGACGCAGGCCGGGTGCGAAGATGTCTGCCAGCGTCCGCGCCGTGGGAGCATGATGCCGATCGTTTCCGGCCGTAGGAGATTCTCTACATGTTCGCGTCCGATCATTTTGTCGTTCAGTCGTCTGGCTCGCCTCACCAGCCGATCCCCCCCAAGGATCGCGACGAGCTGACCGCGAAAGACATCTTGAGATTTGTTCGAAGCAGTTGGCGCCTTTGCCTCCTCTGGATGGTGTTGAGCCTGGGTGTCGGCGGCGCATATGCGGTCCTTTCGCCTGGATATTACACCGCCTATGCGACGATCCTCCTTTCACCTCCGCCCGCTTTGGAACCGGGCGAAGCTGAGGCAGATGAGCGGGTCTATGTAGAGAGCCAGATACAGGTCATTCAGTCGGACGAGGTCGTCGGACGCGTTGTTGACGACACTGGCCTAGCAAACGAAGAGTTTGTGATGGATGACAGCTTGCGCGCGCGGATCTCCCGTTACGTGCGGAGCCAATTGGCGTCTCTCTTCGGCACCGAACTTCCGACGGTGGAGCCCAATATTCGGCATCAGGCGATGGTCCTTGTGAGGCGCGCGTTTTCCGTTCGTCAGTTGGGTTTCTCCAGCGCCGTCGAGATCGGGGTCACCTCTACCGATCCTCAGTTCTCGGCCATGCTCGCGAACGCGATCGCCGCCGGTTACATCGGAAATCAGCGCGAACGCCGGCGGGCTGCTCGCGCGGAAGAAACATCTGATCTGCACAAGCGGCTGGCGGAACTTCGGGAAAAGGCTTTTGTGACCGAATCACTGAAGGAACTTCCATCGGACCCTGAATCCGCGGAGAGGGCAAGAGTCCTTTTCCGCGAGCAGCAGAGCGCGGCCGAGGTTTATCGCTCGCTTTACAATGCCCTACTGCAGCGGAGCCACTCCGATTTTAGCGCCTCGTCGCTGATCCCGAGCGCAAGGGTCATCACGGCGGCCGAACCGCCTCGTAAACGCAGTTGGCCGCCCACGGTCCTGGTGGTAGCGCTCTCCGTTATGGCGGGTGGGGTTGCCGGCGTTGGTCATGCATTGATCAGGCAAGCAATGAACCACCGCCTGATGACGGTCGAGGATGTGCACAGGTCGACCGGCCTCGATCGGATTGTAGGGATCCCCAGAATTCCCCGCCGCAGGTGGACTGTCGTGGGGCCATGCGAGCAGTCTTTGCAGCCCGTCTACTCAAAGGACGCTCCCGAGCTTCACAGCTCGCTGAGCAAGATTGCCACCCGGATGCGCGGAGTTCAGGGCCACCAAGTGAGCAAGATTGCCACCCGGATGCGCGGAGTTCAGGGCCGCCAAGGCGGATTTGTAATCGGCGTTGCTTCACCCCTCGGCAAGTCCGGAAGCTCCACGGTGGCGGTTCATCTCGCAAGGGTCATTGCGGCGACCGGGCAAAAGACACTGCTCGTTGATGCCAATTGGCAAAAGCCATCAATGGACCAGCCAATGCTGAACGCGGAGCCAGGTCGCAAGCTCGCCAGGGCGTTTGCCACCATTCCCGCGGATCAGCAAGGGCTGGAAGTTCTGGCTCTCAGGCCCACGGGGTCAATCTCCGACTTGAATGCCTCGCTCTCCATCTCCGCTGCACTCCAGCATCTGCAGCAAGAATACAGTTGTATAGTGGTTGATTTTCACAGCACCGACCGCACCGCTGATCTGGAAGCGGCCATGGGCGTCATCAACGAGGTCCTCCTGGTGCTGAAGGCACGCCTCACTTTCGCGGACCATCTCGAGGGAATTCTGCGCATCATCCCCGCAGAGAAACTCTCGGCAGTAATTTTGACCAGGATCAACCGTGCGGCTTTCAGTCCTAACCGGTGATACAGGCCATGACCTCGCCAGCGACATTGTCACGCACGAAGGGTTCAAAGCCGGTCGACCTCGACTGCAGCCATTACCCTGACGTGCTCGACTACACGCTCTTTCTCTCCGGCATTTGGCTGGCCTGCGCCCTGGCAATATCGCTTAAACTGCTTGGCCCTTTCTTCATAGTGATCCCGGTCGGTGTCTGTCTGGCCTATGCCGTGCTGCGGCAGACGGTGCCGCCTCGCCTGCTGGCGGTCTACACCGCCTTCTGCCTCTTCATTGCCCTGCTGTCCAGATACGGGCTGATGCCGGATTCCTGGCAGGTTTACTTCCTTCAAGAAGCAGTCATAAGGCAAATCGTCCCGATTGTGGGATTCTTCGCCGTCGCATGGGCATCCAAGGCTTATTTCCGCCGCAGGCTGATGAGCGGTAACCCCTTTTTTGGGGCACCCGTTTTCCTGTTCCTGTCTCTCGTTGTCGCGCCGGCGGTGATGTTTCAGCAGGGTGTGCAATACGAGGGCGCACCTCCGGGAGCCACGATGCTGATTCTCTACGGCTCGCTCCTCAATAACATTGCAATTGCCGTGTTCTTCATAGCAGGCAGTATTTTTCTGACGAATGACTGGCGCCGCTACGGCGGCATTTTGCTCTTATTGGGATTTGCCCTTGTGAGCCCCTTGGGTCAGTTCAAGGTGCTCGCGGTCACCATAGTGGTCATTCTAATTGGCGTGCCAGGCCGATTGGTAGCTATAGCCCTGGCGACGGCATTAACTGCTGCCTATGCCGTCGGGCTGAATTTCATACCTCAAACCTTTGCCTTGGACCCGAACGCCGGGATCCGACTTGCGTTCATTTCGGACGCACTCGCATCCGTGGCGGATACATACGGCATTGGCATAGGATTTGGAAAAGAGTCGGTTCAGTGGCGATATGAGATCCCAGGTCTCTTGGATTTCACCTTTCTTCCTGACACCAGGAACATCACGCATGCCAGGATGCTTGAGATACTCTCAACGGGAATCCACAACTCGTTCCTTCAATCCATGCTGCGGACGGGAGTCATTGGATTCATTTTGATTGTATCTGCAATTGCGGCGGCGTTCCCACCACGCAGACTGCCGCGCGGCGTTCGAAACCATGCTTCGGCGGTCTTCGTCATGATTTTCCTCGCGATGTTCGTCAATGCAGTCCTGGAGACTCCTCTACAGATAGTGGGAATTGCATTCTCATACGGCTACCTGACTGCACTTCGCGCCACTGCTTGGGCCGAGGATGCGGAACCCGTTCCGCCAAATGGGATCGAAATGCAGCAAGGCGCTCCTTGGCGTACCTGACCGAACACGGATGCGGTCCGTCCGAAACAGGCGATCCACCGGTCTCGGTAGAAGGGGTGCGCGTCGTACCGGTTTTGGCACGGTAGGGGCATGAGAGCCGTCCGGCCAGTGCGCACACGCCTGCGATTAGGCGTCCTCGTCCGTTTCCATGAGGGGTGCCTCGAAAGAGCCAGCGAGCCAGCCATTTTGCCTCGGCCTCGGCCATGCCTCTTCTGGTAGCATAGGGCCATCCACTGCGCAGGTTCGCCCGCGCCGGAGAAACCCGTGCTCAGTCGCCCCGTAGAGATACGGGGGCAACCCGTTGGGGGACCCATGAAGCTGTTGAGAACCTTGTTGTCGGCGCTGTCGATGACCATGGCTTCGACCCGCCTCGCTTCGTTCGCTGGCGCCATCGCTCTGATTCCGACAGCGGCACTTGCCGACTACAAGCTACAGCCCGGAGATACGCTGGAAGTATCGGTCCCTGGTATTCCGGATTTCAGGCAGCGATTGCAGATCGGAGTGGACGGCGAGGTGAACTTGGCGCTGGTTGGAGCGGTTCAAATCAGCGGCCTTTCCATTCAACAAGCGCAGGAAATAATCGCTGGCAGTCTCGCCAGCAAGCAGTATCGGCAGGGGACCGCGGACGGCCGTGAGATAACGCACCTGATCCAGGCCGACCAGGTCTTCATTTCAGTTGCCGAATACCGGCCCATCTATGTTTATGGTGATGTGGCCAGGCCGGGAGAGTACATCTTCCGGCCGGGTATGACTGTCCGACAGGCTGTGGCGGTTGCGGGTGGCTACAGCGCTGCCCAGGTTCGCATCGCCAATCCGCTCATGGAAGCGGCCGATTTCCGTTCGGAATACAAAGCCCTATGGGCGCAATTCGCAACGGAACAGGCTCGCATTTGGCGCCTTCGCACCGAACTCGGCGAAGAAGTAAAACATGTCGAGAACGTGGCCGTGCCTGAGGCGCTCGCCGAACGATTGAAGCAAGCGGCAACAGCGCATATCGAAGCTCGTCTGTCAGACAGTGAAAAGGACAAGGAGCTTCTGCGACGTGCTGTCGAGGAGACCAGCCTGCAACTGGAGCTCCTGTCTGAAAAGAAGAAGAAGGACGAAGAGGGAAGCAAGGCCGACACCGACGATTACGAGAGCGTCAGGACGCTGTTGCAGAAGGGCCTGGCGCCGACCACGCGCCTATCTGAGGCCCGTCGAGCGGTGCTTATGTCATCAACCCAACTGCTCGAGACGATCGTCCAGGCATCGAACATCGAGCGCCAGCGCGGCGAATATGTCAGACAGCTGAACAAGATCGACAGTGAACGACAAATCGCGGCCTTGGGAGAGCTACAGGGGGCCTATATGAATCTGGCCCAGATCTCGGCGCGTCTTGAGGGTACCGCGCAGAAGCTGGCGCTTACAGGTCAAGCGCAATCCAGCCTGCTGACAGCCGCGGGTCGGCCCGAGATAAAAGTCCATAGAAAGCGAGAGCAGGGCGACGAGACGCTCCCCGGCAACGAAGATCTCGGGCTTGCGCCCGGCGACGTTGTGGAGGTCGTTTTGCCAAAGGTGGACTTTGCCGGAGCCGTCGCGTCCTCGCCAGGGGCGTCAGCAGTGCCGAACTGAGTTTCAAAGGAGCGACCACCGATGCGCGTCTTGCTGGTTCTCGCCGCACTTCTTTGGAAGGATGCTCTCGACGGCCTTCTGTTGTGGAATGCGCCCGAGCCGGTCTATCTGTGCGCGCGCTCGGCCTATCGGCTCGGCCGGAAGGTGCTTGCGTGATGAGCGTCACCGTCCCTCTCCCCTGCGATATCGTCTTCCTGGGACTCGCGCGCAATTGTGCGAGGACGCTTCCAAACTTCTTCCGCTTCATCGCCGAACTGCGGGGGGCGGGCCTGCGGGTCCGGGCAGTCATCGGCGAAAACGGGTCAACGGATGACACGCGCGCGCTGCTCCTCGAGCACTTCCGGGCCGATGCTTCGGTCGAGATCCTTGCGACGGATTTTATGGCGACGATCCCCGAGCGGCTGCCGCGCATGGCGGCCGGTCGGGAATTCCTTCGCCTGCACGCGAGCAAAAACCATCCCGCCACGCACCATGTCTGCGTCGTCGACCTGGACTCCGTGTTCGCAGCCCCCCCTACGGTCGCCGCGTTCGTCTCATCGCTCGATCGGCTCGCCGCCGACACGAGCCTCTTCGCCGTGGCCGCGAGCTCGAAGCCGCGCTACTACGATCTGCTGGCGCTGCGGTGCGAGGGCCTATTCATGGAGAATCTTCAGCATACCATCATTCGCGCGAAACGAAATCCGCTCACCTATCGCTCCGCCCTGGCACGATGCGTCCACGATGCACAGGAACGCGTGTCGGCGAGTTCTCTGCGGCACTGCGTCTCGGCTTTCAACGGCCTCTGCCTCTACCGGGCGGAACCCTACTATGCCCACTCCTACATCGATGCCCGGGATCGCGAGAGCTGCGAGCATGTGGTCCTCAATACGGCGATACATGCCTCGACCGGCAGTCATGTCCTTATTGACGACGGTCTGATTGTGACCGCTCCGCCCGAGCATCTTCGCGAGCAACCGCTTCGCTTTTACACGGTTCGCCTTTTGCGGCTGATGAGGCGCGTGTCGATATGGTGTGCTGGCTCAGGCCCACTCGGCTCGGGGCACCGGCCATGACTGCAATCACGTCATCGGTACGGCGGGAGCCGACCGCCCTTGGCCTCTCATCGTAAGGGCGCAAACTTCAATCGGCTGATGGCGATCTATGAGTCCGTGGTCAGGCGCCCGATCCGGGCCTTCGTGGTAGTCTCGTGAGCTTAGGCCCGCGCCGGGAGGAACGGGCCACGGGCAAGCCAAGCTTCACACGTGAACGAGCGCAGTGCGGCCATGCCGGCGGGTCGGGGTACTCCCTATTTGTCGTTGATGGATAGGCCCTGAGGATCGATCCTACCGCCTCACATACCTCGGAGAGGTCCTTTTTTGCTTCCATTGCTGAAACACGGTGCGACGGGAGGCTGCGGCCGCTCGCAGGCCCCTATTGTAACGGTGTGATCAAATGCGCATTGTCTTGACCCGGCGCGAACCCTTGGATTCGCCTGACGGTGTGAGCATCTTCATTGTGGCACTTGCCCAGGCGTTGCTCGAATTGGGGCACCAGGTGCTGATCGTGATCGGCACCTTCAAAAGCCGCGCAAAATTCCAGCGACTTCTTGCTCCTCGGCTCGAGCTACCGATAATCGGATTGAGCCGGACGCCTTTGACCGGGCCGGCCTCGGTCGCGGCGTGGCTGCGGGCGATCGGCATTATCAATCGGTTCCGGCCCGACCTTGTCATCCATAGCGAGACGGTGCCGCTTCCTCTGCATGGCACGATCGTCCAGATCGTCCATGATCTTCAGAGGCGGAAAGGGCCGCTTGCGGCGGTCCGGCGAGCCATTCGACGGATAAGCACGCGGCGCTGCCACCACGTCGTCGCCACTACGACCGACCTTCAGGAAGAACTCGTCCAAGATCTTGGGCTGCCAAGAGACCGAATCCTGAAAATTCCCGAATGTATCGATCGCCAGTCATATGCGTCGCGTGGACTGGCAGATCGCGAGCGGGCAATCCTCCATGCCGGCACCGCGCCCTACAAGGTGCCGGAGGCTACGATCCGTGCATTCGGCGCCCTGAACGACCCTTCCGTACGGCTCTACGTTACGGGTGACATCACACGACCGGTGACGGAGGCGGTCGACGCTCTTCCTGAAGCGATACGGGGGCACGTGGTCCTTCTCGGCATGGCAGAGGGAGCGCGCGTTCGCGAACTACACAGCCGCGTTCGCGTCGCCGCTTTCCCCACGCGCTATACGGTCCCTGTCGCCTCGGCAACGGTGATGGAGGCGATCGCCACCGGCACGCCCATCGTCGGATCTTCAAGGCTCAGCCGGGATCTGCTCGCGGATGGCGTGAATGGGGCAGTGGTCGAACCACAGGCCGAGGCGATGGCCGCAGCGCTGAAGGCGGTGCTGGACGATGATGACCTTTGGTCGCGTTTGTCGGCGGGTGCCCGCGAGAGGGTTAGACAGTTCGATGCTCACAGTGTTGCAAAGCAATATCTGGAGCTCGCGGAACCCTCCGGATTGCAATCCAATATCGGAATCTCCGCGAAGGGGAAGGAAGAGAAAGGGACTGACGAACCGCGGCTCCCAGACCGTCAGCGGCTTGTCGGGCTCCTTGCATCCCATTCCCTGAAGGCTTCTTACGATTGGGCAAGGCGATGATCATCGGCTACTGTCGTATCAACACCTTCGAACCGACCGCAAGGCTGGAGGCGCAGAAGCTTTATCTTGCCCGGTTGGGAGCCGAGAACTTCTTCTGCGAGAGGGCCAGCATGTTCGGCTCGACGCCGGAGCTGGAGAGGGCGATCGCATGTGCCGGGAAAGGAGACGTGATTGCGATCACGAAGCCGTACCGTGTTGCGCGCACAACCCGCGAAGTGCTGGCGCTCATCGAAAGGCTTGGCACCAAGGGTGTCGGTCTTCGCATCGTTGACACACCTGTCGATACGAGCACGACGACGGGACGCATGATTCTTGCGTCAGCGCCTCTCTGGACGCTTGGGATGTCTCCGCCGCGGTCAATGTTGGCAGACCTGTTTCTCTTTTTGCGTCGTCGTCGGTAGGGCATGGTCGGAGGCAACGCTACTGCATGTCTCCTTATAAATCCTAACCGATTTAAGGATACAAACATGCAGCAATTTTAACGTGTTACAGCGACCTTTGCGCATCTGATAAGACGCGCGGCGCTGTAGCGCCCCCTCCGCTCACTGCCAGTCGAAGGCAAGCTGCAATGGCGGCCTGGGATCAAATGCCTTGCGCTCGATGGACCACCCGGCATGCACAGCCGCCGTTTCCCAGATGATGTTGCCGGGATTGGCGAGCGCGTAGACGCAGCAGTTCTTAATGCTGTGCTTTTCAGCGCCTTCTGATATCCGGGTCTGGAACGACAGGCCGTTGGATGTCGGGGCGTCCCGGCCGTCCCGCTGCTCGTTGTAGGTGTCCCGGATCCGGCAGCGATTGAACGAGCATCCGCCACTGCCGACCTTACCCTGCGGGACAGCCGAGAAGGCGCCGTTGCCCTGTTGAACGGTATCGACGTCTTCGACAAGGCAATTGAAGCTTCCCTCCAGCATGACGCCAGCCCCGGTCGGGCTGTTGTTATAGAAGACGAGTCCACGCCGAACGACACAGCGGTCCGAGTGAAAGACAGAAATATTGTCCTCGGTCCAGGAGGTGGGACCATTCTCGGCCGAGAAGTCTTCCAAGCTCGTATCCGGAGAGCGGTTGAACTGCACATTCTGTCCACGCGGGAACGGCCCGCGCGCGTCGTGGAGTTCGAGGAAGCTCATCTGGGTGCCCGGACAGTCGACGACATAGATGTTGGAAGAGCCGCGGGACGCCTTAACTCGGGTGATGATCGCATCCGGGCAGCTTTCCAGCTTTATGTTGTTGCGGTTCTGGCTTGGTCCGGTCCCCGAGGGGGGAGCCCCGACATGGTCGATCTCGAGGTTCTGCAAGCGTATTCCGGCGGCTCCCCGGGCGTATATCCCGCTGCCCATGGCATGACGGATGCGGCAGCTGCGAACAATGACGCCCTGATGGAGTATCGTGATCCCGTTGCCTTGGGGCGCATAAATGTCAAGATTTTCAATGATCTGCCCATCTGCGCGCGAAAGCACCGGTCCGCTTGGACGCAGAAAGGCGGCCGCTCCCCCGAACCATTTACCGCCGTCCGATCGCCCCATGCCCAGATACAATTCTGCGCCGACGACGCCCGAGACGGGCAGCGCCAGCAGCCCGGCAAGGAGATAGCGCCGATTAAGGCGGGGTTTCAAGAGACTGCCGGCCGCGCGACCCGTTCGGGTGCCAGACGTCGGCTCCGCTTGTGCGGAGACGTCGAGGTGGCCGACGAGATGCAGATGGGCATGCCGCGTCCGTCCTCTCGGCAAGGCGGCTTCCTCGGCGAGATTGTCGTCAGGCATCCCCATCTCCCCCTGTGCGCCAGCCGGCGCAGGTTCCCGAAGAATGCGGATTGGCGGCAGCCCGCACAGCATTCCGCACACCATCTCTCTATTCAGCCCGCCGCGAAAGCCTTCATAAGGCTTAATCCCGATGGGCAAAGTGCCATCTGCCGGATTCCCTGCCATTCTCTGAAGCTGGCGATAAGCTGAGTGCGAAGCGATGTCGGTTGAGGCGGATGTCTTTGACTATGTGATCGTCGGAGCCGGGGCGGCAGGCTGCGTGTTGGCCAATCGTCTGGCGGCTGACGGCACCAATACGGTCTGCCTGCTCGAGGCGGGGCCGGCCGACAGCAGCATCCTTCTGCACATTCCGGCGGGACTCTACAAGACATGCTCGAATCCGAAATATGCCTGGCAGTTCGAAACGGAGCCGAGCCCGGGGACCGCCAATCGCTCTATTCCGATGCCGCAGGGCAAGACACTGGGTGGTTCGACCGCAATTAACGGGATGATCTACAACCGTGGCGCCGCCGCGGACTTCGACGAGTGGGCCCGCCAGGGCAATCGAGGCTGGCGCTACGCCGACCTGCTGCCCTATTTCAAGAGAAGCGAGCGCAGGATTGGGGAATGCGATCCCTTCTACCGCGGGACAGACGGGCTACTTCCGGTTACAGACTGCGATTGGCGACATCCGCTTTGTGATGCATTCATCGAGGCCGCGCTCAATGCCGGCGTCCCGCGCAATCCCGACTACAATGCCGCGAGCCAAGCCGGCGTGGGCTACTATCAGCGCTATATCGACAAGGGATGGCGCGTGAGCGCAGCGCGGGCTTTCCTGCGGCCGATGGCCAAAAAGAAGAACCTGGAGGTCCGCACGAAAGCGCAGGCCACTGCCGTCCTGTTCGAGGGAAAGCGGGCCATCGGCGTTCGGTATGCACGCGAGCCGGGTCATCCCATGAGCGAGGTGAAGGCCCGTTGCGAGGTGATCCTCTGCGCCGGAGCCGCGAACTCACCAAAGCTGCTGCAGCAGTCCGGCGTCGGTGCCGCGCGTATGCTCTGCAAGCTCGGGATTCCGGTCGTGCACGAATTGTCCGGAGTCGGTGCAAATGTCCAGGACCACTATGCGGTCCACCTGATCGCCCGGGTAGAGGGCATTGAAACGGTCAGCGGACACGGCGTCGCCCTCCTGCGCGAGGCGGCCAAATGGATGCTGGGTCGCCCGAACTTTCTCGCCGTCAGCCCATCGCTCGTCTACGGGTACCTCAACTCGCGGGATATTCACTCCACCCCCGATATCCAGCTTGAACTTGCATTGGGCAATTATACTGACCACCGCGCGCGGCGGTTTCCTGTTATCAAGCTTGGCTACTATCAGTTGCGGCCGAAGAGCATCGGACACGTGCGGGCCGTCTCGGCCGATCCGTTTCGAGCTCCGCTCGTCCAGCCCAACTACCTCGCCGATGATCAGGACCGACAGGTCGTCATCGACGGCATGAAGACTGTCCAGCAGCTGTTTCGCGCCCCCGAGCTAAGGCGCTACAACTGCACGGAAGAGCTTCCCGGCCCGAAGATAACGGACGACGCTGACCGTCTTCAGTTCGCCCGCGAAATCGGGCTGACCACCTATCATTTGTGCGGATCGTGCCGAATGGGCCCATTGGACAGTGCAGCATCTGTCGTGGACGACCAGTTGCGGGTCCACGGCCTCGAGGGCCTGCGGGTCGCTGATGCTTCCATCATGCCCGCCGTTCCCTCGGCCAACACCTCGGCCGCTGTCTTTATGATCGCGGAAAAGGCGGCAGACATGGTCCTTGGCCGGCAACCCCTCCCGGCACTGGAGCGCGACAAGCAGCCGTGTAGCCGAAAACCTGAACGACAACTGCCGGGAGAATTCCTTGAAGAGACGTACACTGGTTGCCTCTGAATTCAATGCGAAGGACCGAGCACACTTTGCGTTGGCGTATGAGTTCTGCCGCATTGTTGCGGAATGCGAGGACGCCGATCTAATCGCCCCCGGCCTCGACAACTACCTGACGAGACACTTTCACGCCATCTTGCCAAAGCACGACCCTCACAACGTCCAGCGTGACTTCAACCGACTGACGAATGCGGTTCGGAAAGGGCTAGGCTTGAGGAACGCGCCAACCATGGAGAATGTTCAGCTCACGCAAGACTATGACCTTTTCTTCTTCGTCGCCTGGAGCCCGCAAAGTCTTGTAGAATTGTCTCGGATCCACGACTGGCGCGGCCGCTGCAAGGTTGCTGTCGCGTATCTGTTCGAACTCTGGTCGAGCACGCTCGAACAGGACCGCCAATATCTGAAGCTCCTGGACCAGTTCGACCACGTGTTCCTGTTGCACAGCGCGTGCCTACCGCGCCTGCCTCAATACACCCGCACGCCCTGTTCCTTTCTTGCCACGGGTGTCGACGGCCTTATTTCAACGCCGTATCTGTCGCCGGTCAAACGCGTGGTCGACGTATACTCGTACGGCAACCGAGCCGCGAAAATACACCGCCAGCTTCTGAACCTGGCCCAAGACCGGGACTTCTTCTATCTCTACGACACGCTCGCAAGCACAGATTCCCGGGTCAGGGACTGGCATGAGCATCGGTTGCTGCTCGCCAATATCATCAGGCGCACGCGCTATTTCATGGCATTCAGTCCAGCGGCACTTGCGAACTCCAAGTCCGTCACGGTCGCCGGCGAGCAGGTGCTGCCTGCCCGTCTCTTCGAAGGTGCCGCGGGGGGCGCCGTCATGCTTGGGACCAGGCCGCAATGCGCCGAATTCGGCGAGCATTTTGACTGGCAAGACGCGGTGATCGAGGTATCACCAGACTCGAGCAGTATCGCAGGCGTAATTGGCGAACTCGACGTAAGCCCCGGCCGCACAGAATTGTTGCGCCGGACAAGCGCGGTCCGTTGCCTAGAGATGCACGATTGGGTTTACCGTTGGGAGCACATCCTTGCCACGATCGGAATGGAGCCGCTGCCGCGACTCCATATTCGCAAGTCCCTGCTGCGACAGATCGCCGCCGATGCGATGGCGCTCGCCTAGACGATCAGGCCCGAAAGTGGGAACCGGTTTCGGGTTCGGTGCTCAAACAGTGCTCAAACAAAGAGAAAGAGCGGCAGTTCCGAACCGGTCGCTTCCGTCGGAGCGTCCGCCGCTCCAGTGCTGCGCGCGAGAGCATTTCATTTCGAGCTACTCCGAAGAGCTAACAGGCGCCGGAAGCGGGCAAGGAGAGGGTCGTGTGTCCGCCGGCTCTACCCTTTGGGGTTAGAGCTTATGCCGAATTGGATTCGCACAGTGTCGCTGCCATTCTCTCAACTCCAATAACCGAGTGCTACCGCAGCCCATGGCTATCGAACTTCGCGTGAAGGGCAATGACCGCAGGCGGCGGATGCAGTCGCGCTGGGCATTTCGGCGGTTTTCAGCCGAGGAGGGAGGCGGTCGTCACGACATTGGTGGATCGATGCGGCTTTGAACGCAGGTGAACGTCATGGCACTTCTTCATGAAGACCCCCGTGCGGGCGTCACGTCAAACGCACCGCGGTGGAACCTCAAGGGCAATGTTCTTCTGCAGTCGTTTCCGCTTCTTGAGGCACTGTCCGTCGTTCTGCTCAGCATCGTCTCGGGAATGGTATATGATCTTGTGAGTTTCGGACATTTCGGCGAGTACGGCCGGAACTTCGGGCTCGGTGTTGTTGTAGCCGCCCTTTTTTCGACTTCCGCATATGCGCGCGGACTATATCTGAGTTCCGAGCCGCGGTCGCTGGCCTCTCAGATCAAGGAGGTCGTGCTGATCTGGACGGCGGTCTTTCTTTGCCTGTCGGTTGTGGCGCTTGCACTCAAGGTGGGAGACATGTTTTCGCGCCAAGCCGTCATGCTGTTCTTCGTGACGGGAGTTGGCGGCATCATCTTCGTGCGCTTGGGCGCCGGACGACTGTTTGCCTCCTTGACCAGGTCGGACATGCTTGCCAAACCGCAAGTAGTGATCGTAACGCAATCGGACGTGCGCGTGCCAAGTGGCGTAGTCCAGGCAATCGAGGCTTCCGGATGCGACGTCTGCCAAACGATTACATTGCCGGCGGCATCCAGCGAGGGCTCGCTCCTTGGGTGTATGGATAACCTCATTGAACATGTGCGTCGGCGTTCTGTCGACGAGATAGTTCTTGCTGTCAGTTGGGCTGACATATCCCTGATTGAGAAAATCACGGCTCACCTTTGTGTGGTTCCGGTCCCTGTAAGGCTCCTTCCGGACCACGTCGTTAGCGCGCTCTTGAAGCGACCTGTCGTCAACCTGGGGGGGACGAGGGCGATAGAACTGCAACGCGCGCCCCTAACGGCGCCTCAGCTGCTTACGAAGCGGCTCTTCGACGTTGTGCTGACCACTGCCGCCCTTCCATTTCTTTTGCCCCTTCTGGCCGTTGTAGCGGGGCTGATTGCGCTCGAATGCGGGAGGCCGGTGCTCTTCTGTCAGCGTCGGGCCGGGTTCAATGGCCGCACGTTCAAGATCTATAAGTTCCGAACGATGACGATCCTGGAGGATGGGCCTGTTGTCCCTCAAGCCTGCAGGGGCGATCCCCGCGTCACTCGTGTTGGGCGCATACTGAGAAGGTTCAGTATCGACGAGGTTCCGCAGCTGTGGAACGTGCTGAAGGGCGACATGTCGTTGATAGGCCCGCGGCCGCACGCGATGGCGCATGACAGCGAATACAGCCAGATCATTTCTCTCTATCCGGCTCGGCACAAGGTGAAGCCGGGGATCACCGGCTGGGCACAAATAAATGGCTGCCGCGGCGCGACGCCGCATGTCTACATGATGATCAAGCGTGTCGAACACGATATGTGGTACGTCAACAACTGGTCGGTCTGGCTCGACGTAAAGATCCTGCTTCTGACCATCCCCCGCATCTGGACGGGGCGAAACGCCTTCTAGCCCAACTTTGCCGGTCCGAGGCCGCTGGAGGCGATTTTGTGTGGCAAGCGATTGATTTGCAAGGAGTGGCGGGGCGGCTGGCAGACGACCCCATTAATTAACTGCCAAGCGACACACTCGGAAAAAGCGAACCTCTTCTTCGACGCTATCAGTTGAATACCACTTTGGATGAGGCTCGACACCATGAGATGTGCGGCTCTACGACCAAAGGCGCTATTACAGAACAGCTGTTACAGAACATCTGAATGCAAGCGATGATCAGTGCGAAACACAGCGACCGCTCAATGCATAACCTGCGACTTCAAGCAAAAGTGGCCGCACGGCAACGGCGTTTGGCAAGGTACCGCTATGGGAGCGGAGAGGAATGCTATGACTCGAGCGATTGACGAAGATCGTGTCTCTCTGGTCGTGGGTTTCACTCGAATCGAACGATCTCCACGCCCAGACAAACGAGGATGACGGCTTCTGTGAGTCCGCAACAAACCCGAACCACTGACCGAACTGCGGGGCCTCCCCTTGTCGAGTATGCTGCGGCGAGGTTAGTTCCCCAAGGTCGGCTTGCATGCATCAAAGGGCAAAATATCCTGCTCAGCTCGACACAGGGGGCAGTTTTTGCGCTCAATGACACTGCGGCGGATATCTGGCGCTCGCTTCAAGAAGGCGCGCCGGTCGAGGCTATTTTGGGCGAGATGGCAGCCCGTGGCGTTGATAGGCAAGAGGCCTATGGCTATGTCGAGGCTGCCCTTCGGGACTGGGAACGGCTCGGCCTAATCCAGCCTGCTCCACCGCCGTGCCCAACCGCAGTTCATCAATATCTCGGCCAGGTCGTTGCTGTTCCAGGCGTGTGTGCGCGCATACTGTATCCGGCCGCCGTCGCCTTTCCGGCCGCGACCGTATTGCAGCATCTCGAGGTTCGAAACAGGACCGTCGACGTTCTATTCCATCTGGTTGAGCGCGGGGAGCGGATCCACCTGTTCCGGGATGGCCACTGGACTGATTCCTGCGGTCGCGACGAGATACCCATTATGGTCAAAGGGCAACTGCTGGCCGAAGTGCTTGGGCACAGTGAATATGAACTCGCCCTCCATGCGGCGGCGCTTTTCAAGAACGGCCGCACGCTCCTCCTTTGTGGTAACCCCGGCTCGGGCAAGACGACGCTGACCTTGGCGCTGGTCCACGCGGGGTTTGGCTTCGCGGCAGACGATGTGACACTTCTCGACTCGGCCGGACAGGGTATCGGCCTTGCTTTTGCGCCTGCAGTCAAATCGGGATCATGGCCCATTCTGGGAGAATATTTCCCCGAACTCGGCAGGTCTCCGGTTTACCGGCGCCCCGATCGCAGGCGCGTGCGTTTTCTTCTGCCTAAGGATTATGTCGCTCCCGTTCCCCGGCCCGTGGGCTGGGTGGTCATGCTCTGTCGGACGCAGGATGCCAAACCTTCCCTGCGGGTGATTGAGCCGACCGACATCCTAGGTGGCTTGCTGAACGGCGCCTTTGCGCGGAACAAGGAGCTAAGCAGCACTGCGTTTGACGTTCTTTGCCAAGTCATCCGATCGGCACAGGGCTTTTGCCTGACCTATGCCAAACTGGATGACGCGTTGGAACTGCTGAAGGCGGCGTGCCGATGAAGCCCACCAGGAATGCGCTCGAGGCCCTGATCGCTGGACTTCGCGGCCGCCTGGTGGTAACGGCCGACTGGCAGGCGGTGATTGCACTCGCCAATCATACTCTGCTTACGCCCGCCTTGTTCGCCGCTCTTGCGCGTACGGGCCAGCTTGACCGGCTCCCCGAAGACGTGGGCGAGTATCTTCAGTTCATTTACCGCTGCAACCGGCAACGCAATTTGCGCTTGCGCAGGCAGCTGAATGAAGCCGTTGCTGCCCTCAATCAGTGGGGCATCGTTCCCGTTCTGCTCAAAGGGGCCGTTCCCTTGTTCCTTTCGTCGAGCGGCAGGATTCCCGACAGGATGATGAGCGATCTCGACCTGGCTGTGGAAACGGACACAGTAGAGGCTGCCCGGGCTTGCCTTGCCAAGCTTGGCTATGCCGAAGTGACGGTCGATGGTGGCATGGCGCGCCCGCAAGACGTCGGTCTCCTGGAGCTCCGGCCGTACCGGGAGATTGACCGCGAGTCCCCGAGGCTTGCCCGCCGCCACGGCCTTAGGGCGAAAATCCCCGCCCCACAGTCGCGGGCCCTCCACTGGATCATGCATGATCTCATCAAGGAGGCGGACTACTGGCGCGGAAGGACCGACTTTCGCCATCTTTATGATCTGGCACGGCTGGCGGAACAGCATAAGCTGGATTGGGCGGTGCTCCGAACATCCTTGCCCGATCAGAGCGCGCGGAACGCGTTCGATACTCAACTCCTGGCATTGAGTCACTTCTTTGGCGTCAGAGCGCCGGCGCAATATGTGCGGCGCCCATTGGTTCGCTTTCAACACTGGCGGCGAGTCTTCCCCTTGTACCATCCCGTCCTCGGCGTTCCATTGCGCCTGGTCGGCAATTCGCTGTGGGGTATGTGGCGACTCCTACATGGCGATGGCTTGGGCCGACGGAGTCCGCTCGACTTTGGACGCCGCGCCACTAGCATCCTCCTTGACGGCGATCTCGGGTCAAAAGTGTAGTAATACTTAATTTCCTGACTTGTATCCCGATGGCGCGGTGTCTTCACGAGGCGCATATGTTAGATTATGTGGTTAGAGTTGTTATTCTCAGCCTGGAGTACGTTTGATGAAGAGCGGGAAATATTCCAAAGGAAGGACAGATAAACTTGTCCCGGAAGAACAGGCACGTCGTGAATTTCTAAAGAATGCCGGGCGTTTTGCGGTTGTAACACCTCCATCAATTGCTCTGTTGCTTGGCACGAGCTTGAACTCGCAAGCTATTGCCGCATCGCATGGCGCACGTCCCGGACATGGAGGGGGCATCAAGAAACATTTCCACTCTGTTGGCCGCAAGCGTTAGAATGGTTTGGTTTCTTTGGTCGTTCTGGCCGATCATAGATGACGCGTAGTCCGGAATGCCTAAGTCGGTTGGAGGCGGCCGTGGAAACGGAAGCGCGCTTCGCCCGATCTTGGCTTCGGCGGTCATCGATCCTGCCATATTGCCGCGTCTCTGCGGTCTACCCTGATCCCGTCTAAGGAAGGGGTCGACCGCAGGGATGCCAGCAGCCCGGCAAGGGCTCAGTTTTCGCGCATGCCGAGACGGAACGCATCCGTCAGAGGTTGCGTCAAGTAGGACAGCACGGTCGTCTCGCCGGTTGCAACGATCACCTCCGCCGGCATGCCGGGCCTAAGTTTCTCGCGGACCTGTTCGGGGAACTGAGAGACCTGCACGGAAACTTTCAACTCGTAGTAGGGCTCACGCGTCACTTCGTCATGGAGCGCGTCTGCGGCAACGGTCTGCACCTCGCCGATCGCGACCGGCGTCGAGCGAGCCTTGAACGAAGGCAGTCGGATCTCGGCAGGAAGGCCCTCGGCAACATTGTTGATGTCGACCGGCGACATCTTCGCCGAGACGATCAGAGTGTCGTCATCAGGGACGATCTCCATCAAGGTTTCGCCGGGGCGAACCACGGCTCCTATCGTGTGTACCTTAAAGCCGACAACGCGCCCGGACCGCGGTGCGCGTATTTCGGTGCGGTTGAGCACGTCATCTGCAACGTGCAGCTTTTCGCCGGCGTCGGTGAGCTTGGCACTGGTCTCGGCAAACTGTGCCGAGACCTCTTCGATGGCCTCGCGCCCGACTTGCTCGATCTGGAGTCGCGCCTCGCCGATAGTGTGGCGCTCGCCCGCTATTTCGGCAAGGAAGGCACCAAGCTGACCTTGGAGATCGGCCTGCTGCCGTTTGAGCGCGGTCAGCCGCGTGCCCAGAATGATGCCCTTATGGGCTAAGGGCGCCAGCATATCGTGCTCTTCTGTGATACTCTCGATCTGCAAACGGACAGCCTCGCTTTGGGATTGCATGGCCTCGATCTTCCGTTCGGACTGGGCGATGCGCTCCTGCAAAATGGGAACCTCGTTCGTACGGGCCAAGCGGCGCTTGTTGAACAGTCGCAACTGGTCTTCCATCGCGCGCTGGGCGAGGGGGGCGCTCCCTAGCGTGAGTTCGCGCGGGAAAGTGACCATTTCGGCTCCGTCCAGTTCCGCCTGCAGCCGTGCCTTCTCGGCAAGCAGCGAGAAGACAGCGGACCTCGCGATTTCGCCCTGCGCCTGCGCCTCGGTGAGATCAAGGCGCACGAGCACCTGACCCTCGGTCACATGTGCGTTGGGCGAGACGAGAATGTCGCGCACGATACCGCCCGCAAGGTGCTGAACCGCCTTGCGGTCGGTTTCGACCACAACTGTACCCGAAGCGATCACCGCGCTGTCGAGGCTGGCCAGAGAGGCCCACCCGCCGAGGATGCCGAAGGTCAGCACGACGATGCCAAAGCCCATCCGCGCGGGCTTGCGCCAGTCGCCGGAGAGGTTTGCGTGCGCCGGCTTGTGGTCTGAGCCGGCAAAATCTAACGGCGCGAAAATCTGCGGGAAGCTAGCTCGAGTCACCCGTCCTGCACGCAAGAGCGCGGAAAGTGTCGGCCCCACCGCGCTTGTACAAGTGGGGGCAGGGGTCGAGCGGGCCGTCCGCATCGGGAGCCCGCGAACCCGTGCTATGATTGCCGTCCTTTTCGAGGTGTCAGGCATCATCATTGGTTTCGACTCGTTATGCATCGACGCGTGTCCGGCGGAGGAGAGAGTGCGCTGGATCTGACGCCGGCGGTCCGGCGCGCCCTCCATCCCAGACGGGCCGCCGCGGTGCCGGCGCTACGTTCGGGCCGACGAGCGACGGCAGCAACTGGTCACGACTGCCCATCTGCGCTATTCGTCCTTCCTGCATGATGATCATTCGATCCACCGCCGACAGGAGGTTCGGCCTGTGGGTCACGATCACAACGGTCTTTCCGTCTCTCCGCAACCCTTCGATTGCCCGGATCAGTGCGCGATTGCCATCGCTGTCCAAATTGGCATCAGGCTCATCGAGCACGACGAAGCTCGGCTCGCCAAACAGGGCGCGCGCGAGACCGACCCGCTGCCGCTGCCCACCCGACAGTCCGACTCCATCCTCCCCGATGTCGGTCATATACCCTTTGGGGAGGCGCTGGATCATCTCGTGCGCAGAGGCGAGTGTTGCCGCCTCGGTCACCTGCGCATCGACCGCGTCAGCTCGGAAGCGCGCAATGTTGTCGCGCACGGAACCGGAGAACAGCTCAATATCCTGGGGCAGGTAGCCGAGCGCGGTGCCGAGTTGGTCCGGATCGTAATGGCGCAAATCGTTGCCATCGAGTCGCACGCATCCTTGCGCCGGCGGCCACGCACCCACAAGCGCACGCGCGAGCGAGGATTTGCCCGAGCCCGATAAACCAACGAGGGCGACGACCTCTCCCGCTTTCAGCGTGAACGTCGCGCCCATGACGACCGGCGTGTTCGTACCGGGGGCGAGGACGAAAAGGTTCTCGACGGAAACCGTACCCCTGACGTCAGGCAGACGCACGCGTCCAGCAATGGGCGGGTTCTCCTCGAATATGCGTTCCAGGCGCGCATGGGCGCTGCGCGCGGACACGATACTTTTCCATTGCGCCACCATGATCTCAATAGGGGCAAGCGCCCGACCCATGATAAGCGACGCCGCAAACAGGACGCCCCCGGAGATTTCCTGGTTAATAGCCAGGTACGCACCGATGCCCATCATGGCCGTTTGAATGGCCATGCGCAGAAACTTGGACAACGCAAGAAGTGTGCCGCCGCGCTCGCCCGCGCTGACGGAGTAACCTAGCGCTTCCTCGCGGATTCCGGTGCACCGTGACCGGATAGCGGGCCCCATCCCGAGCCCCCGAATTGCCTCTGCATTGCGCAGCGAGGAGCCCAGCCTGTCGATCGCGCGAGTGTTCGTGAGCGAGGCTCGCAAGAGCAAGCCCTTCGTCGCTCGCTCATTTACGAGTGCGATCGTCACTATCGCCACCGCGCCGACGAGGGCCACAAGGCCGATCAACGGGTGAAGTAGGAAGCAGATCACGATGTAGATCGGAGCCCAGGGCGCGTCCATCAGCGCCATGATGACGCCGCCCGAAAGAATGTCGCGCATGAGGTCGAGATCGCGCAGGGTCTGTGCATGATTCGACCCGCGGGCACGCAGCGCCGAGGAAAGCGCCGCCTCGAATGCGGGACCAGACAAGAGCCGGTCGAACCGCACGCCAGCCTGCTGGAGGATACGAGCCCGATAATGTTCGAGGGTCCCATAGGTCATCAGCAACACGCCAACGATCACCGAAATAATGACGAGCGTGACGGCATTACGGCTCGTTAGGACGCGATCATAAATTTGCATCGTGTAGAGCGGAGACACGAACATGAGAAGATTGATGAAGAGCGAGAGCCCGCCGGCCGCGCAGAGGCCCGGACGGATCTCGCGCAAGGCCACCGCCAGCGGCGAGGGCACGTGCAAGGAGAAATTTGTCATCTATTATCCGAATCCAGTGAAGCGGTCGCAGGGCGCTCTAACCTGGCCATTTTTAGGCCTCTGTTCACGAGCGAGGAAGGCGGCAGGGCAGGCGAGGTCTCATGCAAAAATCCCCCGACGGAACCACCCGCCGAGTTGGTCCGAGCGCGAGCCCTGCCCCATCACACCGTGCTGAAGTGTGGCGCAACCGTCTGCTTCAGCCGGTTGCGCCACCTGTTCAGACTGCGTAGTCCCAGGCGAACTGGTTATCGATGTGTGCCATTGGGGTGGCGGCGGCATCCTCGTGCACGTCGGCTACGACCGCCTTTGACTTGTCCCAAATGATGTTGTTGGGGTTGCCAGCGTTGGTGTAGCTCGAGTTCAGGACGCTGACCCCGCCGGAGCTGACATTCCAGATCAGTCCATTCGAAGAGGAAGCCCCGCGGCCTTGATCGGCGTTGATACCGTCGAACGACCTCGTATCGTCGAAGGTCACATCGCTCGCGTAGGACGAGAACGCGCCATTGCCCTGATGGATGGCGTCAACGTTCTGCACCCTGCCGCCGGTCGATCCGTTCTCGAACATCACGCCGACGCCGGTCACGGAGTTGTTACCGTCGATCACCCCGTTAGAGATCGTCGTATTCGGGCTGCCATAGACCGAGACGATATCCTCAGGATGCGAGTTGGCGGCGTCGTTGACGGCATAGAAGTCGGTCAGCGAACTATTGCCCGAGTTGTTGAACTGGACGAACTGACCGCGCGGGAAGGGGCCATGGAAGTCGTAGCCATCGACATGCGAAAGATCCGCACCGGGCGAGTCCACGAGATAGATGCCGGTCGAGCCTTCCCGCACCGTGGTGTTTTGAACGGTCAGGTTCGCGGCGTTTTCTGCCCTGATGTTGATGATGTCCGGGCTCGTCTCGGCGTCGATTCCCGCCGGCGGGTCGGCGTTGATGACCTCGGTGTTCTCGATGGTGACGCCGGTTGCGCCCGATACCGACACCCCGTCGCCTTCGGCGTGATGAATACGAACATTGCGCAGGATGACATTGTCGTGCGTAATCGTGACCGCGTCCCCGTTGGTGACGTAGATGTCAAGATTTTCAATCACCTGGCCATCGTACTCCGATTGGATCGGTGTGGTGGTGTGGGTAAGACCCTGCGCCGGCTGCGTGGGTGCCGTCGGCGCGGAAGCGGTGGAAGTGGGAGCCTCGGTCGTCACGGTCGATGTCGGGCTCGACGCGGCTGTCTCCGTCGGCGCGGAAGCGGTGGAAGTGGGAGCCTCGGCCGTGACGGTCGATGTCGGGCTCGATGCGGCTGTCTCCGTCGGCGCGGAAGCGGCGGAAGTGGGAGCCTCGGCCGTCACGGTCGATGTCGGGCTTGACGCGGCTGTCTCCGTCGGCGCGGAAGCGGCGGAAGTCTCGGCCGTCACGGTCGATGTCGGGCTTGACGCGGCCGTCTCCGTCGGCGCGGAAGCGGCGGAAGTCTCGGCCGTCACGGTCGATGTCGGGCTTGACGCGGCCGTCTCCGTCGGCGCGGAAGCGGCGGAAGTCTCGGCCGTCACGGTCGATGTCGGGCTTGACGCGGCCGTCTCCGTCGG
>NZ_JBVVPX010000052.1:0-37465 GCF_055811375.1 Mesorhizobium sp. WSM4848
CTTCCCGCCCCGCAAAACCGCCCGCTCGCCGAGTCACCCGCCATTCGGTTTCGTCCGAGCGCGATCGACGCGCAGCGGCACAAAGAGATCGCCTTTCGCTTCGCCGGCGCGAACGCCGTTACGAAGGAAGAAGAGCGAGCGGCCGGAGGGAGCGTTTTGGCTGTTTGGCGCCTTGGAGTCCCCTTCGAATTGATCAATGTCGTCCGCCGAAGTCCCCTTCCCCCTGAGCTGTTTAAGATAGGCAGCTGTCTCCTTGGGCAGCGGCTTCCCACGCTTCAAGTGCTCTTCGTAGCGCTCGGGTCCTGCGTTATAGGCGGCAAACAGGCCGGGGAATCCGAAGCGGTCAAACATGGCGCTGAGATAGGCGGTTCCGGCGAGAATATTGTCTCGCGGATCGTGCGGATCGGCTCCCAGACCGTATTCGGCACGCATGTCCTCATACGTTTCCGGCATCACCTGCATGAGGCCCATTGCGCCCGCGCGTGAGATAATTGGGCGGCCGTCGAGCATGGTCTTGCCGCCGCTTTCTGCATCCATGACGGCGTAAATCCAGGCGGGAGGAATACGGAAGCGTCTGCTTGCTTCGTCTGTGAACTCGTGCCACCTTTGAAGCTGCGGAATTTGGGAGATGGCGACCGGCTCAGCGCCGGTCGAGGCGGAACAGGCGCATGGCGCAAAGGCGATCATGCCGAACATCAGGAGGGTCACTCGGTCCATAGCGGCACGAGCCTCCCGACGACATTTGCGCGCGGCACCGGCCCGAAATAGCGGCTGTCGAATGACCGAATATCGTCGGTGCCGAGCAGGAAGATTTCGTTGTCGGCGAGTGTCCGGCACCCGTTCCACCATGGCAGCGGGCGGCCTCTGGTATCCTTCGCCAGCCGTCGCGCAACGATCTCGCCGTCGATGATGACCGCGTCATTGAAGGTGCAGACTTCGTCGCCCGGCAGCGCGGCAAGACGTTTTACCAGCGGCACGTTGCTGGGCAGATAGCCGCGTTCGGCGGCGAGTTCGGCGAGCGATTCTGGCGGGCGGACGAGCATCAGATCGCCCCGAGCCGGTGCTGCAAACCCGAGGCGATAGAGGCCGACGGGCGCGCTGGCCGAGGCGTTCCAGACCAGCCAGGGCCTTGGTTTGACGGTGCCGGCGAAGCCGATCAGGGTCAGTCCAATCACGGCAGCGGCGATGGTTTTGCGTGCCTGGAGGCGCCGCAGGCGGCTGCCGATCAGACGGATGGAAGGGTGCCGGCTCATGCTCGGCCTCCCTGGCCGGCTTGGCCGGAACCGGCCTCACCACCCTCGTTACCGGCGTACTGCGGGTGTCCTTTCGACCATCCATCGAGTTCGTCGATATGGTAGCGGACATAGCGGCCGTGCTTGCGGAATTTCGGGCCTCCGCCCGTGAGCCGCATCTTTTCCAGGGTGCGCTGGGAGAGCCCGATATAGAAGGCTGCTTGGGCTGTGCTGAGAAAGGGACTGCCCTTTTTGGCGCGGGCCGCGCGTTCGTTTTCGTCGTCCATGGTGATCCTCGTTTCGCTTCGGACAAGCGAGGGCGAGGATGGGCGAGCGAGATCGCCTCCGGGACGGGCGAAGAGTCCGGGGGAGAGTTTTCGCCGCCTTTTCGGGCGGACGGGTTTGGCTGGAGCGCCTGGGAATGAGCCCCGCGCCGGCTGGGGCGCGAGGCTCGGGTCGGCCGATCAGTCGGCCGGGTTCCAGATGATGGCGTAGGTGTCGTCATCGTCCTGGCCGGCGGCGCGGCCGAGATTGGCGTAGAGCTTGCGCGGTCCGAACTCCGGCGCCGCAATCGACAGGCTCACATAGTCCTTGCCGGAGGTTTCGCCGGTGCGGATCCAGCCGGCGCCAACTTCGACCCCTTGCGTCAGCACCCGGAAGTCGGGATGGTTGTCGGCGCTCTTGGCCTGGTTGGGGACGATGTCGATGTCGGCGCGGACGCTGAGCGTCTTGAGCTGGCCCTTGTAGCCGCCGTTTTCCTGCTTGTTGACGTAACCGATCGCGGTCATTTCGAAGTCTCCTTTTGCTGTCGCCGGGGACCATCCCCTGCGATGGCGGACCGTAATGGGCGCGTCCGGACCGCCTGAACCCGACAGGGCCGAAGCGATAGCGGAGGACCCGAGCGGGCAGCTTTTTTGAAGCGAAGCGGCGCGAGGAAGCCGCCGCAGGCGGCGGGGAAAAAAGCTGATCGGCGAGGGTTTCGGGCGGCCGGATCCGCCCATAGGTCACAAGCCAGCCGCAGGGGAATGGTCCTTGAAGAGAGCAGGAGATCGTGGGAAACGCGGTCGCTACAGCCAGGCAGGAGGGGCGGGAATTTACAAGGCCTGCGGCTGATCAGGTGCCCACGCCGATCGAGATCGGGACCGCAGGTTGGGCGCAGATCAGGCATCGGGCGGGCGGACCTATCCATGGGGATCAGGAGTTTGCCGGCCTGGATTTTGGTGCGCGATGCGGGGCAATGGAAGCTCGAACATGCAGCCACTGCGACCGGGGTTCAGTGCCGAAGGGCTGCTGCCGAGAAGCCGCGGCCCGGCCGTGACAGGCTATTCGCAGACGAACGGCGACCTGACCCGTGCCCATTGATCGGCGGTGCGGAAGCCGCCTCGATCAGTGTAGCTTTCGACCGGGAATTTCATCCAGCACGGCAGCCAGGTCTCGACTTGTCTGCGGCCGTTATCGCCCGAAAGAAAGTCGCGGATGATCTTCTTTTGCGTCTTCACCTTTTCGGCGACACTGCCGTCCGCGACATGTTTGCCGCCGACTTCGGCAAGCATGGAATTGTTCGGTGTCGATTTCGTCCCGCCGACAGGCTTCGCGGATTTTGGGCAGCGGTTCGCCAAGGGCCAGAATGCGCTCACCTGAAGCTCCGTAATGCCGAAGGTGCCGGCGATCTCCGCAAACTGTGCGGCCCTCTCTGATCAGCCGTGAGAACGTCTCCCATTGCGACACTTCGTCGGAGTCGAGGCGGGCCACGTTCTCGATCAACGAGGCTTCGAGGGCATCGGCGTCCTCGCCAGCCTCCATGATCGCGCAGGGCAAGGGATCGGCTTTACTTCGCTCGTCGGCGAGCGATTTTGCGGCGAAATAGCGCGCCGTCCGGCGACGATCTCGAAGCTTTCCGGCGAGCCGTTGGGCCGCGCCAGAAGCGGCACGAGGACGCCGCGCGCGCGGACGGACGGCAGAATGTCGGACAGGTCGGGCGCGCGTTTTCCGTGGCGCATGTTGACGGCGGAAATATTCAGTCGGTCGAGCGGAATATGGGCAAGCTTCATGTCTTTCTCCTTCGTTTGGGGTGCGATTGTCCCCGCCGGAAAGACCGAAGGCCGATGCGGCGGGGACGGGTTTGCGCCTAGCGGCGCTCTGGCTCCGCCGCGTCTGGCGGAAGCTCGGAATGGGATTTGGCAAGTGCTTCCGCTGCCTGCCGCAGAAGCCGCTCGGCTTCGGTGATCTGGCCGGCGCTGCGCGCGGCCTCCGCATAAACGGACAGCGGAAAACGCGCTATGAAATAAAGGTCGCGCTCGATGCCCAGTCCGAGCGGACCCTTGATGGATTCGAGTTCGGCAAGGCTGACGCTGCCGAGTTCAGGGAAGCCGAAGCCGAGGTCGCAAAGGCCGAACAGCGTGTCGCCGTCTGCATCGAGTTCGGTCAGGAGCCAGATCGCAGGACCGGCCGGATCGAACAGTTTCACGACCGGTGCGTGGTCGGTTTCGGTGTCGGCAGCGCCGTTGGCGAGGAGCCGGGCGCGCAGTTCATCGGTGATCAGGATCATTGCGGAATTCCTTCAAGACGGTTCGGGCTGATTGAGTGCGGCTTTTTGAAACAGGCGGATACGAGCGGCTGGTGCGCCGCTCGCGGGCGCGCATCGGCGCGCCGTCAGCAGCGCAAGGCGCTCGCGCATGGCGATGGAGCGCGCTCACGCGGCGATCTCGGCATTCGCCTCACCTTCGATCTCGGCATTCGCCTCGCTTTCGACGTCGGCATTGAGACCAAGCAGCAAATCGGCGGCATTCGAGGCATGGCTGGCGGCGCGGAAAATGGCGCGATTGTCCTCGCGCAGAACCGTCAGCCATGAGCCGATGTAATCGGAATGGCGCACGGTCGGCTCGATACCGAGACTGCTGCAGATGAAGGCTGCGGCCATCTCGGCGACCAATTCCTCGCGCGCATAGGCCTTGGAACCGAATGAGCCTGACAGGTCGCGCGCGAGTCGCGTCGGGTGGCCGGTCCAGTGGCCAAGCTCGTGAAAGCAGGTCCGGTAGTAGTCGATCTGGTGGAAGAAAGCCGGCTGGGGCGGCACCTGGATGGTGTCGCTGCCGGGCATGTAGAAAGCGCGATCGCCACCGATACGGAAATCCGCACCGCTTCTGCGAATAAGTTGCTCGGCCTGCGGGACGATTTCGCGCGCGGGCAGCGGCTCGGCGGCGGCATGGAGATCGTCGGGAAGATTGTCGCACTGCGCGACATTGAAGACGGTAAAGCGCTTCAAGAAAGGCACGGCCTGCGGTTCGTCGCCATCGGCCTTGGCGCGTTCCTTTTCGTCCTTGGGAATAAAGCGGTCAGCGTGAACGATGGTCGTGCCGCGCTCGCCCTTCCTGACATTGCCGCCAAGGGCAAGCGCCTGCCGGAACGTGAGCCAGTTCTGGCTCGGGTATGAGCGCTCGATGACGGCGCCCCACAGGATCAGGATATTGATGCCGGAATAGCGGCGCTGGGTGGCTGCATTCCTGGGCAGGCCAAGGGCTGCCTTTGCCCTGCCCCAGGGCTTGACCCATGGCACGGTGCCGCGCTCCAGTTCGGCAACGATGCGGTCTGTGATCTCCTGGTAGAGGCTGGCGCCTGAGCGCCCGCCCTTGCCCGAGCCAGCCCCTCGGCTGCCGGAACGCTTGTTGTTTGCACGCATTGTCTGGTCCTCCATTCGCCAATCGCGCCCTCCCCGGAAGCGGGGTGGGCGGCGAAAGCGACCGAAAAGGCCCGCCGTAGAAGGCGGACCGCATCCGAAGGACCGGAACGAAGAGGAGGACCCGGAGCGGCAAGCGGAGGGTTGCGGGATGCCGCGGCTGGCCTAGAAGGGAGTGCCGCCCACCCCGTGCCACCGGGGAAGGCCACCACAAAAATCGACGCCGGCCAGCTGGCCGGCGACCGTCAGCAGCCGACAGGCTGCCCGCGTCAGGGGGCGAAGCCGGATGGCCGAGACCGCCTGAGCCTGTCGAAGAAAAAGCGGGCTCGGTGCACGAGCACCCGGCGCGCGCCTTCAGGCGCGCGGGCGCTCAGGACTCTGGTCCCGAGAGCAGTTGATGCGGTCAAAATGCCCATTTTGCAGCTGTGGAAGACTGAACCTTGGCGTTTGCGCGCACATCGGCGATGCAGCTTCGCAGCCCGGCCGTCTCTACCACCCCGGCTATCACTTCGTCGCCGACCACCAACGCCGGCGTGCCAGTGATGTACAGCTCGTTCGCGAGCGCGCGATCGCGTGCGATGGCTTCGGTGATGGCCGGGCCTTCCATATCCCGCTTGAGCTGCTCAACATCGAGGCCGAGACGTGCCGCAATGACTAGGGTGGTTCTTTGGTTCACCAAGCCAGGAAAAGCAAAAAGGGCGCGATTAAACGCCTCATATTTTCCCTGTTTGTGGGAGGCGAGCGCCGCACGCGCGGCGAATTCGGAAGCAGGTCCCAGGACCGGGAGCTGTTTACGCACAATCCTCAGATTGGGATCATGCTTGAGGGCTTGCTGGAGAATGAGGTCCATTTCCTTGCACAGCGGGCAGTTGTAGTCGAGGAATGAGACCAAAGGGACGTCGCCCTGCGGATTGCCGGCGACTGGCGAGGCGAGGTCGTTGAGGAGTGCGTCGCGATGCTGCGGAATGAGTATCCTCAAGTCCGCCGCGAGCAAGGCGTTCATCTCCGAGCCGTTGCAGGTCGTCAACCTATCTGGCTGTCGCCTTAGCGTACCCAGCACGGACAGGGCGAGGACTAAAAAACCGATTACGGCGACAAGGACGGCGTTTTGCTTTGACATGGGTCGGGCTCCAATCAGCCGTTAACGGGGCAGCAACGGCTGGCCTTTTGGCGTGAAAGTTGGTCGTCGCTTTGGATCGCTTGCCCGGCACTTCCCGCAGTATCGGCAGTCGCGGGGGAGGCTCACAATGTCGATGCCGGCGCCATCTGGCGGTTGCTTTATGACGGCTTCGCTCCAATGGGCTGACTGCAATAGCTGAGCGGCGTTCGCGAGTTGCCAGCCGAGACCACCGGTCATCACGCCGGGCGATCTGCCCTTCAACGAACGCCCGAGCGCCGAAGGACCCGCTCGTGAGAGCCTTTGCCAATCGTCCATCATCCGGCTCGCCTGCTCCGGGCGACAACGAGCCTTCCCACTGCGTTGCCGAGAAAAATGGTCAGCACACGGCACTCCGACACAAAGTGGTCGACGCGAAGAATAAGCGTCGCGCCGGCAGCTGGGGCGGTCGGAACGACAAAGAGCGCTGCAGCCAACGTGAGGAGGCCCGCACCGGTAATGCGAGTTGTTCCCTTCGAAGAGAGCAAGGCGACGAACAGCAGCAGGATCCGACCGCCGATCGACAGATCCGTGTTCGTCGCCTCGGCGAGGAAGAGGGGGGCCAGCGTCATGTAGATATTGGTGCCGTGCAGATTGAATGAATATCCGGCGGGGATGCCGAGGCCCACGACCGAACGCCTGGCGCTCGCCCCTTCGACGGGCGCGGCCCTCATCAGAATGCCGACCAGCTTAAACACCGGCGCAAGGACCGCCTGAAGCAAAGAAAGCACAGGCTTGCCCGTGTCGCCGACCATCGCCAGAGCGATGCCGAACAGGACCGAGAAGAACAGGACCTGCATGATGTCGCCTTCGGCGAAGGCACCGACGATTGACGGCATCAGCAAGCCGGTCACGAACTGCTCGTGGATCTTCGCCGCATAGCCCTTCACGGCCTGAGCATCGAGCAAGGCTGGATCGATGTTGAGGCCGGCACCTGGCTGAACGACATTTGCGACAACGAGACCGACAATCAATGCGAGGCTCGAGAAGGTGAGGAAATAGATCATTGCCTTGCCGGCGACCCGGCCGACCTTCTTGAGATCGTTCATGCCGCCGATGCCGGTTGCAATTGTCAGGAAGATGACAGGCGCGATGATGATCTTCACGAGCCTGATGAAAGCATCGCCGAGCGGCTTCAGAGCCTCTCCGGTCGCCGGATAGAAAAAGCCAACAGCGACGCCAAGGGCGACGGCGGCAAGCACCTGAACGTAAAGCCGCGCAATATGGGGCTTACGAGGCCCGGCGTTCGCGCTGTGGACTTGTGGAGCTAACACCGTTTCTCTCCCTGCCGGATCGGGTCGGGCTCTTCCTCGCTTCAAGGCCTCTCACTGGCGACGCTCCGGTCGAACGCTGCTGCCATCTCGGGCGCAAGTGCCGTGCCAAGCAGCGGCGGCGCGATAACGCGCAGGACCTCTCACGCAGTGCCGCATTCCCCGCAGCCGCGTGCCCTCTTAAAAACAAGGCAGACCGTCGGCGGACATGCGGCCTGGCAGCGGCCGAAAGGTCGTCGAGGCAACCTGTTTGCCTTGGTGGCTGCGATCGGGATCTAGATGGTCGACATCTGGCTATGGCTATGTCCAAGCCATCGCCCAGTCGGCTGAGCTTGTCGGATATCAAACACCGCTGTCGACAGGGGATCGCTACCGCGATCCGTATAGTCTGGCGCTCCACAGATGGAGTAATCGACCGGCCGGGTTACGGCATGGGCCCTGAGCTGCCTCTTCGCGCGCGATCGTCGTTCTGGCCGCACCGCCCGCGAGCCACAATAAGTTTGTCCCGCCCCTTACAATAATTCATCAAGGCGTCTACCTCGGCAATCACCAGATCGGGCGTGATGTCGAACTTGCAGCGGACTTTGACCGGACAGCGCCGCACTTTGTCCAGACCACATCCCCGACATTCAATAACGCTCATAAGCATGCTGACCAGTGGACCACGGAAACCCCAAATTTCCGGTAGATGTGACGCGGTGAAAATTCCGACAGTAGGGCGGCCAAGCTGGGCAGCGACATGCCCAGTGCCTGAATTGTTCGACACCACGAGCGCGGCCGAATTCATGAGATGATTGAATTCCAATTCTGACAAGTCGACAGCCGTTCGAATCTCCGCGGCTCCACGGTCGCGGGCTGTCATCGCGACCTCCTCAAGCGCATCCCGGCTTTCGCCACGGCCGACGAGGATCACCTCACTACGGGTAGAAAGAGCAGCGACAAGTTTGCCAAAGTTTTCGATCGGCCAATCGCGCAGGCTGGAATTCGAAAACGGAGCCACGACGATCGGGGACTTGCCTTCTGTCGAACTCTGTCGGCGGCCCGCTTCACTTTCTGCGTCGAAACAGGCCGCTGCCTTTGCGACCAGAAAGAGGAGGATTTCCGACACATGCTGGAGACGTACCTGCTTACGGTCAACGAACCAATCAAGCCATGTGCGAGGGAATTTGTCGGCGATCCCTATTTTTTGGGCCAGCTTGTAGAAGATGGTTCTGCGCAATTTCAGATCGAATGGCGCTATCGCAATATCGATCTGATGCATTCCGTAAGGATCAACTATCGCCGCACGATGCCTGGCGGGGACTTCGAGCAAAATGGGCCGTGTCTCATCCGGGACACGCATATCAATGGCAAGATCAAACTCGCCGGTCAGCAGCGGCCGTATGTCGGCCGCTTTCTTGCGGGTATCGACCTTCGGGTTGCGAGGAAAGAAGTCAAAAGCAACGTAATCGTCGGCGAGGTTGAACTGTTTTGCAGTGTCGATGTTCCAGCTTCCGACCACCAGCGTAATGTGGGCTTGCGCAAAGCGCTGACGCAGGTCCATCAGGGGCGCTAGAGACATCCAAAAGTCCCCGACACGATCAAGCTTAAGCGCCAAAATTCTCATCTTGGCGCTTGACTGTTCCGACTCCTCCCAGCTGCGGTATATAATTTGATTGGTGTCGCGCTTTGTAAAGTATCCCATTGCCATTCCGAAGGTTATACGTACAACATTGCTTTCCTAGTTATGTCTGTGTAGGTTGGATTGCTTCCAATCTTATCCGCGTTGACAAATTAACGCGGCAAACGACTCTGAACCGACTGGTGGCTTGCAGTGTTCGCGTCTGCGAACTGAAAGAGGAGTTCCGGCGTCAGCCCCGGTCAGTCCGGAAGCTTTGCCGACAGCGACGGCAATGAGGAAAGATGGGCTGTCGAATTTCTTTGCGGGAAGAGGCAGGTGCGGACTGGCCTGAATGAGTTAGGCCTAGGTGACGCCGGCCGTTCAACGGTTCTGAGAGGGGAAAGACACCGCTGAGAAAGAGAGGTCGGACAATTCGAAATCGTCGGCCTGCTGCAACTCATTCCCAGGACAATTTCCAGCGCACGTCTGAGCTCATGCAAAGATTTTCCCCTTTCGGGTCCCTTTTCACGCGACAGAGGCAGGGACGGTCGATGTGTCCGGTGCTAAGGTCAATGCGAGATTCCGGAAGATTGATAAAATCCTTTGTTTCGATGAAGCCCATCCACGCCATGGATAGATGGCTGCCAAAGGTTGCGGCCACAATACAGCGGAGCGGTAGCCTAGCCGCTCCGGTGCGCGCTCACTTTAGCGCCCAGCACCATCTCGGCATCGAGCACCTCCGGAAGTACCCGGCAGCGCCGCCAAATGGCGGCCAACCCGTCGAACCGAAAATCCGCGGGCGCATTTCCCGCACAGGCGCGACTAGACGCCTCTCCTGTTTCCCCAGAGCATAACGTGCAACTGCGGCAACACGCGTGCTTCGAACCACCTGTCGTGTGTCACCTTTTCCACAAGCCACTCCATGCGTTTTATTATTCCGTCCAGGTCGACAGGTGCGTCTTCATTGCCAGGGCGCGGTGGCGTGTGATTGCCGGGTTGCAGATAGACCGGAAGGCGCGGAAATCGCGCAGCGGCGTCTTTGGCGTAAGCGTAGTCATTCTCGTCGAAAACAACGAGCTTGAGCACGATTTGCGGCTTCTCCTGCGCTGCTTCTATGCACGCCTCGAATGCAGCCCAGTTCGTCCTCATCTCGCTTGACGGCGGCTTTGGGCTGAGAACCAGCACATCAAGATCCGCAAACCAGTCCCTGACCACCGAACCCTGGGTTTCCAGCGCAAAACGGTAACCGTCACCATGGCCTCGCTCGATCAGCGCACCGAAGGGCTGAATGGCCGGATTGCCGCCTGACAGCGACACCATCACTGGCCGGCCACCGGAAAGCCCAACGACGCTTTGCCACACCGCATCGATTGGCATCATTTCCCATTCGTGGCGGAATTGACTGTCCACCGCATGGAGGCTGTCGCACCAGGAGCACCGGTAGTCACACCCGCCGGTTCTGATGAAGACTGTAGGCAAACCGATGAGCACTCCCTCGCCCTGGATCGTGGGGCCAAATATCTCGCTCACACGGATTGCGGGACACGTGTCCGTCACGGCCGGTATTCCGCCCAGGTTTTCGGGGTTTCGCTCACCCGCACGGCCGCGGTTTCCGGCAGACGTGCCTTGCACCATTCATAGAAATGTCTGGCCAAGTATTCCGCCGTGACTTTCTCATGTCCCAGCACCTCGTTGAGGTGCCGATGGTCGAGGCTCTCGTCGATATAGCGTTTGAGCGGCGCCAGATCGTGATAGTCGCGCACGAAGCCGTGCGCGTCCAGGTCCTTCGCCGAAAGTTCCACTTCGACGATGTAGTTATGCCCGTGCAGGCGCGCGCACTGATGATCCGGCGGCAAAGAGGTGAGTTGGTGCGAGGCCGAGAAGTGGAATTCCTTGGTGATGCGGAACATCAGGCGCTCCTCCTCCGCAGCGCCTCGAGCCAGAAGACAGGGTCTTCGTAGTCGGTAGGATCAGCGTGCCCCGCGAGATGAAACGCCTCGCGCCGCTCCACGCAGGTCCCGCACCGTCCGCAGTGACGCTCGCCGCCCTTGTAACACGACCAGGTCTCCGCAAATGGCGTTCTGTGTCTTGCTCCATCCCGGACGATGTCGCCCTTCGTGAGATTGACGTAAGGCGTGTAAAGGCGAATCTCTGCGTAGCCTTCCAGCGCGCGGTCTTGCATCATCTGGAAAGCTTCGATGAAGGCCGGACGGCAATCTGGATAGATGAAATGGTCCCCACCATGTACGGCCATCGCCACCGCTTCGGCCTTGTGCGCGGTGGCGAGACCGAAGGCAATTGCCAACATGATGGCGTTCCGGTTCGGCACTACCGTGATCTTCATCGTGTCTTCGGCGTAGTGGCCCTCCGGCACGTCGACATTATCGGTGAGCGCTGAGCCGGAAAGGCCGCGGCCGATTTCGGGGATGTTGATGATCTGGTGCATAGTGTCCAGTCGCTCCGCGCAGAGAGCGGCGAAGCCCAATTCTTTCCTGTGCCGTTGGCCGTAATCGAAAGACAGGAGGCCGGCGAGCTCGTGCTCCGCTGCCACGCTGTGAGCAAGGGAAACGGAGTCCAATCCGCCGGAGCAGATGACGAGAGTCTTCATCGTGGTATCCTTGTTTTGACCGGGTAAGGCTGCGACCGGAGATTTCTCTGCGGTCCCCCTACCCCAGCGAGTCAACTTTGTGAACCCGGTGGAGTCTGTTCGCTGACATGCCGTGGCGCACCGGGCGCCGACAGCGGGCTCTTTCATTGATGTCCAAACCCAGGCATATGCTCAGAAGGACAGATGCGAAGCGACCTCGAGGCATTGCTGGGAAAGAAGCTGACCTATCCAAATCTGCGTTACGGATGCTTGCATAGGCCACACGCGAATTGGCGAAGCAACGAGGAAGGAACGGAATTCGTTAACGGCGGGAGTGCAGAAGCCCAAGTTCAAGGACAGTGCGCGCGCCCCGCTTCAGGATCAGTTCGATCTGGAACACGAATCCGTCGGTGGCCGAGTGGCAAAACCAGCTAACGGATTGGTCGTGAGCCGACACCTGTGAACAAGCCGTGTGCGTCGTTGCAATCACCCCTATATTGCGCGCAATAGCCTACATGGCGTTGGATGAACTGGATTTGGCGATTTTCCAGATGGCGGTCGAAAGCGTGCGCTCACTCTCCCTAAGCTTCAACCAAAAAGCCGCAGAGATAGCCACGAGGAGCCACGGTGTCCTGGTTTTCGACGTGCGGGTCGATGGTGACTCGGAGGTCCAGCGGATCGCAGCCATCCGATATCGAGCCGACCAGACGGGCGTGGTCGCGTTGGACAGACAAGGCCTTGTTACCCGCTCTTGCATGGTCAATGGCACTTTCTCACATTTCATTTCGCCATTGGAGAACTGGGCCGGCATGCCCCTGTCAATGCAGGCCAAGATCGATGTCACCGTCCATGCCGGTCTCTTCCTAGGCGCCTTGCGAAATGCCGGTCATATGCTTGGCAGCTAGCATATGACCGGAATGCATCTGTGGATTTTTGGATCCGCCTGCGCGTCCGAGCGGCCGGCCACCGAGGGCTCTGTGGCGAGCGGATGTGTCCGGGGAGAGCGCTACGATCTGCCGCACACGTTCGGATATACCTAACGCGCACGAGCCGCGCTCCTACCTTCTCCTTCACGTTACAGGGATTGCGCGAAAATATCCGCCGGTGCGCCTGCTTGGCGATTACGCGGCGCTTCTGCAGTTAATCGAGCAGGAAAAGCGAGCAATCAGTGGAGATCCACGAGAACTGGCTCGAGGCGACCCGCTACCTCGACATGGATCATCTGCGCGAGCACAAGAAGGAGAACCTGAGGGCATTGGCCGCCTGAGACGCGGCCCGCCATGTCCGCCGCTCCGCTAAATACGGGGGCTGCGGACACGCCAACGTCACCGCTAATGCCACGCCATCTTTGCAGAACTTGACGCACACAACCTACTGCCCTACTGCCCTACTGCCCTACTGCCCTACTGCCCTGCTGCCTACTTCCTTACTGCCCTACTCCCTTGGCAAAGGCAGCACGACACCATGACCTCAGACCCGGAATTCCCGGACGATTTTCGCGCCGATCTGGTCAACCTCTTCCTGTGGCGGCGGGATGTCAGGCGATTCAGGCCGACGCCGCTCCCCGAAGGCGCACTGGAGCGGCTGCTTGACCTCGCCAGCATTGCGCCCTCGGTCGGGCTGAGCCAGCCTTGGCGTTTCGTCATGGTCGAGAGCGCGGAATGCCGCGGCGCCGTGAGGGCATGCTTCGAGCGCTGCAATGCGGAGGCGCTCGCATCGTTCGGCGCGGAACGCGCCGCGCTCTATGCGCGCCTGAAGCTTGCCGGCCTGAACGAGGCGCCTTGTCAATTCGCGGTCTTCGCCGACCGCGGGACGCAACAGGGACATGGGCTCGGCCGCCTGACCATGCCCGCGACCATCGAATATTCGGCGGTGATGGCGATCCATACTTTTTGGCTGGCGGCGCGCGCCGAAGGAATAGGCATGGGCTGGGTCTCGATCCTCGACCCGGCCGAAATGGCGACGATCCTGGACGCGCCGCCGGAGTGGACGCTGATCGGTTACTTCTGCGTCGGCTACCCCTGCGAGAACCACGGCGTGCCGGAACTGGAACGGGAAGGCTGGGAAGTCCGGCGCGCTTCGATGGTGATAAGGCGGTAGCGCAACGGCGACGTTGCCATCTCCCCCCTTGTGTCGGCCAGCGGGGAAACAATAGACCTGCACGCTTATTGGGATCGAGTGTTCGGTGGCTAGTTTCGTGCCCGGAGCGATCTTCGATGCAAACGACAAGGCTGGTATTTCAAAGCTTCAGGTCGACCAAGCGAAGGCCAAGGTGCTGGATCCGGATGTCTGGGCGCAGGAGAGTTTTGTCCTTGGCAAGAAAGTTCGCCTATGCGGATCCTGTGCTGAGTGAGGGCACCTTGTCAGTGATCGGCCGAACCTACGAAACTGATGCACGCAACGTCGCGAAAAGCCAAGCAGCGCTTGCTGCAGCCAGATTGGCAAATGTCTTGAATGACGCATTCAAATGAGCGCGGAACTGCCGGTAGAGGTCTGGGCTGCATTATGACAGCTGCGTCATCAGATGACATTCATGTGGTCAATGGTGTCGGTCCTCGGCTTCTGAAGCGAGTTCGCGTTCGCTTACATCGCCTTACATACACTTCGGGCAATTTGCGTGGCACGGGACTCCAACATCCAAAAGATCAAGATGCTTCGCCCAGAAATGCGAGGGGGCAAAGCGAGTTAAGACTGTAACTCAGAAGCGCCTCGCTGGTACAACTGGGAAAGCCGGCGCGAAAGCCGGATTCCAAGATGCTAGACAGCCAACGGAACACCAACTCAGTTGATTGCTACGCGACCTGCTCCCCGACAGACCCAACGGGCAACAAGTCTTCCCCTGGATCAGGCCGCGTCCAATATGTCCTGGTCCGCCTCAAGAATTCCCGCTGGTAGGGACAGCGTTTTCGCGATCCGATCTCGATAGCCCTTGTTGTATCTCAGACCGGATTCAATGTTCAGGATTTCCTCAGCGGCTAGCCCGCACGCCACCGCCAGATCCTCGACGGAATATCCAAGGTGCTCACGATAAGCACGGATAATGTGGGTCCCCTCCGACATAGCCGTCAAGACTGGCTCGGGAATACGCGAATCTTTCATATACACCTCGAAGGAGAGCAAAGGCGCCAGACAACTCGGGAGAGTTCCTCCCGACCTGGCGCTCCTAGCAAGTCAAACAAATGGACATCAATTCTACCGAGTCCGTCTCGTCCATGGGCCACCTGACTGGCGCATATGGCGGTTCAACTGGTTCTGATCAAGTCCGAAGAACCTGCCTGCCTAGGATGGCTGGCTCCCACATGGCAAGGAACCTGTCACGACGGCCGAGGATTCTCAGCAAGCATCGAGTTCCTGCTCAAGAGCTTCAGCGATGGTCAGCCGGCGGGGTCGCGCAGCGACTGGTACGGTACAGCCGATCAGGCACCATTCGCCCTGGAACATGGAGCCACTTGCGCCGTGTTCGGGCATCGAGTTGCGAAGGGACGGCATGACCGACATCGCCGCAACGCGTGCGCTCTTAGGCCTACGGCAGCGTTGATCCATGCCAGCAACACTTCTTACATGGGAGCATGAACACGAACCCCGTTTGGCGAGCTATTGCGCGATTCACCATTCGTTCACTTTATTAGCGCACGTTCACAAGCGGACATGTTGGTGTAGCTCGTACGTGCCCAAAGCCCCGGCGCATCGACCCAGCGCCGGGGCTTTTTTGGTACCAGAAGGCACCGCTGAGAGGAGCAATCGTCCAGCGGTGCAGGCCTTGGCTGCTCTGTGAACGATTCCGGGGTTGCTGCTTTTTTGCGGCGTAAAGAAATCCGGGCTTTTACGGCGTCCAAAAACTCGGGTGTCTGCGGCGGGGCGCGCCATTTGGCGTGGTAACGCTGGAATTGCGGATTGCACCTAAAAACTTCCTGGGCCCAGGTCGTGCGGGGGAATCGACCGGAATAGTCGTAAGCTTCGCACTACGCCGTCCGGCCAGCATATCAACCGTACGTAGCGCCCGCGGGCAGGAGCATTGGTCAGGCTGAGCATCGTTAAGCGCTAGGCCGACAGGCCGAGAACCGGTTGCCATAATACAGGTCCGTTCAGACGTCCCCTCCAGCGGATGCGCTTGAGGCTAGCGTGGGAAATCTCGAGAAAACCGGCGACCGCCTCCGTGTTACCAACCGGCTTCGGCTGTCCGATGCGCGACAACGGCCACGTTGCGAGACGCAGGATCCGTTCCATGCGCGTATCGGTCACTGTCACAATCCGAGTGAGATTGTTCGCCAAGCCGAATTCGATCATGCCGGCGAAGAGCTCGTAGGTTGCTTGCGCCAGTCCGCCAGACTTAGGCGCTGATGGAGGGAGATCGAGTGCGAAACGACTGCTCTCCCAAATGCGGGCACTCGCGGGCGCCGCAGTCTCCCCCAGCAGCATCGGAAAGGTGTCGCGCAACATTGTCGGTCCGGTAGTCGGTAAAAGACGGACGCAACCGCAAATTCGCCAGTCGGATCCCTTGAGAAGCAGATAGACGGGGTTCAGGCTATCAAATGCGTCTGTTTCCATCTCGCTTTCGGTCTGAACTTCCCAATCCAGCCTTTCCTTGAAGACCCGATGCCTGAGCCCGTGCATTTCGTTGAGCTCGTTTGGAAACTCGCCGTAGAGCTCAGGTGTTATCAGCTGCATCATCTGTCGCCTCCTTGCAGGATGTGTTCCCGCTATCGAAGAGGAAAGCCGACATTGATGCAGCCTGTAGACCTTTACAGCTTTCCAATAAAAGGAGTCAGGATCTCCACTGACGGGAAGCAGTCAGCCGTGCTACGCCCTGGTTTATGGTTCGCACGCCAAGCTTTGCCTTGGCGTTTTCCAGATGGAAGGTCACGGTGCGTTTCGAGACGCCGAGGATCTGGCTGATATCCCAGGCGGACTTACCGCGCGCCGCCCATTTCAAGCATTCGAATTCTCGCGGGGTCAGGATTACGCCATCCACCACGCAATCTTCGGCGAGCCTGCGCCGGGCATATATATGAAAGCTGATCGCGACCAGCTGCAATGCCTTTTCGTAACGTGTCAGTGACCGCAAGAGAGGCGGACGGGACTGGTCGGAAGCGAAGGTCAGCGCCGCAAAGCGGCCGCGATGGTCGTGCATCGACATGGTCAATCCGCCACGAATGCCAAATCGAGCTGCTTCTTCCAGAATCTGTTGCTGTGAAGCCGCGAGATGTTGCCGAGGTCGATCCACACCCCAATCAAAGATGTCCCAGCCTTGAAGCCCGCGCAGGATGACCGGATCATGGCTGTGGTAGCGCATTTGCATATAGTGTGATGTCCAGGATGAAGGATAATTTGAAATCAAGCGCGGCCTCTGGCCGGAGGCCGACGGGTAACTGAAATAGGCGAAGAGCGGAAAGTCGAATGCGGCTGCGGCAGACGCCATTGCCTCACACAGATCGACAGCATCGACGCTTTCGGAGAGTTGCTCAAGGAAATCTTCAAACACGCGATGCATCTGCGCTTGCATAACCTCCGTGCCGTTGCTCGATTGCAGGCGGAGACCTTGGTCTAAATGATTGGCGATCGAGGCAACGTGTGCGAGTTCGTCAGTTTAGTCGCCGGTATTGCTCTGCTACTTTGGTTAATGAGGCTGTTTGTGCGGCGACTCAGCGCCGCGAGCGTCTAATTTGTTGCACCGATCGGTGACATTCCTATGTTGTCGATGAGCCGTATGTCGCCGAGCCATGCCGCGACAAGCAAGCGTGCCGGTCGGTCAAGGCTCGTCAGCGGTTGCAGATCTGCCTCGCCGCGAAGTTCCAGGTATTCGACTTCGCGATAGCCGGCAGCCAGAATTGCTGCGCGCGCTTCGGCAAGAGTGGGCAGGACAGGAGATCCGCGCGCAAGCCGGTCAGCCACCCCGAGCAAGACCGCTACTAACGTTGGGGCAATGGCGCGCTGTGCTGGCGAGAGCCGAAGATTGCGCGAGGATAGTGCAAGACCATCGGCTTCGCGCACGGTCGGACAGGCCAGGATGGTGATTGGAATGTCTAGGTCCCGGACCACGCGCCTGACTAGCTGAAGCTGCTGAAAGTCCTTTTCGCCAAAATAGGCCAAGTCAGCGCCGGTCTGCAGGAAGAGCTTGGCAACGACCGTCGCCACGCCGTCGAAATGGCCCGGCCGGAAGCCGCCGCACAGGCCCTCGCTGATACCGGACACCGAAATGGTCGTGGCGAAACCTGGCGGATACATCTCCTCTGCATCCGGCAGATAGAGCAAATGTGCGCCCAGCGGCGCAAGCTTCGCAGCATCTTCGTTTTCCGTGCGAGGATAGGCGGCAAGGTCGGCGGCACTGTTGAATTGCTTGGGGTTGACGAACAGCGTCACCACTACCCGATCGGCCTTCTGAAGCGCGGCACGCACCAGACTCAGATGACCTTCATGCAAGGCCCCCATGGTCGGCACAAGGGCGATACTGGCGCCTGAGCGACGCCATCGCGCGGCAACAGCGCGGAGTTCGGCAACGGTTCGAACGATCGGCACGCTCATATGACGTCTCCGGCCTTCGCCTCGTTGGTGTAGAGATGTTGCGCCGCCGGAAAGCACCGTTTCCTCACGTCAGCGGCATAAGCCGCAATCGCCGCATCGGCCTGTTCGCCTAGTTCGGCATAGCGCTTGACGAATTTCGGCCGGAAGGAGCTGAAAAGCCCGAGCATATCGTCGCTGACCAGAATCTGACCGTCGCAGGCGAGCGAGGCGCCGATGCCGATGGTTGGGACGGCGATCTCCGCAGTGATGCGCTTTGCGAGGGGCTCGGGCACTTTCTCCAGCACCACGGAAAAGGCGCCGGCCTCCGTGACCGCACCGGCATCGCGCCTGAGGCGCTCGGCATCGTCTCCCCGCCCCTGGACGCGGTAGCCACCGAAAGTATTGACCGACTGCGGCGTTAAACCGACATGGGCCATGACAGGCACGCCGCGGGCGCCGAGGAAGCGAATGGTCTCGGCCATTTTCTCACCGCCTTCGAGCTTCACAGCTGCACAACCGGTCTGCGCCATCAGGCGCGCAGCGTTGCGGAAGGCCTGCTCGGGGCTCTCTTCATAAGAACCGAATGGCAGGTCTACGACCATCAATGATCGCACCAGACCGCGGCGCACCGCCTGGCCGTGCATGATCATCATGTCGAGAGTGACGCCTAGCGTCGACGAGAGGCCGTGCAGTACCATGCCGACGCTGTCGCCAACGAGAACGATGTCGCAGTGTCGATCAACCAATCTGGCGATCGGCGTAGTATATGCCGTCAGGCAGACGAGTGGAGTCTGGCCTTTCCGCATTCGAATATCCGGCGGTGTCATCGCCTTTGTCTCACCAGTTGCGCTCAACCCACGCATCCTTCCCTAGCGTTACCCGCCGTGGGTGTCGCGTTTGGCATATTTTTGTGCGAGTGCGAAGAGCTAAAAAAAGACGTGCAGCTGTGCGGTGTTGACGTTCGTGCAGCAACGCTTAAATTCAATCGATTCAGTCACCTGAATTTGGGACCAACTCACTTTCGAACATGGACCATCAGGCAAAAGAAACGAGAAAAGGCAGAGCCGCGCTCAAGGCCGACGAAGCAAAAGTGGACCTGATCGCCGTTGTCGTCGCCGTAAACGACAGTGAACCCTGCCTTCTCACCATCGGGAACGCGGACACCCTTCCGTCTGGACCATATGCGCTAGAGCATCGATCGCTGCAATCCGGTCTGAGGGGTTGGGTGGAGCAACAGACCGGCCACCCGCTGGGGTACATCGAGCAGCTCTACACCTTCGCAGATCGGGACCGCATAGGGGCCGAGCGCCAGGAACGCGCCATCTCAATCAGCTATCTCGCACTCACTCGGAAGGAACAGGCAACGGGCTCCGCTAATTGCGGGTGGCGGAGTTGGTACGAGTATTTTCCCTGGGAGGACCATCGCTCCGGCACGCCGGTGGTGCTCGATATTTTACGTCCACGCCTGACTGAGTGGGCTGAGGGCGCCAGCGACGCCACCACGCGACGCGAACGCCGGCAGCGCGCCGCGATTGCCTTCGGTTTCGACGACCGCAATTGGAACGAGGAACTCACGCTCCAACGCTACGAGTTGCTTTACGAATCTGCCCTGATCGAAGAGGCTGGTGGCGGGCGGGACGTCGCGCCAGCGGCGGTATCTGGCAAGGCAATGATCGCTGACCATCGACGAATCCTGGCGACCGGCATTGCGCGGCTACGTTCAAAGATCAAGTACCGGCCGGTGGTGTTCGAACTCATGAGGCCGTCCTTCACGCTCCTTCAGCTGCAGCGGACCGTGGAGGCGCTCGCCGGGAGGCTCATCAACAAGCCGAACTTCCGAAGACTTGTTGAGCAGCAAGAGCTGGTCGAGGAAACTGGCGAGACCTCCCTCGAGACGGGCGGACGGCCGGCAAAGCTTTATCGGTTCCGCCATGCCGTCCTCGACGACAGGGCTGTGGCCGGGACAAAATTGCCGCTCGCGCGGGCTTGACATACTTATAGTCAAGGTAGACATATTCCCCTTATTGTCAGATCGAATATAATCGGAGGCGCTGATGACTGGGGCGTTACCTACGGCTGCGTCCCTGTACGAGCGCGTCCGGCGGGTGATTCCGCCAGTCGAATGGTCGGCCTTCACCAACGACATTGAGGCCATCCTCGCGCTGAAGCGCGATCGCAATGCGGTCATCCTTGCGCACAACTACCAAACGCCGGAGATCTTCCATTGCGTGGCCGACATTGTCGGCGACAGCCTCGCACTGGCCCGCAAGGCGGCTACGGTCGAGGCGCAAATCATCGTGGTTGCCGGCGTGCATTTCATGGCCGAGACGGCCAAGCTGCTCAATCCGAACAAGATCGTCCTCATCCCGGATCTCAGCGCCGGTTGCTCGCTGGCAGATTCGATCACGGCAGAAGACGTGCGGCTGATGCGGCAGCGTTATCCGGGGGTCCCGGTCGTCACCTACGTCAACACTTCGGCGGCTGTAAAAGCGGAGTCGGACATCTGCTGCACCTCGGGCAACGCCAGGGCGGTGGTGGAATCGCTCGGCGTGCCGCGTGTGATTATGGTGCCCGATGAATATCTGGCGATAAACGTGGCGGCGGAGACGGAGGTCGAGATCATCGCCTGGAAGGGCCACTGCGAAGTGCACGAGCGCTTCACATCGGCCGACATCCGGGAACTGCGCGATGCGCATCCAGGGGTCATCGTGCTCGCCCATCCGGAATGCCCGCCAGAGATTGTAGCAGAGGCGGAATTCTCAGGCTCGACTGCGGCCATGTTGGATTATGTCGAGCGGGAGAAACCGCCGCGCGTAGTCCTGCTAACGGAATGTTCGATGAGCGACAATGTCGCGGTCGCGCATCCCGAGGTCGAGTTCGTCCGCCCCTGCAATCTCTGTCCGCACATGAAGCGCATCACGCTGGCTAACATTCGCGTCGCACTCGAGGAGAACCGGCATGAGGTTCGGATCGATCCCGGGATTTCAGGGCGCGCGCGCCGCTCGGTCGAGCGTATGCTTTCCATATGAGCCTCGACGTTCATGACATCGGCGGGGCGCCGGTCATCATCGGCGCCGGTGTGGCAGGCCTGATGACGGCGCTTCATCTGGCGCCGGAACCGGTTGTGCTTCTGTCCAATGCGGGGCTGGGAACCGGAGCCTGCAGCGAGCTCGCCCAAGGCGGTCTTGCGGCAAGTGTCGGCGGCGAGGACAGTCCCGAACTTCATCTCTGTGACACCCTCGCGGCCGGCGACGGCCTCTGCGACGTGACGACGGTGCGGCGAACGGTCCGAGCTGCACCTGAAGCGATCAGGACTCTAGAGTGCTTCGGTGTCGCATTCGACCGACGCGCTGACGGCGCGTTGCGGCTCGGGCTTGAGGCGGCGCACTCGCAGCGGCGGATCGTGCATGCGGCGGGCGATGCCACCGGTCGCGAGCTGGTCCGCGCGCTGATCGCCGCGGCACGGCGCACAGCCTCCATCACTATCCTGGAAAACGTGGAGGCCCGCCGGCTTGTCGTGGAAGACGGGGCGATTATCGCCGTGGTCGCGGCCGGGTGCACGGGCGCAATCGCCTTGCCAACGCGCCGCGCGGTCCTGGCGACCGGCGGCATCGGCGGCTTGTTTAGCGATACGACAAACCCGCCTGGCTCATGTGGACAGGGGCTCGTGCTCGCCGCCTGTGCCGGGGCGGAGTTCGCCGACCTGGAATTCGTGCAGTTCCACCCGACCGCCCTCGACGGTCCGTGGCGGCCGATGCCGCTGGTGAGCGAAGCGGTGCGCGGCGAGGGTGCTGTGCTCGTCGACGAGCAAGGAGAGCGTTTCCTCGCTGAAACCCCAGGGGGCGAGCTTGCGCCTCGCGACGTGGTTGCGCGCGCGGTTTGGCACCAGCTCGCTGTCGGACGCCGTGTGTTCCTGGACGCAAGGCAATGTCTCGGCCTCAGATTTGATAAGCGCTTTCCGGCGATCGCCGATTTGTGTCGCCAGGCCGGCATCGATCCCGCGACCGACCCGATCCCGGTGCGCCCGGCGGCACATTATCACATGGGCGGCGTTGCTGTAGACGCTGCCGGCCGCAGCTCCATCGAGGGATTGTGGGCATGCGGCGAGGTCGCATGCACCGGTCTGCACGGCGCGAACCGCCTCGCCAGCAACTCGCTTATCGAAGCGGCGGTCACAGCGAGCTGGGTTGCTGAAAGCGTCGCCGACGTATCACACACCCGGCGACCGCGCGTGTGTTCCGCATTCGTGCCTCAACGGCCAGACGCCTCCGGCATCCGCCCAATCGTCTCCGCCGCGCTCGGAATCATCCGCGATGGCGAGACGCTACGCGACGGGGTGGCGACCCTGTTGCCGATTGCAGCTCACGACGGCGCTGGCTCCGGGCCGGCCTTGGTCGCGATGATGATCGCCATTGCGGCCCTGCGGCGCGAAGAGAGCCGCGGCTCGCACTGTCGTTCCGATTTCCCCGGACGCGATGCAGATGCGCGTCAGTCACGGCTGACACTGCGCAGCGCAATGCAGGCCGCCGCCGCACTTAGTTGCCGGGCCCCGATACGGAGCACCTGATATGAGGTCATTTTCACCCCTCCCCTCGGCCCTGATCGAACCGATTGTGCGCGGTGCCCTTCTGGAGGATCTGGGCAGATGCGGCGATCTGACCAGCGATGCGGTGATCCCGCATGATTGCACCGCCACCTTGGTGCTCAAGTCGCGACAGACGGGAATCGTTGCCGGTCTCGATCTGGCCGCCTTCGCCTTCATGCTCGTCGAGCCTGCGATCGAGATGCACATCTGGCGAGCTGACGGCAGCGATGTCGCGGCGGGCGAGACTATCGCCAAGCTGTGCGGACCGGCGCGAGGCCTGCTCACGGCCGAGCGCACGGCGCTCAATTTTCTGTGCCGCCTGAGCGGCATCGCCACTGCCACAGCGACGATGGTCGAAGCCGTGCGTGGCCACAAGGCGAGGATCGTGTGCACGCGAAAGACGACGCCCGGCCTGCGCGCGTTGGAGAAATACGCCGTGCGCGTCGGCGGCGGCGCCAATCACCGCTTCGGGCTCGACGACGCCGTGCTGATCAAGGACAACCACATCGCGATCGCCGGCGACATTCGCACGGCAATAGAGCGGGCACGCGCCGCCGCAGGCCACATGGTGAAGATCGAAGTCGAGGTCGACACGCTGGAGCAGCTCGATGTAGCGCTCGCGCTGGGAGTCCACGTGGTGCTGCTCGACAATATGTCGGTTGAGGATCTTGCCCGCGCCGTGGCACTGGTCGGTGGCCGAGCCATCACCGAGGCCTCCGGTCGGGTGACGCCGAAAACGGCTCCGTCGATTGCTGCGACGGGGGTCGACCTCATCTCAGTCGGATGGCTGACACACAGCGCGCCCATCCTCGACATCGGCTTGGATATGCCGGCGCATCGGCGCGCGCTTGAACTGATGGAGATGGAATGAAAAGCATTCTCACCTCCGCTGGAGCGCGCCGAGGCAGGAACTGCTCCATGCGAGCCTGCATCTTTGTGCGGCGCACCCTCCAACTGGTTCAGGCTCATCGGGCTGATCGACGATCAATAGCGAACCCGAGGAGGGTCGACAGACTCCTGCACGTGCTGTTGGACCAGCGACAAAGCTTTTGATGATGACGATTGGAACGAACTCGGAGTGCGACGTGAAGCAAGCCATGCAATCGATCGAGGGGGCACTATCCCGATGGAACCGCAAAGAGGCCGAGGCTATCCACGGGATGCCGTTCAATGACCTGCTCTTCCTGGCTCAGACAATCCACCGCCAGAACTTCGATCGCAACCGGGTGCAGCTGTCGCGGCTACTCAGCATCAAGACCGGCGGATGCCCGGAGGATTGCGGCTATTGCAGCCAGTCTACGCATTACGAAACCGGCCTGAAGGCGTCCAAGCTGATGGAGGTGGAGCGTGTCCTTGCCGAAGCGATTAAGGCGCGGGACGCCGGCGCCACCCGCTATTGCATGGGCGCCGCATGGCGCAGTCCGAAGGAACGCGACATGGAGGCCGTGGTCGCCATGATCGAGGGCGTGAAGGCGCTCGGCATGGAGACCTGCATGACGCTCGGAATGCTGGACCTCAGTCAGGCGCAGCGCCTGAAGGCGGCCGGTCTCGACTACTACAACCACAACATCGACACGTCCGAGCGCTATTACGGCGAGGTCGTTTCAACCAGGACCTTTGCCGACCGGCTGGAAACACTTGGGCACGTGCGCGAGGTTGGCATGAAGGTCTGCTGCGGCGGCATTGTCGGGATGGGAGAGGAAAAGGCCGATCGCATCGACATGCTGGTCACACTCGCGAACCTGCCCGAGCCGCCGGAAAGCGTGCCGATCAACATGCTCATCCCCATCGAAGGCACGCCGCTTGCCGAGGCCGAGCCCATCAATCCGATCGATTTCGTCCGCACCATTGCGCTCGCCCGCATCATGATGCCGAAGTCCTATGTAAGGCTCTCCGCCGGCAGGACGGCGATGAGCGACGAAACGCAGGCGCTGTGCTTCTTTGCCGGCGCCAATTCGATCTTTGTCGGCGACATGCTGCTGACCGCGGACAATCCCGGCGAGGACAAGGATAATCGTCTATTTAGGCGTCTCGGCATTGAGCCGATGCCACGCGAGGCAAGATGAACGAGCCGCCGCTTGCCCGCTATGAAGCAACCTTGCAGGGTCTGGCACGCAAGGGCCGGCTGCGGACGCTGGCGCCGCGCGCCGGGCTCGACTTCTCGTCCAACGATTATCTCGGGCTTGCTGCGTCGAAGAGACTTGGCGATGCAGTCGCGGCGGCAATCGAGGGGGGCACCCCGGTCGGCGCTACCGGATCGCGGCTCCTGCGCGGCAACGCGCCGGAACATGAGGCGTTGGAGGCAGATGCGGCGGCGTTCTTCGGGGCCGAACGGGCGCTGTTCTTCGGCAGCGGCTACATCGCCAACTTCGCCCTGCTGAGCGCCCTGCCGCAGAAGGGCGACCTGCTGATCCTCGACGAACTCGCGCATGCCAGCATGCATGAAGGGGCGCGGGCTGGACGCGCCGAGTTCAGGTCGGCCACGCACAACGACATAAATGCTTTTGAGGACGCGATCAGGCGCTGGCGCGCCGAAGGTGGCATGGGGCATATCTGGATCGCAGTCGAAAGCCTGTATAGCATGGATGGCGACTGGGCGCCGATGGAGAGCGTGGTCGGGCTTGCCGATCGGTACGAGGCATTCATAGTGGTCGACGAGGCACATGCCACCGGCGTCTGGGGACCGGACGGCCGGGGGCTGGCCGCCGCTTTCGAGGGCCGCGACAACATTGTCGCGCTCCACACATGCGGCAAGGCGCTCGGCGCATCCGGCGCACTCGTCACTGGGCCGGGAGTGCTGTGCGACTATATTGTCAACCGCTGCCGGCCCTTTATCTACGCCACCGCGCCATCGCCGCTAATGGCGGTGGCGGCGCGCGAAGCGCTCGCAATCCTGGTCGACGAGCCGATGCGCCGCGTTCAGCTGCATGAGTACATTGCCTTCGCGGGCCGCCAACTGGCCGAGCGCTGTGGCGTGGCGCGCAGCGGCTCGCAAATCCAGCCACTTGTCATTGGCGACGTCAGCCGCACCATGGTGATGGCGGCGGCACTGCAGGCCCGCGGCTTCGACATACGCGGCATTCGCCCGCCGACCGTGCCGGAGGGCACGTCGCGGCTGCGCATTTCGCTGACGCTGAATGTCGGCAAGGCTGACATTTCGGCCATGGTCGAGACGCTCGCCGCGGTGTTGGCCACGGCATGACCAAGCGTATCGTCGTCACCGGAACAGACACCGGAATTGGCAAAACGGTCTTTTCGGCGGGGCTCGCCGGCCTGCTCGACGGCTTCTACTGGAAGCCGGTGCAATCGGGTCTCGATGAGGAGACCGACAGTGAGGCGGTTGAACGGCTCGCCGGCCTGCCGTCAGGGCGCGTGCTGCCGGAAGCTCACCGCTTGAAGAGCCCGCTGTCGCCGCATCGTTCAGCCGAAATTGACGGCGTCTCGATTGAGGCTGCCGATCTTGCATTTCCGGTCCTGCCGACACCGCTCGTCATCGAAGGCGCTGGCGGACTGATGGTGCCGATCAACCGACAGACAAGATTTATTGACATCTTCGCTGAATGGCGGCTGCCGGTCATCCTGTGCGCCCGCACCGAGCTCGGCACGATCAACCACACTCTGATGTCGATCGAAGCCCTGCGGGCTCGCTCCATCCCGCTGATCGGCATCGCCTTCATCGGCGAAGAGGTAGCCGATACGCAAAGGACAATCACCGAATTCGGCGCGGTGCGTCAGCTCGGCAGGCTGCCACACCTCGTTCCGTTGACGCGCGAAACTCTGCGGAAGGCGATGTTTGCCGGCTTCGACCTCGCCAAGATTGCCGGAGGCGAATGATGTCGCGGTCGCCGGTCTGGCATCCATTCACCCAGCACGCGATCGAGCCGGCCATGCCGTCCGTTGTCCGCACGGAAGGGGCTTGGCTAGAGACGAATGACGGAAGGCATATCCTCGATGCAATCTCCTCCTGGTGGGTGGTCACCCACGGGCACCGCCATCCACGGATCATGGAAGCAATCCGGAATGCGACTGAGATGCTCGACCAGGTGATCTTCGCCGGTCTCACCCATCAGCCGGCAGAGCAGTTGGCCTCGGCGCTGATCGAAATAGTGCCGGCAGGCCTCGACTGGGTTTTCTATTCCGACAGCGGATCCACGTCCGTCGAAGTCGCGCTGAAGATGGCGCTCGGCTATTACCGCAACATCGGCGCGCCGCGTTCGCGCATTGTCGTCATGGAACACAGCTATCATGGCGACACGATCGGCACGATGAGCGTCGGAGCCCGCGGCGTGTTCAACGCCGCCTACGAACCCCTGCTGTTCGAGGTCGACACCATCCCGTTTCCGGCCGCAGGGCGCGAGCAGGAAACACTGGATAGATTCGAGGCTTTCTCCCGCGACCGCCGCGCCGCCGCGCTGATCGTCGAGCCGCTGGTACTCGGCGCCGGCGGCATGCTGATGTACCCGGCCTGGGTTCTGACCGAATTGAAGAAGATCACTGAGGCCTCCGGCACGCTCCTGATCGCCGACGAAGTGATGACCGGTTGGGGACGCACCGGAACCATGTTCGCCTGCGAACAGGCGAACATCTCTCCAGATATCCTGTGCACCTCGAAGGGCTTGACCGGCGGCGCCGTCCCGCTGGCGGCCACGCTCGCCAGCGATACCATCTTCCAGGCCCACTATTCCGTGGACCGGAACAAGACCTTTTTCCACTCGAGTTCCTATACCGCCAATCCGATTGCCTGCGCGGCAGCATTTGCCAATATCGAGATCTGGCGTGACGAGCCGGTCGCCGAGCGGATCGCGGCCCTGAGCGCGATGCAGTCCGCCGGGCTTCGACGCTTTCGCAACAATACCAACTTCACAGATTGCCGGGCGACCGGCACGATCGCAGTTCTCGATCTGCGCGCCGGCTCGGCCGGCTACCTGGCCGAGATCGGACCAAAGCTGCGCGCTTTCTTCCTCGATCGCGGCCTGCTCGTGCGCCCGCTCGGTAATGTGCTCTATGTTCTGCCGCCCTATTGCATCACCGGAGAGGAACTCGACGAATTGTATGACGCCTTCGAAGAGGCCGGCGAACGCTTCGGTCCGAGCGCATGAGCAGATCGTCGCGCTTTCTCGGGTTTGGTCATCATGCGCCGGCCCGAAAGGTGGAGAACCAGGAAATCGAGACCCGTCTTGGACTCGAACCCGGCTGGATCGAGCAGCGCACCGGAATTCGCTCGCGCTTCTGGGCAACCGACCAGGATACGCAGTCGGGCCTTGCCGCGCACGCCGGCGACATGGCACTGGCGAATTCCGGCCTCGACCGTGGCGACATCGGCCTGCTGTTACTCGCCACCTCGACGCCCGATCACCTTCTGCCGCCCAGCGCGCCGCTGGTAGCACATCGCCTGGGCTTAGGCCGCGCCGGTGCGGTTGACCTCACAGGCGCCTGCGCCGGCTTCATTTATGCCCTGATGTTCGCGGACGGATTCACCCGCCTCCATGGCAAAGCGAGCCTGGTCATTGCCGCCAACATCCTCAGCCGCCGCATCAATCCGGCCGAGCGCGCAAGCGCGGTGCTGTTTGCCGATGCCGCCGGCGCCGTGGTGATTGCCCCCTGCGAAGAGCCGGATCGGGGCATTCTCGGCGCCGCGTTGGCTTCGGATGGCTCGCGCTACGGGCTGATCCAGATTCCCGCCGGAGGAAGCAACAGACCGTTCCACGGCGGCATGGACCTGGCGCAGACCCGGATGACCATCAGTGACGGCCGTGAAGTGTTCAGCAAGGCCGTGGACATGATGACGGCCTGCTCGCAGGACGCGCTCACTTCTGCCCGAATGCTGCCGCAAGACATTGATCGTTTCGTGCCGCATCAGGCCAATGCTCGGATTTTCGATGTGGTCGGGAGGAACCTCGGAATAGCGAATCAGGCAGTCGTCAAGACGATCGCCGAGTACGGCAACTCTTCCGCCGCGACCATCCCGCTCTCGCTCTCGCTTTCGCATCGGGCGCAGCCGTTTCGGCCGGGCGAAAAAATTCTCCTTGCGGCGGCGGGTGCCGGTCTCACCGGAGGCGCCCTCATCCTCGGAATTTAGCGGTACGACGGCCATGCACAGGATTTGTCACGAATGACACTAGCAAAACGGGCCCCATGCGAAAAAATAGTCGCCGGCAAGCTGCATGGGCGCTGGTTCGGTGACGCGAGAGCGAAAACCCTGCAGACGATTTTCTCGAGCAGGACGATCGGCAACGCTAACTTGCTGGGCGAGGAGTGGTTGGCGCCAGTCTAGGAGAGCGGAGGTATCCAACTCCTCATTGCGATGAAGTCATCCTCGATATGTCGGGCCCTTATTGGTCAACATCGTAACGGCAGTAGTGGCAGCCGTGAATTGAATAACCGGCCCCTCGAAGGCATCAACCGTCATGCAGTCCGAAAAAAATGCTCATCTGCCTGTCTCAACAACGCTGGCTCCATTTCGGAACCCGGTGTTTCGCTCGATCTGGACGGCCACACAAATATCCAGCCTCGGGTGGCTCGTGCAAACGGTCGCCATCAGTTGGCTGATGGCCACGATTTCCGCTTCGGATCTGATGGTTGCACTCGTGCAGGCCGCATCCACGTTGCCGGTATTCTTCCTCTCAATTCTTGCGGGAGCCATCGCCGACAACTTCAGCCGCCGATGGGTGATGTTTGCGGGGCACTGCCTGATAGCATTGGCATCAACGACGCTGATGATTTCGGTGGGCCTGGGATTTGTCGATCCCTGGCTCCTACTTGGATTGGGCTTTCTGGCTGGCTGCGGCTTCGCTCTGAATGATCCGGCCTGGCATGCCTCGGTCGGCGATATCCTGGACAAGCGCGACATTCCGGCCGCAGTGACGCTGATGTCTGTCGGATACAACATCATACGCAGCATAGGACCCGCTTTGGGTGGGACGATGCTGGCCTTCTTTGGGCCGCTCGCCGCTTTCGCCCTGGCCGCGCTGAGCGATCTGGTCCCTCTCGGCGCGATATGGCGCACCAAATGGAAGGTTCGCACTTCGCCTCTCCCTCGTGAGCGAATGACGATGGCAATTCATGACGGAGTGCGCTTCACGGTATTGTCCTTGGAGATCAGGGCAGCGATTGCCCGTGCAACCTTTTTCGGGCTGGCAAGCATCTCCATCCTTGCGCTACTCCCACTAGTCGTCCGGGATCAGCTGAAAAGCGGCCCAATCGTCTACGGCATCTTGCTGGCCGGCTTCGGCATGGGTGCTTTCGTCGCGGGCATGAGCAATAGCTTTCTAAGGCGGATCACGTCTCAAAACAGGCTGGTATCGTTCGCCTCTGTTGCTTGTGCAGCATGTTGCCTTTCCCTTGCACTCACATCATCGGTCGCCGTGGCGGCCATTTCGCTGGCACTTGGTGGCGCGGGTTGGCTTATCACCTGGACGGGCATCGACGTGTCGGTGCAGCTGGCAAGCCCAAGGTGGGTCGTCGGCCGCACACTGTCGATATATTACGCCCTGAGCGCAGGGGGGATGGCGGCCGGCAGCTGGATCTGGGGTACTGTCGCACAGGACTACTCCTTAGCCTGGGCTCTGGAGGGCGCCGCAGGCGCTCTGTTGCTGGTTGCAGCTGCGGGGATACTGTTGCCGGTCCGTCCATGGGAAGAAACGGATCAGGAGAGTTCGGATTTTCACCCGCCGGAGCTGGCACTCGAGTTGAAGCCCAGGAGTGGCCCCATAGTCGTCAAGGTCGAGTATCTTATATCCGAAGAGAATATCGAGACCTTTCTGGGCTACATGCGCGCAAGGCGCCATGTTCAGAGCCGTGCCGGTGCGCGAAACTGGACACTGCAGCGAAATCTTCAAAAGCCTTCGATTTGGACAGAGACATTCCGCACGCCAACCTGGATGGATTTTCTGCGCCTGAATCATCGGCTCACGGCAGCGGATAAGGAAATCGGCCAGCGTCTCCTGGCACTGCATGATGGAGAGCGTCCTCCGCACACAGTGCTGTCGATCGAACGAACGACTGAGGCAGGTCGTACCCGTGCCTCAACAATCTTTTCTCGTCCTCCCAGGTGACGTGATCACGAAAGCGATCGCATTCTGCCGCGCCGGTCGATTTCAAGCAGCGCGAAGGCCGCATCGCCAGTACGCGGAGCCTATGCGTCCGGCGCTCTCTCGCGAATACCCATGCCGCCGCGGGGCTCGGTCCGTTCTGGGCCATCTTCGATGCGGCGCGCGACGGCAAGAAGGAGGGCATGGGATTCGAGCGCTGGTGGTCGCGCCTGCGCACAAGCCGATCAGCATCACGTTCGACGTGGCGCTTCAGCAGCGCTGTGCGGCTCAGAGACTGGCAGAAGAGTATCTGACTCGCTACCGGCTGGCGCTGGGCCAGCCGGAACCAGGCCTGTTCGAAGACGGCGCTGGCGCTCGACCTTTCGGCGCCGGACATGGAGTGAGGGCGGGCGAAACGGAGAACCAGTCGCCTTGGCGTCCTTGCAGGACGCCATCTTAACCGCGAATGGCAAGCTTTCAGGGATCATTGCTGCGCCGTTGGGCGGCTTGCCGTTCCCGATGTTCGAACGCGTCGGTGAAGCTATCGAGTTCTTCGGGGGTCATCCCAAGCGCCCGCCCCTCCTCCCGCCATGACGCGACCGCCTTTTCGACTTCTGCGAGTATCGTCTTCGCTCGATCGCTCCTGATCCGGAAATAAGCGATTACCGACATCAGTGCGTCGACAGTCGCTTCGGGCCCAGTTTCCTCGGATATCCAGGTTTTCAGCTCTCGCACGCGCTCAGGGAACGGGTTGATGTCGAATGCAGGCGCCAGGCGCCATTGCCCGCGATGCACATGGAGAAAGCCGTGATTGTGGAGGTGGTCATCGACATTGGTGATAAGGATCGAGAACGCGATGCGCCGCCAAAGCTCTTCGATGTTGGCCGCTGGCTGGCTGCCGTGCTGACGAAGCACATCCACAAGTTCAGTATAGCTATGCTCGCCAACGTCCCCTGACTCTGCGCCGATCATCGTGGCGGCCGAGATATACATGAGGCGATTGCCGTTCGGAGTCCTATCGAAACGCCGTATGAGCGCGACAGGGGCGCCGTCGCTGTCGAGCAGACGTGTCTCAGCAGCATCCACGCCGGCTTTTCTGGCCAACTTCATAGCGAGCACTTCGCCTTTTGTGACAGATCGATCGTCGGCAACGCTCGGAAACTTACCGATAGCGAGGCGTCCGTCATCGTCGACGACAGAGCATTTCGGACGAAGGCCCCCAAGGGACGTGCCACGTCCACGCAAATAGGCGAGATCCGTTGCCGTCTCGGTGTTCGTCTCGACGGCGTGCGTGGCTGCGAGGAGTTGACCGATTTCAATGAGCGGCGGCGTGGTGCGTCGACCCTCCTCGGTCGTTCTTTGGTAACGCCCTTCTTCGTCCTTCAACCGGAGCGCACCAATGCGGCTCATGTCGTCCACTGCCAAGAGGTAATCCATCGCGTTCAGAGGCCGCGTTTCGGCGACATTTCCCGCCCGGCGCGCCTCTTGGCGACGCTTGGCGTGGTCGCGCTGGATGAGACGCCGGCCCCATCCGTCCGGCTCCGTGTCGGCGATCGCGTTGTGGAACACGGATCCGTCGCCGGTCTTTCGATGGAATTGAGGGCCAGTAACGAGTGGCAGACCGGGTTCGATCGAGAAGCCTTCCGCTGCTCTCAGCCAACCTGCATCATATTCAAAGGCAGCGCTCTCGCGCGCACCCTGCTGATCATAGCGCAACGTACCCAGTAGCATCGCTTCTTCGCCAATGTGAACAGCAATAGAACGTCTCATATTGCACCCGGTGGCTTCCGCACCCTTACCCTCTTGGGCAAACGTTCAGCGTCGAGGAGCAGGCCTTGCTCATCGCGATGCGCGTCGACGATCTGCGCCAAAGCCTCATCAAAGCCCAAAACGAAAAAGGTCATGGCGTAGGCCCCCATAGCGACGGTCGGGTCTCCTTTTTCGATCTTCAGATAGGTGCTCTTTGCGACACCCAGTCGTTCCGCCATCATCATCACGGTCAGGCTGCGCTTCTTACGGGCGAGCGCAATATCGGCGCCGAGCTTGCCAAGCGCCCTCTTGACTCTGGGAGGCAATGTATCTGTCACTGTTGAGCGCATGTTTGTCTCATAAAAACGACCTTAACGCTTTTTATGGCTCTTATATAAGACCTAAACCGTGATCTGTCGAGAGTTGGCCTGTTTGACCGAACAAGGCGGTTGCCCTGCAACCAACCACACTACTCTCGTGAGCATGCATCCATCCGATCCGCAATGGGCGCTAGGTGAGTCGCACGGTGGTGTGAACGATTGCGCCGCTCAAAACGAAACGGGCCATCCTTGGCACGATCCAGATGTGTGCTGCAGCGGGGCTCCTGCCTGACGTACCGAGCGGCGCCGCCGCATTCTGTCTCGACCCGAGCTTCACAGCAAACAGGTGCCGTCGGTATCGAACGAAAGTGTCACATATCGAACATACGAACCGAGTCCCAAAACGTCTGCTCGGTGCTCAGCCTGACCCCCAAAAAGCAAAAAGAAGGGAGCGTGACGAAGTTGCGCCGGCCAATTTAAGTGTCAGCGCGGAGCTACCTCTTCAGGATGGCACGTCGCTTGCTGCTCCGCATCTAACGCCGACGGCCAACCCTCAGATAACGGAGATGAATATTGGTTCAGAAATGCTGAATCCCCGATGTACTGAAAGCATTTGAGGAACGGTGTGGGAAGCGCGGCAAGGCAATAGGCGATTTTTCCTTTTCTTGGATCCGGACGGAGGTCGAATCTCGCCTCCTTCGGGCAGTTGATAGCCAACTACAGTTGCTTCTTCCATAAGTCGAACTGCGATAAAGCAAAGTACAAGTATAACTTGGCTTACTCACACCGGAACTCCTCTAGTCAACTTAGTATCGCGCATTCCTCAGGTACGAAACAGGACCGTGCACATGTTTTGGGTCCTGGGATAGGCCGCCGATTCGCCCCTTTGACGCGTCCGCCTTTTATTCTTTGAACTGGAGATCCAGAATGAACGTAAGCAGCCTTCTTCTCGGCTCAGTTGCGGCCCTGATCTCCGTTTCCGTCGCTCGCGCGACGGACGAAGTCTCCGCGCCGGGTTCGATCGAATACGTCAATATCTGCGACGTCTACGGTTCGGGCTACTTCCATATCCCCGACACCGAGACCTGCGTGCGCATCGGCGGCTACATCCGTTACGACGTCGGCCTCAGCGATGTCCGATCGTATGACGGGATAAGAACCTCCGATGTGAGAACTGGCGAGGCTCAGGGCACCTGGCGAAACAACACGCGTTTCACGTTTAAAACTTGGACGCGCCAGGAGACCGAACTAGGCGCACTGAAGACCTATACTGAGACTCGCGTGAACTTCGGCAACCACAACGCTTATCCGGGTCCGGAAAGCCCTCACAACTATAGCTTCAACAGCGGCGTCAAGTTGACTTCCGCTTGGATCCAGCTTGGTGGCCTCCGAGTTGGCAAGGACGAGTCGGCCTTCGACACCTTTACAGGCTACGCCGGAAACGTACTCAATAACGTACTCGTTCCGTACGGCGACTTCGATACCAACGTGGCTCAGTATTACTTCGATGCCGATAATGGCTTTTCGGCTCTGGTTTCACTTGAACAAGGGTCGGGTGTAGTCGGTACTATCGACAGCCATGTTCCGCACGTCGTCTTCGGCGTGAAACAGACGCAGGGCTGGGGCGCGATCACCGGCGTAATGGCTCGTGACAGCGACTACGAAGCTTTGGCCGGCAAGCTCCGAGTCGATGTCAATGTCACAGATGACCTGTCGCTATTCGGAATGTTCGGCTACGGCTCCATTGGCAATCTCAACGATGACCCAACCAGCGCGCTCGCCGCTCACGGTCGCGGCTTCTACAAAATTTGGAGCGGCAACTGGGCTTTCTGGACGGGCGCCACTTACACGTTAAACGAGAAAACTTCGTTCAACCTTCAGGTCTCGGGTGATCAGCTCAGGAACTCCGGACTGGCTGCAAACGTCGCCTATATGGTCATTCCAGGTTTCACAGTCACAGCCGAAGTCGATTATGCCCACTACGCCAAGTTCGCTGCCGTCGACCGTTCCGGAACGAACCCGGCTCACGTCGGCAAAGGGAACAGCCTCGGCGCCGTGCTGCGATTCCAAAGCTCGTTCTAACGAAGCGAATCTGAATGTCGGAGGCCCGACTGGAGGCCTCGGTGTCTGGCTTTACGATGATCAAGATGTGGTCCCGGACGATCATGCCCGGACATTGGTTGCCGGACTTCATAGCCTGATCAGCGAGGCTTCCATAGAGCGCTTAGCAATGCCACTGAATAACTCGTCCAGGACATGTCTCTCGGCCCCATCTGCATCCCTGTTGTGCTACCCTCATTGCGATGAGCGCTCGAGATCGAGAGCTTCGGAGGACCGGCTGAGAAATGCCTGGACGTTTCGTCCAGGCACTCGTCAAGTTTCCTCAGTGGTTCAGAATCATCTTCGGCGACCGTCATTGCAAAATCAGTTCGGTTCAGTAAGATTCTTGTTCTGTTTGGGTCATCTTGAAGGACTAGTGTCTGAGTCGCAGCGGACTGCCATTCGATCTCTGCGCTGCTCGACCTCAGGATGCCCGATGTGCATGGCTTCGACGGGCTGCTGCAGCTTGTGACCCGCTATCCGCGCCTGCCGGTGGTCATCGTTTCGGAGCATGCGGAGCCAAGAATCATTTCCGAGGCGCTGTCCTACGGCGCAGCCGGCTTCGTCCCGAAATCGGCGCGCAAGAGCGATCTGGCCGCCGCCATTCGCTCGGCGATGGAAGGTGCGATCCACGTGCCCGAAACCTCTGAAGGCCAGCCGCCGGACGCCGACAGCACCGATCGCGCCGAGATGGTGCAGCGCCTTGCCAAACTGACGCCGCAGCAAGTCGTGGCTTGAGCCGGAACGCCTGTCCTTCCTGCTAGGCAAATCGTTCTATTCGCGCCGCATCGGCGCGCTGGAGGCCTTCATCATGACCTTCGACCAAGACGCCCGCTACGACAGCCCGAACTTCCTGTGGTTCCGCGAGCGCTATCGGCGCTTCGGTCTATGTCGACCGCGTCCTCGTCGCGCAACAAGCGCGCGGCCGCGGCCATGCCCGGCGGCTCTATGGAGATCTGTTCGACCATGCATTGCGTGCCGGCCAGACCATCGTCACCTGCGAGGCGAATGCCGAACCGCCCAACCCGGCTTCGGATGCCTTTCACGCCGCGCTCGGCTTTGCCGAGGTCGGCGACGCGGTGATCCACGGCGGCAAGAAGGCAGTGCGCTACTACACCAGGCGGGTCACCGGCTGAGGCAACAGCTCTATCAGGGGTTCAGCCAGGCGCGAGCCGGCTTTTCGACGATGTAATAGCTGCACAAAGCGCAAGCGCGCCGGCCAGCATCAGCAGCGGCGCACTGCCCTGCGCATAGAGGAATTTTTAGAACGGCTGCTGCCACAGATACAGCGAATACGACCACAGCCCCAGCGTCGCCATCGGCCAGGAAGACAAAAATCCGGTCAGATACCGAGTGCTGAAGTCGAGCGAATTGACGGCGAGCGCCAACAGCGGCACCGCGACCAGAAAGTGGATCGGCGGCACCGCATCCATGAACAGAAGAACCGCTCCGACGGACGCCGCAATGGCGACATGCGCCGGCAGCCTGTCGTCGGCCTTGAGCAGGCATATCACCGCCGATAGCAGGATCGAGGCGATGTGCACGTCGGTTCGCCAATAGGTCGTCTCGTAGTCCATCCCGAAGACCCAGTGCGAAATCGCACCCTTCGCCATGGCCAGCACCGACAGCGCGCTGAGCAGCATGACGACACGGGCACGCCCCGAAACAACAAAGCTGATCAGCGCTAGGATGACATAGGCATGTTCTTCGACGCACAGCGACCAGATATGGTCGAGCGCGCCGGCGCGGCTGACGAGAATTCCGGCATAGCTGTAGGTGAATGTCAGCGCCGTCAGCGCCGCTTTCCATTTGAAGGCGACAAACGTGCCGGACAAGGCAACCATCGAAGCGAGGACGAAAACCAGCAGCGCCGGATAGATGCGGGAGAACCGGCGCTTGAAAAACGCCTTGAGAGGATAACGGATGCCGCCAACTAGGCGATAGCTGCTTTCGGCCGGACCCGAATGCGCTTGACAAGATGGCGATCGCCCGCTCAATTTGACCCATTCACCAGGGGGGTCCCGGCAAGGGGCTGAGATACTGCTGGCTTTCGCGGCGCAGTGACCCGTTGAACCTGATCCAGTTCATACTGGCGTAGGGACGGTGCAAGCGCTTTGCGGGAGTCCATGCCCGAAATCCTGTAAGCAGGCAGGCAGAAGCGTCTTTTCATCCCTCCGGCACAGAACTGGGTCTCCAATGCATGAGCAAAGGAGTCTCAAAATGAATGCCATTTTCCCCGCCGTGTCGACGGGACCGCTGCCCGCCTCAAGGAAAATCCACAAACCCGGCATAATTCACCCGCAGATCAGGGTGCCGATGCGGGAAATCGCCGTCCATCCGACGGCAGGCGAACCGCCTGTCACCGTTTACGATCCGTCCGGCCCCTATACGGACCCGACTATCGAAACCAGCATCGAAAAGGGCCTCGCCAGGTTTCGCAATGAATGGGTGACGGCGCGCGGCGACGTCGAATTCCACGATGCCCGCAGTGTCAGGCCGGAGGACAACGGCTTTGCGTCAGGTGAGCGCCTGACGCCGGAATTTCCCGTGCGCCACCGGCCGCTAAAGGCAAAAACGGGCCAAGCGGTGACGCAGCTTGCCTATGCGCGCGCCGGGATCATCACCCCCGAAATGGAGTTCGTCGCCATTCGCGAGAAT
>NZ_JBVVPX010000053.1:0-37309 GCF_055811375.1 Mesorhizobium sp. WSM4848
CTCGAGGGGAGGTGGCGCCGACGCCTACCTCACCTGGCTCTTTAAAGGTTGCGAGTCGTGCATCCTGAACCTTCTGGTCAGGCAGGTACACGCGCCTTCAGCTCAAGCCGCCGCGCGTGCAGCACCGGCTCGGTGTAGCCGTTGGGCTGGACCCGGCCCTTGAATACGAGGTCGCAGGCGGCGAGGAAGGCGATCGACTTGTCGAAGTCAGGTGCCATCGGCCGGTAGAGCGGATCGCCTGCGTTCTGGCGGTCGACGACGCCGGCCATGCGCTTCATCGTCTCCATCACCTGGTCTGAGGTGCACACGCCGTGATGCAGCCAGTTGGCGATGTGCTGCGAGGAGATGCGCAGCGTCGCGCGGTCCTCCATCAGGCCTACGTCATTGATGTCAGGCACTTTCGAGCAGCCGACGCCTTGGTCGATCCAACGGACGACATAGCCCAGAATGCCTTGCGCGTTGTTGTCGAGTTCCTTCTGGACCTCCTCCGGCGACCAGTTCGGCCGCACCGCTACCGGCACCGACAAGATGTCGTCGAGCTTTGCCTTGGGGCGGCCCTTCAGCGCCGCCTGCACAGCGTCGACGTCGACCATGTGATAATGGGTGGCGTGCAGCGTCGCCGCTGTCGGCGACGGCACCCAGGCGGTGTTGGCGCCGGCCTTGGGATGGGCGATCTTTTCCGCCAGCATCGCCGCCATCAGATCGGGCATCGCCCACATGCCCTTGCCGATCTGGGCGCGGCCGGCCAGCCCGCATTCCAGCCCGGTGTCGACGTTCCAGGCTTCGTAGGCGGCAATCCAGACGGCCTGCTTCATGTTGCCCTTGCGGATCATCGGGCCGGCTTCCATCGAGGTGTGGATCTCGTCGCCGGTGCGGTCGAGGAAACCGGTGTTGATGAAGACGACGCGATCTTTGGCGGCGCGAATCGCCTCCTTGAGGTTGACGGTGGTGCGCCGCTCCTCGTCCATAATGCCCATCTTGATAGTGTTTTTCGCCATGCCGAGCAGCGCCTCGACACGGTCGAATATCTCGACGGCGAAGGCGACTTCCTCCGGCCCGTGCATCTTGGGCTTTACGACATACATCGAGCCCGCGCGCGAGTTTAGCCGGCGGCCGTTCGGGCCGACATCGTGCAGCGCGATCAGCGCCGTCATCGCCGCATCCATTATGCCTTCCGGCACTTCGTTGCTGTCACGATCTGTAATCGCCGGATTGGTCATGAGGTGGCCGACGTTGCGGATCAGCATCAGCGAGCGGCCGGGCAGGGACAGCGCGCCACCATCAGGCGCGGTGTACGACCGGTCGGGATTGAGTTTTCGCGTAAATGTGCTCCCGGCCTTGGTGATCTCCTCGGCAAGATCGCCCTTCATCAGGCCGAGCCAGTTGCGGTAGACCAAAACCTTGTCCTGCGCATCGACCGCCGCGACCGAATCCTCGCAGTCCTGGATCGTGGTCAGCGCCGATTCCAGCACGACGTCGGCAATGCCGGCTGGATCAGTCTTGCCGATCTGGTTGCTGCGGTCGATCACAATCTCAATATGCAGGCCATTGCGGGTGAGCAGGACGGCTTCGGGATTATCGGCGTCGCCGCGATAGCCGGCAAACTGTTTGGGATCGGCGAGCGTGGTGGCGCCGGCGCTCTCGCCCAGCCGCAGCATGCCGTTGGCCACGGAAAGCCCGTTCACCCCTGCCCATTTGCCGGTCGTCAGCGGGACCGATTCGTCGAGAAAGCCCTTCGCCCAGGCAATGACCTTGGCGCCGCGCACGGGATTGAACCTCCCGCCCTTCTCGGCGCCGTCGGTCTCTGGAATGGCGTCGGTGCCGTAGAGCGCATCATAGAGCGAGCCCCAGCGCGCATTGGCGGCGTTCAGCGCGTAACGCGCGTTCATTACCGGCACCACCAATTGCGGCCCGGCAACCACCGAGATCTCCGGGTCGACATTGTCCGTCGCGACGGAGAAGGCCGGCCCTTCCGGCACGAGATAGCCGATTTCCCTCAGGAAATCCTTGTAGGCTTCCATGTCGCTGGGCGCGCCATTGTTGCGATACCAGCGGTCGATCTGGCCTTGCAGCGCGTCGCGCTTTGCGAGCAGAGCCCGGTTCTTCGGCGCCAAATCATCCACGATGGCGGAGAAGCCGGTCCAGAAGGAGTTGGCTGCAATGCCGGTGCCCCGCAGCGCCTCGTTCACGACGAAATCATAAAGCTCGCGGGCAATCCGCAATCCGGCGATTTCGACGCGATCGGTCATCGGGGCTTCTCCAGACGAAAGGCTTTGGCCGGGCCTTTGACATGTCAGGGTGGCAGGGTCAATTCAGCTTAGGGTGAAGGGAAGGTATTTTGCAGCCGATCTCCCCCTTGAGGGGGAGATGGCCGGCAGGCCAGAGGGGGTCGCCGCGCGTGGAGCGCGACCCCCTTTTTGCACCAAATCGCGTCGCACTTCATGCGCGGCGACCCCCTCTGTCGCCTTCGGCGACATCTCCCCCTCGAGGGGCCCTCGAGGGGGGAGATTACGCGCCCTACACCGCTATCCTTGGCCTGCCGGACGCCACCGCCACCACATGCGCCTCGATGAACATGCGCTGGCCCTCGACGGTCGAAACGCGGAATTCGCTGGCGATCTCGATTTCGGCGCTGTCGGTGCCGGCGTCCCTGGCCCGCCCGGCGGCAATGGCGCGGACATCGGTTTCCGCCGCCGCGATTGCCGCCGCTTCGTTATTGAAATCGCGCACGGTTTCGCCTGAGGCGACGCGAAACAGCCCTTCTTGGGGCTGGCTAACCCGCGCCTCAGCGGACACCCTGACCTGGCCGACGACGGCGCCGAGCGCATTGGCGACATCGGTATCCTCAGGCACCACGCAGCCATTGCCAACCAGCGGTGGCAGTCCGGCATAATGCAGCGGCGCCGAGGCGCCGAGGCCGATGACCGGGCGGTCGAGCGCGACGCTCAGCCGGGCGATGCCGGGATGCGCGTCGACGGCGCGCTGGACCAGCGCGTGCGCCACGGTCGCCGCGCCATCCAGCCCGTCCTCGGCAAAGGCGGTTTCGAGGATGACTTCCGCCGACAGCCGGGTCAGCGTGGTCAGCACCCGTTCCGAGATCACCTCCGGCGAGGCGGCGATCGACTGTCCCCGCCCGTCGCGCTTGCGGGCGAACAGCTCCGCACCCAGACGGGCCGCGGCGGCATCCCAATTCGACTGCTTGCACAGCACATGGGCGGCGTCCGACGGCGTGAAGCCGGCGACATGCACCAGCCCGCGCGACACCAGCCGGTTCAAGGTGGCGTTCTGCGCGTTCGAGGTCAAAAGCCGGTCGAGGGGCAGCGGCACAGCACCTATCATCTCATAGAGCTTGGCTTCGGCGCCGCTCAGGCCGGCGGCCAGCCGCTCCGGCACGCCGGTCCTGACCGCCAGGCGGCCATCCATGCGGCCGGGATTGGGCGCCCGCAGCTGGCGTTCGAGCTCTGATGTGACGACTTCGCCATGCATCATGCCGGCCAGCGCCAGCGGCACCAGGCGGCGCGGCCCGAGCAGGATTCTTGGGTTGAGTGCGCCGTCCTCCAGCGTCACTTCGGAATCGCCGCCGAGCCCAAAGGTGCGCATGGCGACCGCCTCGACCATGGTGCGGAAGCCGCCGACGGTGGCGCCTTCCGGATCGAGCCTGGGACGCCCCCCGTCGAGCACAGCGACGTCGGTGGTGGTGCCGCCAATGTCGGACACGACAGCATCGTCGAGGCCGGTCATGTGGCGGGCGCCGACAAGGCTGGCGGCCGGGCCTGAAAGGATCGTCTCGATCGGCCGCTGCCGGGCGAAGGCGGCCGAAACCAGGGCGCCGTCGCCGCGCACCACCATCAAGGGGGCTGCGATGCCACGCGCGGCGAGAAAGCCTTCGGTCGCCGCCACCAGCCGGTCGATCATCGAGATCAGCCTGGCGTTGAGCAATGTCGTCAGCGCCCGGCGCGGGCCGCCGAGCTTGGCCGAAAGCTCGTGACTGGCGGTGACCGGCAGGCCGGTCTTTTCGCGGATGAGGTCGCGGGCGGCGAGCTCATGCGCCGGGTTGCGGGTGGCGAAATAGGCGCAGACGGCAAAGCCGGACACCGAGGCGCCGAGTTCCGGCAGCGCTGCCTCCAGCCCGGACAGGTCGAGCTTGGCCGCATTGCCGTGGACGTCATGGCCGCCGGGGCAGAATACGACAGGGTCGGTGCCGAGCGCGGCCTTCAGCCCGTCGCGGGCAAGGTCGCCTTGGGAAAAGCCAATCATCACCAGCGCCACGCGGCCGCCCTGACCCTCGACCAGCGCGTTGGTGGCAAGCGTCGTCGACATCGACACCAGTTTTATCGCAGCAGGGTCGGTGCCGGCTTTCTGCAGCACCGCATCGACCGCGCCCGATATGCCGACCGCCAGATCGTGGCGCGTCGTCAGCGCCTTGGCCTTGGCCAGCACTTTGCCGTTAGGGCCGCCCGCCTCCAACCACAGCACGGCGTCGGTGTAGGTGCCACCGGTGTCAATGCCGAGGAACAGGGGGGATGGTTTGGTGCTCATTCTGGCGGGTCCGGCGAATTTCGTCCCCGCCCCTTAGCCGATACGGAACCGCGGATAAAGCCGCGAGCGCTGGGCCAAGGGCGACGTTGGGAACAAACATTCGCGAGGAACGCCGGCGGGACAGCGCCCCCTCTGTCCTGCCGGACATCTCCACCTCAAGGGGGAGATTAGATGTCACCCACGCTTTCGCAAATTTTTAACGCTTCAAACAGGGTGCCGCCGGCGAAGCTGCCAATCTCCCCCCTTGAGGGGGAGATGGCCGGCAGGCCAGAGGGGGTGTGACGGATCGCAACCTTTGGCAGCTACCCGACAAACCCCACGCGCTTATGGCTGCCGTCGCAAAACGGCTTGTTGGCGGAATGGCCGCAGCGGCAGAGGAAGGTGCGTGGCGTGCGGTCGACCGTGTGGCCGGTGCCGGTGACGATCTCGACATTGCCTTCGAGCTTGAGCGGGCCGTTCTTCGTCGGGGTCACCGTCAGCGGGCCATTCCTCGCATCCAGCGCCGGCGTGTCCTTCAGCGCCGGCTCGCCGGTGGCGGTAAAGCCCGCCCTGCTATGGCTGCCGTCGCAGAACGGCTTGTTTTCCGAGGCGCCGCAGCGGCAGAGCGTGGCGCGAAAAGACGTCTCGCCGTCGAGCACGATCTCGGCATGGACCGCCAGCGGGCCGTTTTCCCTGATGCGCACGGTGTTGACCACCGGCGGCTGTTCCTGCGGGCCGCCGTCCTTCCTGACATAGGTGATGGCGCTCGGCGATCGCCACGATCTTCTCGACGCTGGCCGCACCGGGATGGATCCACTGGCCCTTCGCGTTGGGCACGAAGACATGCGGATCGCCAAGCACGCAATTGCGCGAATGGATGCAGCGCCGGCCGGAAAACCCGACATCGATTTTTTCGCCTTCGACCGTGCCTGCCATGGGTGGGGTCTCCTATCGGACTACGCTATGGCGGTGGCCCGGACGGCGTCAAGCTGCGCGCCGATCCACCTTCTCCCACAAAGGGAAGGGGAGCGCCTACCTCAACACCGCCACATGTGGCGCGAGCCGCCGGATCGCCGCGATCATGTCGGCGCCGGTGATGTCGAGCGAGGATATCTCCATATGGACGATGTTCTTGCCGAAGGGCAGCAAGCGGCCGAGCGCATTGGCCGGCGCATATCTGATCGCATCGGGAGGCGGCTCGGTCAGTTCGAAGCTGATCATCGCCGCGCCTTTGCCGGAGGTGAGGTGGGCGCCGCGCACCTTCTCCCAGGGCACCAGCACGTCGCCGCCGCGCCGGTCACGAAAGCCGCTGGCGTCGAGCACCACCTGGACGCCGGTGTCGAACGCGCCGCGCGCCAGGAACAGACCAAGCCCCAGGCAGCCAAGCGCCAGCACCACCACCAGGAACAGCCCTTGGCCCGGGGCGCCTGACGCAAGCCCCTTCAGCGCGAAGAAGCCGAAGATCGCAGCGATCAGGAGCGGCCCGAGCGCGGGAAAGATTTTTCCGGTGGGGCTGTTGCGGATTTCGACGGGCGAAGACATGGGCCACTCATCGGCCGGGCTTCAGCAGGGTCCAGATCCAGCCGATGAATGTGAGGACCAGAAACGGATATCCGGCAACGGGCAAGGGCGACGAGGTCGGCAGCAAGGGCGCGCCCCAGAGGATCATGCCCGCCGACACGGTGAACAGCACGGCGGCCACGACAGCGGTCAGGCGCATCCACAAAGCGAAGGTTTTCGGCGCGCTGACCATGACAAGCGATGCCGCCCAGAGCGAGATGCCGCCGGCATAGGAGGGAACGCTGGCCTCGAGGCCTGCCGCATTGTCTGATAGCAGCAGGCTCTCGCCGGCAACGAAGGTCAAAAATCCGGCCGCCACGCAGTCGTTGCCTTGCCGCTGATACTTCATCGTCAACAGAGCGGCTGCGACCACGAGCGCGACGCCGTCGATCGTCCAGAGTGTTTCGCGCAGTTCCGCGCTCTTCACGAAGGTGCCGGCGAGGCCAAAGGCGCCACCGATGGCGAGGCCAATCGCAGCGACGATATCCAAAGGGCTGGAACGCATTGGGACCTCCCTTCCAAACCCAAGGATACTTCAGGAAGGGACGTTCTCCAATCGTTGGCTTTCGTGGCCTCCGGCCCTTATTCTTTGAGATTAAGCGGGCGCTGCCCCGCTCAATCGCCCATCTTCAGCGCCTGGATAAACGCCTCCTGCGGGATATCCACCTTGCCGAACTGCCGCATCCGCTTCTTGCCCTCTTTCTGCTTGTCGAGCAGCTTGCGCTTGCGTGAGACGTCGCCGCCGTAGCATTTGGCGGTGACGTCCTTGCGCAGGGCCGAGATGGTTTCGCGGGCGATGACCTTGCCGCCGATCGCCGCCTGGATCGGGATCTTGAACAGATGGTGCGGGATCAGTTCCTTCAGCTTCTCGCACATCAGCCGGCCGCGCTTTTCCGCCGCCGTGCGGTGGACCAGCATCGACAGCGCGTCGACCGGCTCCTCATTGACCAGGATCGACATTTTCACCAGGTCGCCCTCGCGATAGTCGGTCAAATGATAGTCGAAGGAGGCGTAGCCCTTGGAGATCGACTTCAGCCGGTCGTAGAAGTCGAAGACGACCTCGTTGAGCGGCAGGTCATAGGTCAGCATGGCGCGCTTGCCGACATAGGAGAGATCGGCCTGGATGCCGCGCCGGTCCTGGCAGAGTTTCAGGATGCCGCCGAGATACTCGTCCGGGGTGAGGATGGTGGCGCGGATCCACGGCTCCTCGATGGCCTGGATTTTGACTACGTCCGGCATGTCGGCCGGGTTGTGCAGTTCCTTCGTCGTGCCGTCGTTCAAAGCCAAGCGGTAGACGACCGACGGCGCCGTGGCGATGAGGTCGAGGTTGAACTCGCGCTCCAGCCGCTCCTGGATGATTTCGAGGTGCAGCAGGCCAAGGAAGCCGCAGCGATAGCCGAAGCCGAGTGCAGCGCTGGTTTCCATTTCGTATGAGAAAGAAGCATCGTTGAGGCGCAATTTGCCGACTGCAGCGCGCAGATCCTCGAAATCGGCGGCGTCGACCGGGAACAGGCCGCAGAACACCACCGGCTGCGCCGGCTTGAAGCCGGGCAGGGCCTGCGCCGTCTGGCGCTTGTCCTCGGTGATGGTGTCGCCGACGCGGGTATCGGCCACTTCCTTGATCGAGCCGGTGAAGAAGCCGAACTCGCCGGGGCCGAGCTCGTCGACATTGATGCGGGCCGGGGTGAAGACGCCAGTGCGCTCGACCAGGTACTTGGCGCCGGTGCCCATCATGCGGATGGTCTGGCCTTTCTTCAGCACGCCGTCGATGATGCGCACCAGCACGATGACGCCGAGATAGGCGTCGTACCAGCTGTCGACCAGCATCGCCTTCAGCGGGGCCGCGATGTCGCCCTCGCGCGGCGGCGGCAAATCATTGACGATCGCCTCCAGCACATCGGGAATGCCGAGCCCGGTCTTGGCCGAGATCAGCACGGCGTTGGAGGCATCGATGCCGATCACCTCCTCGACCTGCTCGCGGATGCGCTCGGGCTCGGCGGCGGGCAGGTCGACCTTGTTCAGCACCACGACGATCTCGTGGTTGTTGTCGATGGCCTGGTAGACATTGGCCAGCGTCTGCGCCTCGACGCCTTGAGAGGCGTCGACGACCAGCAGCGAACCCTCGCAGGCGGCCAGCGAACGCGACACTTCGTAGGCGAAGTCGACATGGCCGGGCGTGTCGATCAGATTGAGGATGTAACCCTCGCCATTGTTGGCTTGGTATTTCAGCCGCACGGTCTGCGCCTTGATGGTGATGCCGCGCTCGCGCTCGATATCCATCGAGTCCAGCACCTGCTCCTTCATGTCGCGCAGCTCCAGCCCGCCGGTCAGCTGGATCAGCCGGTCGGCAAGCGTGGATTTGCCATGGTCGATATGGGCGACGATGGAGAAATTGCGGATGTTCTTGATCGGCGTGGTCATGTCGGGCGCTTTAGCAGGGGCAGCTTGCCCGGGCAAGCGGCGGCGGGCGCGGCCAGGCAATCGCGTCAGGTTTGCGCTCACCCGCCTGCATTTGCAGCGCTGATGGCTGGCGAAAGCCGGGCGGCATCCATCGGCACCGGTCATTTTCCCGTCTCCGTCTGGTGTCGATAAATATGCAAGGCTCGCATCGTTCCGAACTCACGAAAGGACAAACCAATGGCGATCAAGCTGGTTTGGGGCATTCTCGGTGGGGTGGTGCTAGGCGCCGCGTTCGGCAACGTGGGCGGCAACACCGGGATCTCGATTGCCGTTTGTATCGCGGCGGGTGCTGTCGCGGCCGGCCTATGGCATTACGTGGAAACGCGGCGCCAGGGCTGAGCGCAGGCGGCCGAAGACGCTGTTGTTCGCGGCATCGCGCCGGCAGCAAACGAAGGTAAACGATCACGAAGCGGTGATGGCTGTAACGAACCGCTCTACGGCGCCGAAGTGGAGACATGACGGCGCTTCACGCCCGTCGCAGCGGAGGACAGCCGATGACTGGATCACAAGCCAAGCGCCGCAGACGCGCGATGCAATCAAGCGCAGGCGCGGTCCTTGTAGGGCTCGCCGCTGCTTTGTCTTCGGCAACCGGCGCCGCCGGCCAGCCGCTCACCGTGGTCGAACTGTTCACCAGCCAGGGCTGCTCATCCTGCCCGCCGGCCAACGCCAATCTGATCAAGGTCAAGGACCGGCCTGATGTGTTGGCGCTCTCCTTCAACGTCACCTACTGGGATTATCTCGGCTGGAAGGACACTTTCGGCAGGGAGGAATTCACCCAGCGCCAGGTCCGCTACGAGCCGTCGCTCGGCCGTTCGGGTCCGTTCACGCCGCAAGTGGTGGTCAATGGCAATGCCGATGCGGTCGGCGCCCGGCCCGGCGAGATCGAGCAGCTGATTTCGAGCAGCGGCCGCGCGAAAGGACCTTCGCTGTCGCTCGACAGCAGCAAGATCGCCATCGGCGCCGGTCCGGTGCCGGGCGGCAAGGCCGATATCTGGCTGGTGCGCTACCGGCAGGGCGTCATCGAAGTGCCGGTGGCGCGCGGCGAAAACACCGGACGCACGCTGCCGCACGCCAATGTCGTGCATTCCCTCTCCAGGCTTGGCGCCTGGACCGGCGAGGCCATCGCGCTGCCGCTGCCGGCACCGCCGAGCGGGCTAAGCACCGCGGTGCTGGTGCAAGTGCCGGATGGCGGACCGATCCTGGCCGCCGCGACGAACTAGAATCCAAAGATCTGCGCAACGCCGCATGAGCGGCGCCGCACATGCCGGCCGCATCAGCGCGCCACCCAGAGGAGACCACCATGACCAACTTTACCCGCCTGACGCTGCCGGCGCTCGCCTTCGCACTTTGCTCGACGGCGCTTTTTGCCGGCGGCATTGCCCGCGCCGAGGATGCGATGAAGCCCGCTGACCCGATGGCCACGGATGCCATGAAGCCCGCCGATGCCATGGCCACCGACGCGAGGAAGCCGGCCGACCCGATGACCGCCGAAAAGATGAAGGAATGCATGGACAAGGCAGCCATGGAAACCGACGCGATGAAGAAGGATGAGGCAACAAAGGCCTGCGACGCTATGGGCATGGCCAAGTAGGTCCGGCAAGCCCTTGCGGCACCGGCGCGAGGTTCCAATCCTGCGCCGGCGCGGCATTCCAAATACGCACGGCCCGAAAATACGCACGGCAATGTGACACGCCGGCGGACCCAAATGTTCTATAGTCACAACACCATCATGGGAGATCAGACATGACTGGCATTCGAGAACCCGTTGCGAGGCGCTCGACGAGCTTCGCCAGGAGCGCGCTTGCGGCTGTGATGCTCGCGGCGGCCGGCGCCGCCTTGTGGCAGACGCCGGCGATCTCGGCCGAGGCGGCGGTGGTGATCCCGCCACCGGCGATGGACGAAAAACCCGCCGCCGGCACCGCCAGGGCGATCTTCGCCGGCGGCTGCTTCTGGGGCGTGCAAGGCGTGTTCCAGCACGTCAAGGGCGTGACCAGCGCCGTCTCCGGCTATGCCGGCGGCGACAAGGACACCGCCGTCTACGAGACGGTCGGCACCGGACGGACCGGGCATGCCGAAGCCGTCGAGCTCATCTACGAGCCGTCCAAAGTCACTTACGGCCAGCTGCTGCAGGTGTATTTCTCGGTCGCGCACAACCCGACGCAGCTGAACTACCAGGGTCCGGACCGCGGCCCCCAATACCGTTCGACGATCTTTGCCGAAAGCGACGCGCAGAAGAAGATCGCCGAGAGCTATATCGCGCAGCTCGACAAGGCCAAGGTGTTTCCGGAGCCGATCGTGACCACGCTGGAGACGGGGAAAAAATTCTATCCGGCCGAGGACTACCACCAGGACTTTTTGACGCTGAACCCGACCTATCCCTATATCGTCTACAACGACCTGCCCAAGGTCGAGAATTTGAAGACGCTATTCCCCAGCCTTTACAGCGACAAGCCGGTGCTGGTGCTGGCCGCCAACAAGAGCTGATCTTTTGCGACGCGCTAGGACAGACAGCAATGCCCGCTACTGCACGCCCAGAAACTGCCGAAGTTCCGGCGTCTTGGGATTGGAAAAAACGTCCTCGGGGGCGCCGATCTCGTGGACGCGGCCCTGATGCATGAAGACGACGCGCGAGCAGACGTCGCGGGCAAAGCGCATCTCGTGGGTGACCATCACCAGCGTCATGCCTTCCGCCGCCAATTCCTTGACGACGGCCAGCACTTCGGCGACGAGCTCGGGATCGAGCGCCGAGGTGATCTCGTCGCATAGCAGCGCGATGGGCTGCATGGCGAGCGCCCGGGCGATCGCCACGCGCTGCTGCTGGCCGCCGGACAATTCGTCCGGCAAGGCGTCGAACTTGTGGGCGAGACCGACGCGGTCGAGCATTTTTCGCGCGACCGCCTCGGCGTCCTTCTTCGGCGTCTTCTTCACCACCATCTGCGACAACATGACATTGCCGCCGGCGGTGAGATGCGGGAACAGGTTGAATTGCTGAAAAATCATGCCGACCTTCAGGCGCAGCGCCTTGAGATGCACCTCGTCGGGCAGGAACTGGGCGCCGGCGACGACGATCGAGCCTTCATCGATGGTCTCCAGCCCGTTGATGCAGCGCAGCAGCGTCGACTTGCCCGAACCGCTCTTGCCGATGATGGCGACGACCTCGCCCGGCGCGACGTCGATGGAAATCCCCTTCAGCACCTCGTTGTCGCCGAAGCGCTTCTTCACCTCAGTGATTGCGATGAGCGACATTGAGCTTCCTTTCCAGGAGCTGGCTGGATTTCGACAGCGGCCAGCACAAGGCAAAATAGATGAGCGCGACCAGGCCATACACGGTGAACGGCTGGAACGTGGCGTTGGTGACGATCGAACCGGCCTTCGACAGTTCGACGAAGCCGATGATCGAGGTGAGCGCGGTGCCCTTCACCACCTGCACCGAGAAGCCGACGGTCGGCGGCACCGCCACTTTCAGCGCCTGCGGCAGGATGACGTAGCGCATCTGCTGGAGATAACCCATGCCGAGGCTGGCGGACGCCTCCCATTGACCCTTGGCAATGCTCTCGACGCAGCCGCGCCAGATTTCGACGAGGAAGGCTGCGGTCCAAAGGATGAGCGCGACACAGGCGGCAAGCCAGGCGGGAACGTCGATGCCGAACAGACCAAGCCCGAAGAAAGCGAGAAAGAGCTGCATCAGGAGCGGCGTGCCCTGAAACAGCTGGATGTAGCCGCGTGACAGAAACCGCGCCGAATGCCGGCCGCCGATGCGCAGGAAAAGCAGGGCCGCGCCGACGATGCCGCCACCGATGAAGGAGACCAGCGAGAGGACAACGGTCCAGCGGGCGGCCAGAAGCAGGTTGCGCAGGATGTCCCAGAAGCTGAACTCGGTCATGGCGCCTGTCTCATCGCGATGCCTTCCTCGGGAACAGCATCCAGCCCAGGCCGGCCAGCAGCTGGCGCAGCAGGATGGCGAGCGCCAGGTAGATCAAGGTGGAGACGAAGTAGGTTTCGAAGGCCCTGAAATTGCGCGACTGGATAAAATTGGCGGCGAAAGTCAGGTCCTCGGCGGCGATCTGCGAAACGACGGCCGAGCCCAGCATGACGATGACGATCTGCGACGACAGCGCAGGCCAGATGCGCTGCAGCGCCGGGACCAGAACCACGTGCCAGAAGGTCTGGAACGGGGTCATTGCGAGGCTGGCGCCGGCCTCGAACTGGCCGCGCGGCGTGGCCTGGATGCCGGCGCGGATGATCTCGCAGCTGTAGGCGCCGAGGTTGACGATCATGGCGAGGTTGGCGGCGGTCAGTTCCGACATCCTGATGCCAAGCGACGGCAGGCCGAAGAAGATGAAGAACAGCTGGATGAGGAAGGGCGTGTTGCGGATCAGCTCGACATAGGTTGCGACGACGGGTTTCAGCCATTTCGGCCCCAAGGCCCGCACCCAGGCGCAGGCAATGCCCAATGCCACGCCGAACACCGCGCCGATCAGGATGAGCTGCACGGTGATCCGGATGCCCTTGAGCAGCACCGGCAGAGATCCGATCAGCCAGCCGAAATCGAACTGATAGGTCATGGCTTGCTATCCGACCTCAGCCACACGCGGCAGGCGGCGATCACAGGTCAGCCGGCAGGTCCACCTTCAGCCATTTTTGCGAAATCGCGTTGAGGGCGCCATCGGACCTGGCGGCGGCGATGATGCCGTTGATCTTGGCCATCAACGCCGGCTGCTCCTTGTTCATGCCAATGTAGCAAGGCGAGTTCTTGATCAGGAACTTGAGCTCCGGCCGCTTGGGCGGGTTCTTTTCGAGGATGGCGGCGGCGACGACGTTCCCGGTCGCGATCACCTCGACCTGGCCCGAAAGGAAAGCGGAAATAGTGCCGTTATTGTCCTCGTAGCGCTTGATCTCGACGCTCGCGGGCACAACTTTGGTCAGTTCGAGATCTTCGATTGCGCCGCGGGTGACGCCAACGGTCTTGCCGGCGAGGTCTTCCGCCTTTGCGACCGCGACATCTGCCGGAGCGAACACGCCGTTGTAGAAGGGAGCATAGGCTTCGGAAAAGTCGATGACCTTCTCGCGATCGGGATTCTTGCCGAGGCTTGAAATAACCAGGTCGACCTTGTTGGTCTGGAGATAGGGAATGCGGTTGGCGCTGGTGACCGGGACGATCTCGACCTTGGCGCCGAGCTTTTCGCCAATCAGATTGGCGATGTCGACGTCGTAGCCTTGCGGCGTCATGTCGGCGCCGACACTGCCGAAGGGCGGGAAATCCTGTGGAACGGCGATGCGGACGGTGCCACGCGCCGCGATGTCGCTCAAGGCGTCAGCCCGCGCCTGCGGAGACGAAGCCATGGCCATTCCAACGGCGGCGGCGAAGGCCAGCATGCAGACATTGCGACGGTTCATTATCTTTCCCTTTGACTGGACAAAACCAATTGGTCGCCAAGGCAAAGCAACAGACATGCCAAACCATCGAAATCGCTGCGAATCGGACTTTCCCGGCGGGATTGGCAAGGTGGGCCTGGCAAGGCGGTCTTCACGAGCCGATGCCGCCCGACCGGCAAGCTGCCTAAATATTGTGCAGTTCGATGGTTTACCTGTCAGTCGTAGGTCAGATCCGTCGCCTTGCCGCCGAAGACGCGGTAGGCATAGAACGAATAGAAAATGATGATCGGCAGCACCACCACCGTGCCGGCCAGGATGATGGCGAGGCTTTCCGGCGCGGACGCCGCCTGCCAGATGGTCAGCCTGTCGGGCACGACGAAGGGATAGAACGACCAGGCGAGGCCGGCAAAGCCCAGCGTGAAGATGGCGGCGAGCGTCAAGAACGGCGTCAGCGCATGGCGGTCGTCGGCCTTAGGCAGATGGAAGGTCTGCCGCCACAGCCATGCGAACAGCACCGCTGACAGGACCGGCAGCGGCGACAAATAGAGCATGGCCGGCCAGACGAACCATTTGTCGAAGATGCGCGGACTGGCGAGCGGCGTGGCCAGCGAGACGGCGACCATGCCGAGCGCGGTCAGCACCAGCGCCCGGCGGAGCCATAGCACCGCCTTCTTCTGCAATCCGCCTTCCGTCTTGTAGATGACCCAGGCCGCGCCCATCGCCGCATAGGCGGCGGCAAGGCAGAGCGCCACCAGCGCGCCGAAGGCCATGCCGCCAAGGCGGACATCGAGGCCCAGCACATAGATCCCCAGCATGTAGCCCTGCGCCAGCGAAGCGATGACCGAGCCCAGGAAGAAGATGCGGTTCCAGCGATGCTTGCGACCGGCCGGCACCTTGGCCCGGAAATCGAAGGCGACGCCGCGCAGGATCAGGCCGACAAGGAGCAGGAAGACCGGAATATAGAGCGCGGTGAGGATGGTGCCGTGCGCCAGCGGGAAGGCGACCAGCAGCAGGCCGACGGCCAGCACCAGCCAGGTCTCGTTGGCGTCCCAGAACGGGCCTATTGCCGCGATCATCGTATCCTGCTCGGCGTCCTCGGCGACTGCGAACAGGATGCCGATACCGAGATCAAAGCCGTCGAGGATGACGTAGATCAGGATGGCAAGGCCCATCAGGCCGGCGAAGATGAGAGGGAGCAATGTCGGCCAGTCGAGGATCATCGCCGTTCTCCTATTTCGCCGCCGGCTGCGACAGCGGCGCGTCGAGAACGCCCGGCAGCGGCGAGGCATCGCCGTCCTTCGCCGCCTTCAGCGCCAGATAGACCAGCACGCCGAGATAGGCGATCAGAAGCAGCGCATAGAGGATGAGATAAACCGCAAGCGACAGAGCGACCTGGCTGCCGGCGACCGGGCCGACGGCATCGACAGTTTTCAGCACGCCGGTGACCAGCCACGGTTGGCGGCCGATCTCGGTGGTGTACCAGCCAGCCAGTGTCGCCAGCCAGCCGGACAGCGCCATCGGCACCATCACCAGCGCCAGCGGTCTCGGCAGGCTGTGCCGCCGCTTGAGGAAAAAGGCGGCCGACCAGGAGACGACGAGCATCAGGACGCCGGTGCCGACCATGATGCGAAAAGCCCAGAACACCGGGAAGACCGGCGGGTGGTTGCCGGCATAGTCGTTCAGCCCCGGCACGACGCCGCTGGCACTGTGCCTGAGGATGAGGCTGGCGCCATCGGGGATGGTGAGCTCGAATTTGTTCTCCCTTGCCGCCTCGTCGGGAAGGGCGAAAAGGACCAGCGGCACGTTGGGGCCGGTGTTCCAGTTGGCCTCCATGGCGGCGACCTTCTGCGGCTGATGCTCGAGCGTGTTGAGGCCATGCTGGTCGCCGGCGAATATCTGGATGGGGATCAGGATCGCCGCGGTGAAGACACCGGTGCGCAAGGCCTTCCACATCGATTCCGAACGGTCGCCATAGAGATAGCGCAGCGCCGACAGGCCGGCGATCAGGTACGAAACCGTCAGGCCGGAGGCAAGCAGCATGTGGACGAGCCGGTAGGGCATGGACGGGTTGAAGACGATCGCCCACCAGTCGGTAGCGTGGGCGACGCCGTCGCGCATCTCGAAGCCGACCGGCGTCTGCATCCATGAATTGAGCGCGATGATCCAGAAGGCGGACAGCGTGGTGCCGCCGGCCACCAGCACGGTTGCCAGCGTGTGGATGCGGTTGGAGACGCGGCGGAAGCCGAACAGCATGATGCCGAGGAACGCCGCCTCGAGGAAGAAGGCGGTGAGTATCTCATAGGCGAGCAGCGGGCCGGCGATGTTGCCGACGGTCTCCATGTAGCCCGGCCAGTTGGTGCCGAACTGGAAGCTCATGGTGACTCCCGAAACCACGCCCATGGCAAAGGACAGCGCGAACACCTTCACCCAGGTGAAATAGGCGCGCATCCAGGCGGTATCGCCGGTGGCGTTGTAGCGAAGCTTGAAGAACAGCAGCATCCAGCCAAGCGCAATGGTGATAGCCGGAAACAGGATATGGAACGAGATGTTGGCGCCGAACTGGATGCGCGAAAGAATGAGCGGGTCCATGGTGGGCTCCGGCTGCTGCTATGTCAGGGAAGATAGGCCGGATGCGCCAGGCGGTCAAAGTGGCGTGGCGTCACGCGAGGCGGAACGCCGCAGGCCTGCAGCAGCGGTGGATGCGCCGATGTTCAGAACTGTCAGGAGTGCCATTGACTTCCGGCTGCGCGCACCGACATTCAGCGGACTAAAATCAACAGACCTCCTTTCAAGCAGCCGTTTTTTCAGCCATGCCATCGATCATTTCCATTTCCGGGGTCACCAAGACCTACGCCACCGGTTTCAAAGCGCTGAAGGAAATCAACCTCGATATCGAGCGCGGCGAGATTTTTGCGCTGCTCGGGCCGAACGGCGCCGGCAAGACGACGCTGATCTCGATCGTCTGCGGTATCGTCAACCGCTCGTCGGGCACGGTCAGCGTCGACGGCCACGACATCAGCCGGGATTATCGCGCCGCACGCAGCCTCATCGGGCTGGTGCCGCAGGAACTGACCATCGACGCGTTCGAGAGCGTGTGGGCGACGGTCAACTACAGCCGCGGCCTGTTCGGCAAGCCGGCCAATCACGCCTTTGTCGAGAAAGTGCTGCGCGACCTGTCGTTGTGGGACAAGAAGGACGCCAAGGCGATCACCCTGTCCGGCGGCATGAAGCGGCGGCTGATGATCGCCAAGGCGCTGTCGCACGAACCGAGGGTGCTGTTCCTCGACGAGCCGACAGCCGGCGTCGACGTCGAGCTGCGTCAGGACATGTGGGCGATGGTGCGCCGGCTGCGCGAGGATGGCGTCACCATCATCCTGACCACGCACTATATCGAGGAGGCCGAGGCGATGGCCGACCGCGTCGGCGTCATCAATCGCGGCGAGATCGTGCTGGTTGAGGACAAGGTGCAACTGATGCGCACGCTCGGCCGCAAGCGGCTTCTGCTGGAATTGCGCAGCCCGCTCGCCACCATACCCGAGACGTTGTCGCGCTACGCGCTGGAGCTTTCGCCTGACGGTGATCGACTGACCTACACCTATGACAACCAGAGCGAGCGGCCGGGCGTCGCCTCGCTGCTGCGCGACCTTGAGACGGCCGGCATCCAGTTTCGCGATATCGACACGCAAAACAGCTCGCTCGAGGAGATCTTCGTCAATCTGGTGAGGAGGGACGCATGAACCCGCGAGCAGTCTGGGCGATCTACAAGATGGAGATGGCGCGCGCTTTCCGGACCGTGCTGCAGAGCATCGTCTCGCCGGTCATCTCGACATCGCTCTATTTCGTCGTCTTCGGCTCGGCCATCGGCTCGCGCATCACCGAGATCGACGGCATCAGCTACGGCGCCTTCATCGTGCCGGGGCTGATCATGCTGTCGCTGCTGACGCAGTCGATCTCCAACGCCTCCTTCGCCATCTATTTCCCGAAATTTGTCGGCTCGATCTACGAGCTGCTGTCGGCGCCGGTGTCCTATCTGGAGATCATCATCGCCTATGTCGGGGGTGCGGCGACCAAGTCGATCATACTCGGCCTGATCATCCTGGGGACCGCGTCGCTGTTCGTGCCGCTGACCATCGAGCATCCATTCTGGATGTTCTCCTTCCTGATGCTGACGTCGGTGACCTTCAGCCTGTTCGGGTTCATCATCGGCATCTGGGCGAGGAGCTTCGAGCAACTGCAGCTGGTACCGCTGCTGATCATCACGCCGCTTACCTTCCTTGGCGGCAGCTTCTATTCGATCGACATGCTGCCCGGCACCTGGCGCACGGTGACGCTGTTCAACCCTGTCCTTTATCTGGTCAGCGGCTTTCGCTGGAGTTTCTACGGCAAGTCCGACGTCTCGATCGGCATCAGCCTCGGCATGACCGTGGTTTTCCTGCTTATCTGCATAGCGATCGTCGCGTGGATCTTCAGAACAGGCTACCGGCTGCGGACCTGACCGGCTTACAGCACGCTGAGCAATTGGACACGGAAACAAGAAGGGGCTTCGGTCGCGCCGAAACCCCTCCTTTCCTTCACGATCTATCGGCCTTGACCTTGGAGCGAGATGACCTAGACCGCGATCTTGCCACCGCCCTGTTTGGTGATGGCGACGACCGATGGCCGCACCGGCATATCGGGCTTGAAGTCAGGCCAGCGGGTCGACGGGTCCTCATAGTAGGAGGGACGGCCAAAAGCCTCCCAGTCCTCGCCGCCATCGGCCGGATGCTGGACCGCGACGAAGGCGGTCTGATCGTCGGGCGTGAACAGCGGACCGCAGAGTTCGGCGCCGATCGGCACGCGGAAGAACAGCTTCGAGGTCGCCCGCGCCTCGCCTTCGGTATCGACCGCCCACAGGCCATCGGTGCGGCCGGTCGCCTTCGGGCCCTGGCCATCGGTCGAGACCCAGAGCCGGCCGGCCGCATCGATGGCGCAATTGTCCGGCATGCCGAACCAGCCATTGGCGGTCGTCGCAGTCGAGAAGGTAGCGCCGACTTCGGCCACCGAGGGATCGCCGCATTTCAACATGATTTCCCACTTGCCCTTGGTGGCAGTGAAATCGCCACCATCCTCGACAATCTCGATGATGTGGCCGAAGGCGTTTTCGGCGCGCGGGTTGGCAGCGTCGACCTGCTCCGCCTTGCGCTTCGAATTGTTGGTCAGCATGACGTAGACCTTGCCGGTCGTCGGGTTGGGCTGAATATCCTCGGGGCGGTCCATCTTGGTGGCGCCGAGCAGATCGGCGGCACGGCGCGTCTCGATCAGCACCTCTGCCTGGCTGGCAAAGCCGTTCTCCGCCGTCAGCGGGCCCTGGCCGAAGACGATGGGAAGCCATTCAATCGAACCGTCCTCGGCGAATTTGGCGACATAGAGCGTGCCGTCGTCGAGAAGATCCATGTTGGCGGCGCGGTCCTCGGCGTTGAACTTTCCGACCGTGACGAACTTGTAGACATAGTCGAAGCGCTCGTCGTCGCCGAGATAGAAGACGACGCGGCCATCCTTGGCGACGATCGATTCAGCGCCCTCATGCTTGAAACGGCCCATGGCAGTGCGCTTCCGCGGCACCGAGGTCGGATCGTTGACATCGACCTCGACGACCCAGCCGAAGCGATTCGGCTCGTTCGGCTCCTTGCCGATGTCGAAGCGGTCGTAATGCGCAGCCCATTCATAGGCGCCTTCGGGAATCCCCAGGCGCTTGTAGTTGGCGGCTTCCTTGTGGCCTTCCTGCAACTCGCCCGAGAAATAGCCGTGTATGTTTTCCTCGGCCATGACGTAGGTGCCCCAGGGCGTCACGCCGCCGGCACAATTGTTGATGGTGCCGAAGACCTTCGTGCCGGTCGGATCGGCACTGGTCTTGACCCGGTCGTGGCCGGCGACGGGGCCGGACAGTGCCATCTCGGTGTTGGCGGTGATGCGGCGATTGAGCTTGCCGTCGCGCACCACCTGCCATTTGCCTGATACCTTGCGAATTTCGACGATGGTGCCGCCATGCGCGGCTATCTCGATGTCGACCTGTTCCTTACTCAGTGGGGCCTGCTTGGCCTCGCCATCGACGATGGTGACAAGGCCCGGGAACATCAAATGCGGATTGGTGTACTCATGGTTGACCACCAGCAGGCCATGCTCGGCCGAGCCGTCGATCGGGATAAAGCCTACATAGTCGTTGTTGTAGCCAAACTGCCTTTCCTGGGCCGCCGCCGACTGTTTTGTCGGATCGAAGTCCGGCGAATCGGCAAACAGCGGATCGCCCCAGCGCAACAGCACGTCGGCGTCGTAACCGGCGGCGACATGGTGCTTGTCGTCGACGCCTGCCTCAACCTCGTCGAAACTGAAGACCGAGCCGCCGCCGGCGCGGGCATCGTCGGCGAGGATCAGCGCGAGCGGGCTGACGGTGGCGGCGATGGCGGTTGCCGCGAGCGATCCCTGCAGAAAACCACGGCGCGAGAATCGCGCGGCGATGATTTCGCCCATCGTCTGGTTGTCGGTGGGATTGGTTCCTGGCCCATCGTTTTCCTCGAGCAGGATGGTGCGGAAATGGGCGTCGGCGGAGCGATGTTCGGTCATGGGGGCTTGCCTCTGGCTCTTTGGGATGGCTGGAGCGTGTTGCTTGACTGACCGCGTATCGCCAGCAGATCACAGTTTGATGACGTTCCCGGCCAATTTCCAGCCCGATTTCATGTCTTTGATCAGGCCGCTTGACCGCGACCGACGCTTCGGAAACAAGATCTGCGGCAGGCGCGGAAGTACTGCGTCGAGAGGGACAAAAAAGTGAGTTTCTGGGGACTGGGGCAGCTCGGCATTTCGACGGTGATCTTCCTGCTGGCGGCGACGGCGGCCAAGCAATGGGGACTGGCGCCGAGCCTCGGCAAGATCGTTCTGACTCTGGCGCTCTATTCGCTGGGCAATCTGATCATGCTGAGGCTGATCCGTGAATTCGGCATGTCGGTGTCGTTCAGCCTGTCGGCGGTGATCCAACTGGTGTCGGTGAACGTAGTGGCACTGGTGTTCTTCGGCGAGCGCGTCGATTCGTTGCAGGCCACCGGCATCGTGCTCGCCGTCGCAGCGGTGGCGCTGATCACGCTCGGACCCTATCTGCAAAAACTGTAACTGCGCATGACCCCGAAAATCGGAATCGATTTTCGGAAAGGATCATGCGCCAAATCAAAGTGCTACAGCGTCCTTTGCGCGTCCAAAAGGACGCGCGGCGCTGTAGGACGATTGGCCCGATGAAGAATACCGCGAACAAGCTGCTCAACTGGATCGAGTTCCCGGTGCTCTTGGCCGGACTGGTCATCGCCGGCGGACTGTGGGGGTTCGAGGAACTGATGGAGGTGGCGCGAGACACCACACCGCACGCCTTCGACACGGAAATCATGCTCGCCTTCCGTGAAGCGGGACAGCCCGACAATCCGATCGGACCGCCATGGCTGGAAGGGGCGATGCGCGATATCACCAGCCTCGGCAGCGCCATCGTGCTCGGGCTGATCACTGTGGCGGTGATCGTCTATCTGCTGCTGATCCACAAGCCGGGAGCAGCGTTCCTAGTCTTCGTCGCGGTGGCTGGCGGGCAGGCCCTGTCGAGTACGCTGAAGCTCGGAATCGATCGGCCGCGCCCCGACCTGGTCTCGCATCTCGCCGACGTGGCGACGCTTTCGTTTCCAAGCGGCCATGCGATGCTGTCGGCGGTGACATATTTGACGCTGGGCAGCATGGCGTCCCGTTTCCTGCCTGGGCGAACGACCAGGATCTATGTGCTGGCACTTGCCGTGCTGACAACACTGCTGGTCGGCATCAGCCGCGTCTATCTCGGCGTTCATTGGCCGTCGGACGTGCTGGCCGGCTGGTGCGCCGGCTTCGCCTGGGCGATGCTGTGCTGGCTGGTAGCATGGGCGTTCCAGCGATGGCGCGGGCAGACCGCCGGCGCCTGAACCGCCCCGTTCCGAACGATGATTCGCCTAATCTCCTCATTGTTGCGGCGGCTGGGGCGTGCTGGTCCAGCAGGCGCAGGCTCGCCAGGATGCAACCAGGCCATGTGCATGTCTGACATGTGCATGATGATGCTTGAACCGTCATAATGATGGTATTATACATGGGAATGCAGACTCAGACGGGGTTTTTAGCCGATGATCACTGCCGCGCAGATGCGCGCCGCAAGGGCGCTGGCCGGCATCGATCAGAAGACGCTCGCCGAGCGCGCCGGGGTTTCGCTTCCAACCATTCAGCGGATGGAAGCGAGCGACGGCGTGGTCAGGGGCGTGGTCGATACGCTGATGAAGGTCATCCAGGCCCTCGACGAGGCCGGCGTGGAGCTGATCGGCGAGAACCAGGCCAGCGAGCGCGGCGGCAGGGGGGTGCGACTCAAGCCGGTCGTGCCGCAGAACCCGCCAGGCTGAGCCGAAATAGAGTCGCGACGGCGACCGCCGACAGTCCTGCCGACGATCTCGCCTGCTTGGTTTTATGCGTGGCCGCTGTGCACTTTTTGGCGGTATGCATCAGGAGCGGAAGGCAGTCCATGGATCGAACCCAGCGGGCAATTCATCAACCGGCGCAGCCGACATTTTCCGAACTGTTCACGCCGAAGCTGGCGACGGTGCTGCGCGAAGGCTACACATCAGCGCACTTCAAGGCCGATGCCATCGCCGGACTGACCGTGGCCATCGTGGCGCTGCCGCTGTCGATGGCGATCGCGATCGCATCGGGCGTGTCTCCGGAGCGCGGGCTCTACACTTCCATCATTGGCGGTTTCCTCGTCTCGGCTCTGGGCGGCAGCCGTTTCCAGATCGGCGGGCCGGCGGGCGCCTTTATCGTGCTGATGGCGGCAACAGTGGCACGGGTCGGCGTCGACGGCTTGCTGCTGGCGACGATGATGGCCGGCGTCTTGCTGCTCGTCATCGGCTATCTCAGGCTTGGCACCTACATCAAGTTCATTCCCTATCCGGTGACCGTCGGCTTCACCGCCGGCATAGCCATCATCATCTTCTCCGGCCAGATCGTCGAGCTGTTCGGGCTAAAACTCGCCGGCCAAGAACCTGGACCGTTGGTGCCGAAGCTGATGGCGATCGGCGAGGCGGCCGGCACGATCAATCTCGCCGCCACCTTCGTCGCTCTGCTGACCATCGTCGCCATTGCCCTGATGAAACGGTGGCGGCCGAAATGGCCCGCCATGCTGATCGCCATCGGTCTGGCGTCGCTTGTCGTGGCGCTGTTTTCGCTGCCTGCCGAAACGATCGGCACGCGCTTCGGCGGCATCCCGCGCAGCCTGCAAATGCCGGCCTTTCCGCCGATCAGCTTCGACAGGATGATCGACGTCCTGCCGGACGCCTTAGCTTTTGCGCTGCTCGTCGCGATCGAATCGCTGCTGTCGGCCGTGGTCGCCGACGGCATGACAGGAAGGCGGCACCGCTCCAACTGCGAACTCGTGGCGCAAGGCTTCGCCAACATCGCGTCCGCGCTGTTCGGCGGCATCTGCACCACCGGCACCATAGCCCGCACCGCGACCAATGTGCGGGCCGGCGCGCATGGACCGGTTTCGGGCATGATCCACTCGGCCCTCCTGCTTGCCCTGATGCTGGTGGCGGCGCCGCTGGCCAGCTACATCCCGCTTGCAGCCCTTGCCGGCGTGCTGGCGGTGGTGTGCTGGAACATGTTCGAGAAGCAGGCCTTTGCCACGCTGCTGCGTGCCTCGCGGGGCGACGCGCTGGTGCTGATGGCGACCTTCCTGATCGTCATCTTCCGCGATCTCACCGAAGGCATCGTCGTCGGCTTCGCGCTGGGCTCGATCCTGTTCATCGACCGCATGGCCAAGAGCATTGCGGTCGAGCCGGATCAGGGACTGGTGCAGGACGATGTCGCCGACAGAACCGGCGCCGCCAGCGCATACGATTCCAGCGAAGCCAGCGATGCCGACACCGTCGTCTACCGGATTTCCGGCGCCTTCTTCTTCGGCGCCGCCTCGACCGTCGCCACGGTGCTGGACCGCATCGCCGACCAGCGCAAGAACTTCATCCTCGACTGCTCGGCCGTGCCGTTCCTCGATTCAACGGCGGCCAACGTCATCGAGAGCGCTGCCCACAAGGCGAGGCGCACCGGCGTGCGCTTCATCATATCAGGTGCTTCGCCGCAGACACGCCGCATGCTGATCAACCACGGCGTCAAACGACCGCTGGTGACATACGCCGCCTCGATCAGGGACGCGCGAGCGCAACTGAAGAATGCCGCGCCCGCAGCGTGAATGCCGAAAAAAGAAACCGGCTCAGTCGAGCGACAGCGCAACGACTTCGCCGTCGTTCATCAGCGGCACGAAAATCCTGCTGCCGTCGGTGCCGATATCGGCACTGCCCGGATTGAAGGTCGCAACCGTCTCCGGTGTGCCATCAACCTTGTAGCGATAGAGCGTGCCGGTCATATAGGACGTGGCGTAGATCGTGTCGCCGACTGCAATGACGCCATCGAGATCAGCGAATTTTTGTGCGCCGGGCAGTTGCGAAATAGCCTTGGTGGCGAGATCGACGGCGAGCAGGCCGCCGGGCTCCGCTGTGCTGAAATCCGGCTTGATGCCCTTGCCCCAGGACGCGACGATCAGCCGGCCACCATCGGCAACGATGCCATTGGGCGACGCAAGTGCCGCGTCCCTGACGAACAGTTCCGACCTGTCGCCATCGACGCGGTAGATCGCGTCGGCCAGCATGTCTGTGACGTAGATTTTGCCGGAGGCGTCAGTGGTCATGTCGTTGAGAAAAACGGTATTCGGCACATCGATCGTCGAAACAAGCTTGCCGGTCTCGAGATCGACGACACGAACTTTTGTGATGTCGGCGACATAGAGTCGGCCGCCGGAGACCACCATGCCCTTGGGCGCATCCATGCCGTTGGTCCAGTGCTGCATAACCATCTTGCCGTCCAGGGACAGGACCGACAGATAGCCATTGCCGTCGGCGTCGCCCGGATTGCCGACGATGTTGGAGACGACGATGCGTTTGTTGACGGCGTCGAACAGCGCCGATTCCGGCTGCTCGAAGCCGGTGGCGCGCCAGAGTTCCCCGGCATGGGCGGCAGGCATCGTTGCGATGCCGATGACGGCGAGAAGTGTCGAGCGGATAAGGGTTTTCATGGCTGGTCTCCTGTGGCGACAGCGGAGACCTAGATTTTCCGATACTTTTCTGGAAGGCCGATTGGAGCTAGTATCGAAAATCGATACGAAACTGCGCGAAAGAGGTGCATCGCATGAATGGTCTGATCTTCGAGGCGCTGAAGCGGACATTGAAGGCGAAGGGCGTCACCTATCGCGAACTTGCCGAACGCATGGGCGTTTCCGAGCCGACGGTGAAGCGCATCTTCCATGAACGCAACTGCAAGCTCGACCGGCTGATGGAAATCTGCGCTGCCGCCGGCGTCGAGCTGGAAAACGTGCTCGGCTCGATGAACCGAGGGCCAGGGCCGGTCAACCGCATCGCCCCGGAGATCGAACGCAGGCTGGCAGGCAGGCCGGCGCTGCTGTTCATGTTCGTCATGCTGTCAGAAAAATTCGCGCCCGAAGGCATCATGCGTTCGCAAGGATTGAGCGAGGCCTCGATGTTCCTCTATCTGCGCGACCTCGAGGAGCTCGGCCTCGTCGCGCTCGGTCGTGGCCTGTCGGCCAGGCTGCTGGTCGAGACGCCGATCCAGTGGAATTTCGAAGGGCCGCTTAGACCATTGTTCGAGATGACAAACAAGAATTTCATCGGCTGGGCGATCACGCATCTGGAGCGGGAGGCGACCTTCGTCAGCTTCTCCAGGCGGATGCGGCCGGAGACGGCGGAGATGGTGAAGCGCGAGGCGGAGGAGCTGGCGGAACGCGCCAAATTGCTTGCCCATCACGATCAGCACACGACGCCCGAAGACGGGCTCACCGGCTATAAATGGACATTTGCCTTCGGCGCGACGCCGTTCCCAACGATCATGCCGATCGGGCCGCATCCGCGTGATGCCGGTGCGCGAGCGAACGATCGGTCCGCGAAGGCTCGACGCCCGTTGCTAGCATAGGCGAGCTGCTACTCGGCGGCCTTGGTTTCCGGATCGGTAGCCGTCATCTTGTCCTCCCAGGTCATCTGCCGGTAGTCGAACCCGTATTCCAGCGTCGGCTTGACGATGCGGAAATAGGGCGACAGGTCGAAGTCGCGCGGCGTGTAGAGCGAGTGGTGGCGGATGTGCAGGATTTCCTTGCGCGAATAGTTCGACTGGGCCGAGGCACGGCCGGGCGCCCGGGTGATCTCAGGCAGGATGGGATAGCGGATCTGGCCATAGGCTTCGGCGATCAGCGACGAGCAGATGGCCCGGGTCGGATCGCCAGACCCGAAAGCCAGCATGCGGCGACGCCAGCGTACCGGCACAGGCGGCGTCGGCAGGAAATAGCGCAGCATGTCGAAGATGTTCTTGAGATCGTATCTGAGGCCGAGCTTGCCGATCATGAAGGCGACGACCTTGTCGCGATCTTCCGGCGCCAGGCCGCTCGCCCGGCAGATGCGCGTGTTGTAGGTACGGTAGTGCGACAGCGGCACGGCGATGCAGCCCTCGCCAAGCGTGACCTCGATCAGGCGCCGCCGCTCCGATCCGTCCTCCGGTTCGGGCAAAGCATCGCCGACATAGAAGGCCGCGTGCGACCAGGTCGACTGGGTCAGGTACTTGATCGCCGCCGAGATCTTCTGATTGCCCTCGATCAGCAGGATGTCGCCGGGCTCGAGCGTTCGGCGCAGCGTTTCGGCATCGGACGGCGTGTAAGGCTCGTAGCCGGACGATTCCTCCTGCAGCCGGCCGGCAAGCCAGCGGCCAAGTCGGTCCAGAAGCGTGTCACCGGTCTCGATCATGCCAGACGGCGATTACCACAGGCCGGCGGCCTAGACCATGATCCCGAACCGAAGGACCGCGTCAGGCAGCGGCGCCGGGTGCGCTAGCGTCTTGGTGCGGCGCGGCGGCCAGATCGGCGCGCGTCTTGCGCGCGAGTTTTTTTGTCGAGCGCCTGGGCCTGTCGCCGAACAGATCGGCTGCCGCCGCAAGACAGGTCTTTTTCAGGCTTTTCTGCTAGCGCTTCAACAGCTTGCTCAGCAGTCGCGTTTCCTGAGGAGAGCCGAGCGGCCGGTCGCCGGCATCGAGAAGGTTGCGCAAGACGAATACATCATGCAGTTCGCCCAGTCTTTCGCCGAGTTCGTCGACCGCCTTGCGCCGGGCCTTGATCGGCGTCGGCCACAGCCTGCCAAGCAGCGACAGATGCATGCCGTGAGTCTTCGCCGCCTTGCGCAGATCGTGGAAATCGTCGGCATCACCGCGGGAGCCCGCCTTGTCCAGCGCCTTTCTGGCGCGACGCAGAGTGATGCGGGCGCCTTCGGCAAGCACATCGGCGGCCTGTTCGGGCAGGTCGGGCAAGGCTAACGTATCGATGCGGCTGATGCCGTCCTCGCAAGCGGCAGTCGCGGCAGCTATCGCGGCGCCGAGGCCGGCTCCACCACGCAATTCGTGCTGGCGCGCCACCAGCGTGTCGCGAACAGCATCGAGACCGCCGCCAGCGCTTTGCTCGGGAAAGTTTTTTGCCAGTCGGTCGATGGTTTCAACCAGCGCGGTCGCCTCGCGCGGTTCGGCAAGCAGGGCAGCCACCTCTCGGTAACATTGGTTCTCGGTACTGCAAAATGTTTCGTCTCCGGGGCGGACCAGGCGCAGCAAGGCACGCACCTTCTTCAGCCGCCTGCGGCATTTGTGCAGCGCCTGCTCCGGCCTGTCACGCGCCGCGTCCAGATGGACGAGCGCCTTGCCGATCTCCTCAGCGAGGATGCGCCTGGCCTCGCCAGTCAACGGCAGGCGCGGATCGATGCGGTAGCTCATGCGGCGATCTCCGGAATCCCCTCGAGGGCGAGCGACGCGTTGTAGAACCTGTGCTCGCCGGTGACTTCGCGGCCGAGCCAATCTGGCAGCATTTCGTCCTGCACGTCCTGCGGCGTCTCAAGCTCGGCGACCACCAGACCGCTAAGCATGCCGCCGAAGACATCGACTTCATAGAGATGGCCGCGGTGCCTAACATGGTGGCGTGTCTTCTCGATGACACGACCGATGGCGAAGGCCAGCATCTCTTCCGCCTCCGCCAGAGCGAGCGGATATTCGAATTCGTCGCGTTCGCGGGCCTTGCCGCCGAATTTGAGCGTCAGCTTTGCCGAGGCGCCGTCGCTGATACGCACGCGGACCGAGCGGTCGGGCGCGGCAACGAGATAGAACTGGCGAATGCGGATGTCCGCTTCGACCAGATCCCGCCAGCCATCGCCGGAGACCAGGAACTTGCGCTCGATTTCCTTGACCATGGCTCCGCACTAAAGCGCGTGCGGCTGGAGATGGCAAGGTGGAGATAGGCTAGTATTGACTTTAATCATTCGATTGATTAAATATCTAATATGAGCAAACCGACAAACGCCAAAATTCCGCAGCGAGACGCATCCCCAGCCGAGATGACGCGCGCGGCACTTGTTCGCGCAGCGCTGAAGCTGTTCGGACGCCAGGGTTTCGACGGCACCTCGACGCGCGAGATCGCGGCTGAGGCCAAGGCCAATATCGGCTCGATCGCCTATCATTTCGGCGGCAAGGAGGGGCTTCGCAACGCTGCGGCCGACTATATCGTCGACACCATCCAGACCATTGCCGGCCAGGCGATCGGCAATCTGCAGGGGCCGAGCGATTCAGAAACGGGCGAATCAGAAACGGGCGACCCCGAAGCGGCGCGGGCACAACTGTTCACCGCGCTGGAGCGGATGGTGGCTTTCATCGTGGCAAGGCCGGAGGCCGGCGAGATCGTGCAGTTCGTCCTGCGTGAGCTGTCGCATCCGACGGCGGCACTCGACCGCATCTATGACGGCGTGTTCGAGCCGACGCATCGCCGGCTCTGCCTGATCTGGGAACAGGCAACGGGCGAGGCGGCCGAAAGCGAGACGACCCGACTCACCGTGTTCACGCTGATCGGCCAGGTCGTCTATTTCCGCATCGGCCGCGAGGCGGTGATGCGCCGCATGGGCTGGCGCGCGATCGGCGACGCCGAGGCCACCAAGATCGCGGCGGCCGTGACGGATAATCTCAGCGCGATTTTGGCTCGGCGCGATTTGGCTCGGCTTCATTTAACCGACCGGAAGGATGGTAGGTCATGAGTTTCCTCTGTTCTGTGCCGCTAGCCGCCCTGCTTTTCAGCGCCTGCGCACCGGCGGCGCCGCTCGCCGTCGGCTATGTCGAGGGCGACTATGTGCTGCTCGCGCCGATCGAGGTGGCGCAGGTCGAGACGATTTCGGTCAAGCGCGGCGACCGCGTCGCGCTGGGCACGCCGGTGGTGACGCTGGAAAGCGCCGACGCAAAAATAGCCGTCGCGCAAGCCGAGGCGGCCCTTGCCCAGGCCCAGGCGCAACTTGCCGACCTGCAGGTCGGCAAGCGCCCCGAAGAGATTGAGGTGCTCAAGGCGCAGGTCGACATGGGCAAGGCGCAAGCCGCCGACGCCAAACGCAGATACACCCGCGCCAGCGATTTGTTCAAACGCGGCACCGGCACCCAGGCCGATCATGATACGGCTTCCGCGACGCTGGAAATTGCCAACGCGCAGCTCGGCCAGGCGGAATCCAATCTCGCTGTCGGCGGCCTGCCGGCGCGGCCCGAGACGATCAAGGCCGCCGACAATCAGGTCAGGCAGGCGCAATCGGCGCTGGAGCAAGCGCGCTGGCGGCTGTCGAAGCGTGTGCTGGCGGCGCCTTCGCCCGGCCGCATCAACGATGTGATCCGCTATCCCGGCGACACCGCCGGGCCGACCGCGCCGGTCATTTCGATTCTGCCGGACGGCGCGGTGAAGCTCAGCGTCTATGTGCCGGAAAGCGCATTCTCGTCGGTAGAAGTCGGCACGCTGCTCAACGTCCATTGCGACGGCTGCGGGCCGGACGTGAAGGCTCGCGTCAGCTACGTGTCGCCGGACCCGGAATTTACGCCGCCGGTGATCTACTCGCTCGAGACCCGGCAGAAGCTGGTCTATCTGGTCGAGGCGCGGCCGGAGGGCGACGCCGACGCGCTGCAACCGGGGCAGATCGTCGATGTTGAACTGGCGGATATCGGCAAATGAACGTCATAGACGTCCACGGCCTGGTCAAGCGTTTTGGTGACAAGACCGTCGTCGACCATGTGACGATGACGGTGGCCGATGGCGAGATCGTCGGCTTCCTCGGCCCCAACGGCTCGGGCAAGACGACGACCATCCGCATCATGTGCGGCCTGCTGACGCCGGATGAGGGCGAAGGCACGGTGCTCGGCTTCGACATCCGCACCGACAGCCTGAGGATCAAGCGCGAAGTCGGCTATATGACGCAGAAATTCTCGTTCTACGAGGATCTGACCATCGCCGAGAACCTTGAATTCGTGGCGCGGCTCTATGGGTTGAAGCCGCTCAACGAGCATGTGGCCAGGACGCTGGAGGATCTTGGCCTCACCTCGCGCAAGGACCAGTTGGCCGGCACGCTGTCCGGTGGCTGGAAGCAGCGGCTGGCACTGGCCGCCTGCATCATGCACAAGCCGAGATTGCTGCTGCTCGATGAGCCGACGGCGGGCGTCGATCCGAAAGCGCGGCGTGAATTCTGGGACGAGATCCATCGGCTGGCCAGCGGCGGGCTGACCGTGCTGGTCTCCACGCATTACATGGACGAGGCCGAGCGCTGCCACCGCATCGGCTACATCTCCTACGGCAGAATGCTGGCCACCGGCACGGTCGACGAGGTCGTCAGGAATGCCGGGCTGACGACCTTCGTCGTGCAGGGTCCGCGCCTCGACCAGGTCGCTGCCGCACTCAGCGGCCGGTCCGGTGTCGACCAGGTGGCGCCGTTTGGTGCGACGCTGCATGTCGTCGGTTCCGACAAGACGGCGCTTCAGGCATCCCTCGCCGATGTCGAGAAAGACCACAAGGGCGTCACGGTGACGCCGGGCGAGACCAGCCTGGAGGATGTGTTCATCCAGTTCATGTCCGGCTCGAAGGACAATATGGGATGAAAAACGGGATAAACAGCGTCTTTTCCTTCGCCAGGCTCGGTGCGTTGCTGATCAAGGAGTTCATCCAGATGCGGCGCGACCGCATCACCTTCGCCATGATGCTGGGCGTGCCGCTGATGCAGCTGGTGCTGTTTGGCTATGCCATCAACAACGATCCGAAGAGCCTGCCGGCAGCCCTGGTGGCGATGAGCAGCGATCCCTATACGCGAGCCATGGTTTCGGCGCTGCAGACCACCGACTACTACCGCTTTGACCATGTCGCGCAAAATGCCGCCGAGGCGGAATTCCTGATGGCGCGTGGCGACGTCGCCTTCGTCGTCACCATTCCCGCCGACTTTGCCCGGCGAGTCGAGCGCGGCGACCAGCCGCAAATCCTGATCGAGGCTGATGCGACTGACCCGGCAGTCGCCAGCGGCGCCATTTCGACGCTCGGCACCGTCGCCAACCAGGCGCTGCTCAGGGCGCGCGGCATGCAGGAGACGGCCGCCGAAGCTGCTCGAGGCCAGCTCGAAGTGGTGGTGCACCGACGCTACAATCCGGAAGGCATCTCGCAATACAACATTGTGCCCGGCCTGCTCGGCGTCATCCTGCAGATGACGATGGTGATGATGACCTCGATCGCGCTGACGCGCGAGACCGAGCGCGGCACGATGGAAAACCTTCTGGCAATGCCGTCCAGCCCGCTCGAAATCATGCTCGGCAAGGTGCTGCCCTATCTGGTGGTCGGCGCCGTGCAAGTGGTGGTGGTGCTGGCGGCGGCCAAGCTGCTGTTTGGGGTTCCCTTCACCGGGTCGTTGTCGCTGCTGCTCGCCGCGGTTCTGGTCTTCGTGCTGGCGCTTGTGCTGCTCGGCTACACCATCTCGACGATGGCGCGCACGCAGATGCAGGCGCTGCAGCTCACCTTCTTCTTCTTCCTGCCGTCGATCCTGTTGTCGGGCTTCATGTTCCCTTATCGCGGCATGCCTGGCTGGGCGCAGGTCTTCGGCGAGATCCTGCCGCTGACGCATTTCCTGCGCATCATCCGCGCGGTGATGCTGAAGGGCGCCGACCTGCCGGCGGTCGCAACCGAAATAGGCTGGCTCGTCCTGTTCGTGGCGCTGTTCGCCGGCGTGGCGCTGGTGCGGTTCCGCCGGACGCTGGATTAGGATCCAACTCAAGTAGCTCACGCAATGGCCGAGATGCCACCTTGGATGCATGATCATTCGGATCGAGATTTTATGCGGGTCTGGCCTGATCCGGGACCGGTGGCAACTCAGGCGCATCCAGCCCCTGGAAGGGATCGCGCCAGGCGTCGATCTCTTCAAGCTGGCGATACCAGCGACTGACCGAAGGATAATCGTCGAGCGGCAATCTGGCGACATCGTTGAAGGGCAGAAACGTCGCCATTCGAAAGTCGGCATAGGAAACCGAGTTTTCGACCAGCCAGTCTCGCTCGGAAAGCGCGGCCTCAAGAGTTGCAGCGGCCGTGCGAAACTCTCTCAGCCCCTCCTCAACCCGGTGCTGATCGATTGGGCCAATCCCATAGCGCTGCTTGGTCCCGCGTTCGAAATGCACGACGTCGCAAGCTCTTGCGAAGTTCTCTTTGCCCCAACTGAGCCATCGGATCATCTCGGGTTCGTCGTCGCCGGTGCGCCAGAGATCCGAATGCGCGTCGCGTGAAAGCCGGCAGGCTATCGCGTCAGCCTCCCAGAGGGTGTTTCCCGAACCTACGAGTATCGGCAATGAAAGATTGGGATTTAGCGGGCGATATCGCTCAGCCTGCCCGGGAGCGAAGGGCGACGCGAACTCAAACTCGAGCTTTGCGTTGAGATAACGTGCCACGGCGACCGCGAGGCGAGGATTGGGATTGCGGCTGAAGAGCAGTTTCATTCCGTGTCCGCCTTTGAATGGTGCCGGTTCGGTCGCCACCTAAGCCGCCGCCATGATCTCAGCATAGGTGCCGAAATCGACATTGCCGCCGGACAGCACCACGGCTACGCATTTGCCGGATAGCTCGATCTCGCCCGATGACAGCGCGGCGAGCCCAACGCAGCCGCCGGGCTCGACCACCAGCTTGAGATGGGCCATGGCGTCGCGCATCGCCTGTGCCGCCGCTCCGTCGGACACGGCAATGCCGCCGGCGAGATTCCTGCGGTTGATCTCGAAGGTGATCGCGCCCGGCTCGGCGGTGAGGAGCGCGTCGCAGATCGAAGTGTGGCCGGGTTCGATCGCAACCCGAACACCATTGGCCAGTGAACGACAGGTGTCGTCGAAATGCTCGGGTTCCACCGCCCAGACGGCCGTGCCCGGAGAGGCGTCCTTGATGGCGATGGAGATGCCGCTGCTCAGGCCGCCGCCGCCGCACGGGATGACGACCGCGTCGAGGCTCACCCCGAGCGCTTTCGCCTGCGCCATCAGTTCGAGGCCGATCGTTCCCTGGCCGGCGATGATGGCCGGGTCGTCGAATGGCGGCACCAGGACCATGCCCCGTTCCATATAGGGGCGAACCACCGCCATGCGATCGTCGCGAAACCGGTCGAACGGAACCACTTCGGCGCCCATTTTCCTGACGTTGCCGACCTTCATTGCCGGCGCATCGGTGGGCATCGCGATAACCGCCTTGACGCCGAACATCGCCGCCGACGCGGCGACGCCTTGCGCATGGTTGCCCGACGAGAAGGCGACGACGCCGCGGCTGCGCTGCTCATCGCTGAGCGACGACAGTTTGTTGTAGGCGCCGCGGAACTTAAACGAGCCGGTACGCTGCAGCGTCTCCGGCTTGAACAGGATCCTGGCGCCGAAACGCTTGTTCAGCTCCGGCGATTCGATCAGCGGCGTTTCGACGATCAGGCCGGACAATCGCGTTGCCGCGCGGTGGATATCGGCGATGCCGGGAGGAGTGGTCATGGTGAGGTCCTGCAGACTGAGACCGCCTATGGTGCACGGAAAACCAAGCCGGGCACCACTGGAAAAATGTGACCGAGACAATTCGTGGATTGAGAGCAGAGAGTGGCGCTCTTCGCCGACCGCCCCTCACCCCAAAAGCGTCCGTTGCCGTTTGGCGCCACCCATCTTGCGCCAGGTGTTGAACCGATGGGTGGCGGCGGCGAAGGATATCTTCATCTGCTGGGCAACCGAATAGCGCGACTTGCCCTCGTCGAACAAGCGGTAGCAGCATTCGACGCCCTCCTCGGTCAGCTTGCCGTCGGGAGCCTTGTTGTGCGGATTGGCCGGGTCGAATTTCTCGACCTGCTGCTCGACTAGCCCCTTCAGGCGCTGCAGATCGGCCTCGATGCTGGCGATCAGGTCGAGAACGGGTTTCGGGTCAAATGCATGGGTGGGCTGTTTCGCCGGCATCCGGATTCCTTTCTCTTGGCTTAAGCCCAGCTATATAGGTGAACATTCGCCAATAATGAAGGGCTGGCGGAGGATTCCCGGAGCCATAATTTTGAACCTCCGGCGACGAGCGCGATTGACCAACGGTGCGCCAAACCATAGTTTAGAACTATTCTAAACTAGGGCGGAATTCTCATGCTTTCCCGTGTTTTCGGATTTGGTCGCCGTCCCTTCGAGTCGCTCTCGGAGCAAGAGATCCTGGCGCTCGCCATCTCTTCCGAAGAGGATGACGGGCGTATCTACCGCGCCTATGCCGACGGGCTGGCGGATAGGTTTCCGCATTCGGCCAAAGTGTTCGAGGAAATGGCGGAGGAGGAGGACGGCCACCGCGACTCGCTGATCGAGCTTCACCGCGAGCGCTTTGGCGAGCGCATTCCGCTGATCCGGCGCGAGCATGTAAAGGGCTATTACGAGCGCAAGCCCGACTGGCTGGTCCGGCCGCTCGGCATCGAACATGTGCGCCAACAGGCCGCAACGATGGAGCGTCGGGCCTACCTGTTCTACGTCGAGGCGGCGAAACGCACCAGCGACGCCTCGACGCGAAAGCTGCTCGACAATCTGGCGGTGGCCGAACAGGGCCACGAGACGCTGGCGCAGCGGCTGGAGCAAAAGCATGTGCCGGGCGCGGTGAAAGCCGAGGAAGCAGCGGCCGAGCAGCGCCAGTTCATCCTCACCTATGTGCAGCCGGGACTGGCCGGGCTGATGGACGGATCGGTGTCGACGCTGGCGCCGATCTTCGCCGCCGCGTTCGCCACGCACGACACGTTCCAGACCTTCCTGGTCGGGCTTGCCGCCTCGATCGGCGCCGGCATCTCGATGGGCTTCACCGAGGTCGCCTCCGACGACGGCAAGCTGTCGGGCCGCGGCTCGCCGGTGAAACGCGGCATCACCACGGGCGTGATGACGGCGCTGGGTGGCCTCGGTCACGCCTTGCCGTACCTCATTCCGTATTTCTGGACCGCGACAATTCTCGCGATTGTGGTGGTGTTCTTCGAACTGTGGGCGATCGCCTTTGTGCAGAACCGTTATATGCAGACGCCGTTCTGGCGCGCCGCCTTTCAGGTGGTGCTGGGCGGCGGACTGGTGTTCGCGGCGGGCGTGCTGATCGGGAATGCTTAGAAAAGCCCTACCCATGCAGCGCCCGGCTGTCCTCAGGCGCTTCTGCACGTTCGGTCAGGCCATAGTCGCGCACGACGTGGGCGATGCGCAGACGGTAGCCGGCAAAGATGCCGCCACGGCCGGCCTTCTGAGCCCGCCTATGTTCCTCCGTGTTGCGCCAGGCCTTCACCGCCTCTTCGTCTCGCCAGAACGACAGCGACAGGATGCGTGTCGGGTCGGTGAGGCTCTGGAAGCGTTCGATCGACAGAAAACCATCGATGCCGTCAAGCAGCGGGCGCAGGTCGGCTGCCATGGCGAGATAGGCATCGCGCTTGCCCGCTGCCGGCTCGACCTCGAAGATGACGGCGATCATAGTTTCACCAGAGAGGCATGCGGCCCGGAGGCGAGTTTCAGAAAAGTCCGGTCCTCTTTCAGGATGAATTTTTCACGCCGCGCGAATTCGTAATTCGCCTTACCGGCCGGGTCGGCGGCGAGCCTGGCACGGTAGGCTTCGTAAGCCGCCAGGCTGTCGATGTTGTAGGCGGCGTAGGCGGTGGTGGCCGAGCCTTCATGCGGCGCGAAATAGCCGATCAGATCGGCGCCGCAACGCGGGATCGCCTGGCCCCAGTTGCGGGCATACTCCTCGAACGCCGCCTTGCCGAACGGGTCGATCTCGTAGCGGATGAAGCAGGTGATGGTCATCTTTTGTCTCCTTGCTGAATCTGGGTTTGTTGCGGCGACAGTTCGAGCGGGGTCGAAACGTTCTGTGGTGCTATGTGCTAGCAATTTTCCATGCTGGTCACGCTTGCCAGAAGGATTTCGCGCATTCGCGGCGAACGTCTTGTGGCGTCAGGCCAAGGTCGCGCAGAAGATGCTCGTCAATCCCGGCGAGGTCGAGGCGCTGCAGATGACGATCGTACCACCGCGCCAGCAGCCGCAGATGCACCCGGCGCAAGATCATGAACGGAGACGGCCGACGGCCGAAGCGGCTGACAAGCACGGTGTGGGGAACGGTTCTTGCGGTCATCGTCGTCTCCTTGATCTCAGCGAAGGATAGTGGTTATCTGACGTCAGTGCTTCGATGAAGGGCGAACTATGCGTGAAGGACCAGACATAGCCCGCATCGCCAGCCTGGTCGGCGATCCGGCGCGGGCAAACATGCTGACCGCGCTGATGGGTGGCACGGCGCTAACAGCGAGCGAACTGGCGCTCGAGGCCGGCGTGTCGCTGCCGACCGCCAGTTCGCATCTGTCGAAGCTGATGGAGGGCGGGCTGCTGACGCTGGCAAGCCAGGGGCGGCATCGCTACTATGGGCTCGCCGGGCCGCAGGTGGCTGGCATGATCGAGGCCATAACCGGTGTCGCCGCCGCGGTCGGACCGCAGCGGGTGCGGCCGGGTCCGCGTGATGCGGCGATGCGCGTGGCGCGGGTCTGCTACGACCACCTCGCCGGCGAGCAGGCCGTGGCGATGCTCGATCGTCTTGTCGCTCGACAAGTGCTCCTGCGCGACGACAAGGAAATCCGGCTCGGGCCGTCAGCCGCCTCGCATTTTGCTGCGATCGGCATCGATGTCGTGAGCAAGGCGCGGCGGCCGGTGTGCCGGGCCTGCCTCGACTGGAGCGTGCGGCGCTCGCATCTGGCCGGCACGCTGGGTGCGGCCATCCTCGATAAGATCCTTTTGGAAAAATGGGCGCGGCGTGAGAAAGACAGCCGCGCGGTGGTGTTTTCGCCGATGGGGAGGCAGGCCTTCGAAAAGATGTTTCTGGCCTGATGGCCTGCCGGGCGCTGGTTTCGCGACGCCCCTGGCGAGCGAGACGCCGGCGGAACAGCGCCCCCCTCTGCCCTGCCGGGCATCTCCCCCACAA
>NZ_JBVVPX010000054.1:0-36777 GCF_055811375.1 Mesorhizobium sp. WSM4848
GACCGCGTCGATGACGCCCTCAACGCGACCCGTGCGGCCGTCGAAGAAGGCATCGTTCCCGGCGGCGGCGTCGCACTTCTGCGCGCTTCGCTGGCCATCACCGTCAGCGGCGCCAACTCCGACCAGACCGCCGGCATCAGCATCGTGCGTCGCGCGCTGCAGGCTCCGGCTCGCCAGATCGCGGCCAACGCCGGTGCGGAAGCATCGATCGTTGCCGGCAAGATCCTCGAGAACACGGGCCCGACCTTCGGCTTCAACGCCCAGACCGGCGAATATGGCGACATGATCGCCATGGGTATCGTCGATCCGGTCAAGGTCGTGCGCACGGCTCTCCAGGACGCGGCATCGGTCGCCGGCCTGCTGGTCACCACCGAAGCCATGATCGCGGAGGCTCCGAAGAAGGAGTCGGCTGGCGGCGGCATGCCTGGCGGCATGGGCGGCGGCGGCATGAGTGGCATGGGCGGTATGGGCGGTATGGATTTCTAAGGTCCACGCACCTCAACAATCTCGATGGGCGGCAGCGATGCCGCCCTTTTCTCTGACGCGGAGCCAAGCCGGATGCCACATCCATAAGGCTACATACGGCGGCACTTTCACGGCGGACACCAATGACTGACTTCATTCTGTTCGCCATTGTCGGCTTCCTCGCCCAGGCCGTTGACGGCGCGTTAGGCATGGCCTATGCGCGATCTCCTCCACCGTGCTGCTCTCCTTCGGTGTTCCGCCGGCGCAGGCTTCCGCCGCGGTACACGCGGCGGAAGTGTTCACCACGGCCGCTTCCGGCACGGCGCACCACTACCACCGCAATATCGACTGGAAGCTGTTCTGGCGGCTTGCTCCTTTCGGCATTCTCGGCGGCTGCCTCGGCGCCTTCGTGCTGACCTCGTTCGACGGCGACATGGTGAAGCCCTACGTCACGACCTATCTCGCTGTGATCGGGCTCTGGCTGTTCCTCCGGTCGTTCCGCAAGATCCCCAGCAATCCGGTTCCTACCCGTCTTGTGGCGCCGCTGGGCACTGTCGGCGGCTTCCTCGACGCTGCAGGCGGCGGCGGATGGGGTCCGATGGTCGTGACCGGACTGCTCGGCGCTGGCGCGCCGCCCCGCTATGTGATCGGCACTGTCAATGCGGCCGAGTTCCTGATCACGCTAGCGGTGTCCGTCACCTTCATCGTCGCGCTCGTCTCTGGGCACTGGCAGGAAGCGGGGGCGCTGTCGACACATGCAAGCTCGGTGCTGGGGCTGATCGTGGGCGGCATAGTCGCCGCTCCGCTTGCCGCATGGGTGCTCAAGGCGATTGCCGAGCGGACACTTTTGCGGCTCGTCGGCTGCCTGATCATGCTGCTCGCTTTGTTCCAGACCGCCCAACAACTGGGATTCGTCTGACCTGAGCAAGCGGACTACCCTTCTAAGCCTTCGCTTTGCTTCCGGACATCATGATCAGCGTAACCGAAGTGAATCGCGGACTGGAGGCGACTTGCCACCCTGGAAAACCTAACCTGCGCCACGAACAGCGTATGGCACGCCAGGGATCAACGCGTTTCCCATTCCCGCCTCGCCCGGCCCATCGGTCCTTTTACGCTCTGCTCGATGCAGTGACTGCTCTGCTCGATGCAGTGACTGATGACGGCGGCGATCAACATTGCTTCGCGTGCTCTTTTAGTGCCAATTCAAGCGCTTGGCTCAAAGGCACCGCCTTGGCGAATAGGAAGCCCTGAGCCGTTCTGCAGCCAAGCTTGTACAGAATTTGCCGGTCCGCCTCCGTCTCGACGCCCTCGGCCATGACATCGATGCCGAGCGCCCGACCAAGATCAATCACCGTTTTGACAAGCAGCCGGTCCTCCGGAGACTTGGCTAAGCCGCGAACGAAGCCTTGGTCTATTTTCACCTTGCGTATCCGACTGTCCTTGAGCGATGCCAACGTGGAAAAGCCGGTGCCGAAGTCATCGAGCGCGATCGAAATGCCGGCATGTGAAAGCCGTCCGAGCTTTTCATCCACTCTGTCCGGGTCCACTGGAGATTCTTCGGTAATCTCGATTTCGAACATCGTTGCTGGGAGGTCTTTTGCCGCCAGACCATTCAGAACCATGTCGTCGATATCGCCGGCTTCCAATTCGCGCGGTGAAACATTCATTGCCACACGAACATCTCGGCGGTCAGCTTTCACCAAGCCGTCGATAAGAGCACAACAGTCGGAGAATACCGTTTGAGTTAGCAGTTGAAGCATTCCCGTTTCGCGTGCGGCTGTCATGATTTCGAGTGGAGAGATGGAACCATGGATCGGGTGTGACCACCTGAGCAAGGCTTCAAAACCGACCACGACCTCGGTGTCGAGTCTTACGATGGGCTGGAACCAAGGACCCAAGCTTCTCGTCTTTATCGCCGAATGAAGATCGCGTTCAATGGACTGGCGGCGTTGCAGTTCCCTGTCGAGTTCGGCATCGAACAGGCAAAATTCGTTCCTGCCACAACGCTTAGCTGTGTAAAGGGCGATATCCGCCCGCAACAACATTTCCGTCAGCCCCAGGCTTTCAGCCAAGTATATTCCTATAGATGCCCCGATCCGGACGGACGCGACCCCGGGATAGGGGCAAGCAAGCTTGGCTATGATGTTGGATGCGAGAATACCGGGAGAAGGAGAATTTCTGGGCGAGGGAAAAAACAGCACAAATTCATCCCCACCGATGCGGGCAAGCGTTGAGCCTTCCGGCGCTTCCTGCTCTATCCGGCGGGCGATCATGACGAGCAGTTCATCACCGGTCCTGTGACCGTAGGTATCGTTGACAGATTTGAAACCCTCTAGATCAATCAGCATTGCAACGAAGGGGCCGTCTGTGTTCTCGAACTGACCAATCGCGTGTTCGAGGCCCCGCCTGTTTAGGAGCGCGGTCAGGTGGTCCTCCCTGGAATTGCGCTCCATTTCCGCCGCAAGCCGCTCGGCCTCATGTCTCAGGCGGCTCGCTTCGCGGAAACGGGCCTGGCCTACAAACGAGGCTCGAACCAAGCCGCCCTCGAAGAGCAGAACGGCAAAAGCCAGCATGTAGTTTTCCAAGTTGCCTTTCGTCAGCAACCACCCCGCTGTGATGAGGAGTGGCGGTGTGATGAAGTTGATCGCTGCCGCGGCATAGGAACTGCCGTATGTAACCGCACCAGCTGAAATGCCCGCCAGAATAATCAGATGCAGCGGCGCTTGGGGTGTTGTGTAGCCAACAGTAAGGACGGCAAGAAAGGACCAGGCAAACCCTGCCAGAAGAGCAAGCATGCCGAACCAGCGAAGCCGCGGCGAAACCCTCGTCAAGTCGTCCTGGACTCCCGTTTCCTTCAGCTGATAACGGGCGAGTGCAAGGCGGGCGGTATTTATCGTATTGATGACCAAAAACCAGGCTACGCCGGCAAAGCCGTTCTCGGAAAGGGCCTGCACGGTCAAAATCAGGCCCGATAGGATAATGCTTGTCGGCATTGATACGAAGAGACCTGCCCTTAGGTCAGCAAGCTGATCCTGAAGGATTCTGGCCTCCAGCTCGTCTTCTTTCTTCATGTTCGGACGGGTCAGGTTGCATCTCCTGCTTGTACGCAGCACATGTCTATGCAAGCCTACTAAAGGAGGGGTTAACTATTCAGCGCGACATCAGCCTCTGGGCTGATCAGCCAAATAAAGCGCAGAGACAATACCTCTTCGGGGCGACATTTAGGGCCCGGCGCGGGAAGCTGCCGCCTCTGCGTGCAGGGGCAGCGATTACTCCGGCGAAAGAGGCCCTCTTTCATCGCGCAAGGTCCAAAGCTGCTGGTACGGTTTCATCGCCTAAGCATGGCCGAAATGCCATGCCGCATAAAGGGAACACGTTGGGCGAACCGAAGCCCCACATGTCGTGCAAGCCGTGCCGCCGGGTGCTCGCTTGAGTAGAGTCCGACGAGAATGTTCGTGCCGTGGAAGAGCGGCGCCGCTGACAGGCGCAGCCACCTTTCGTATCCGTGCAGCATGTCGGGATCGGCAATCTCGCGACCGTCGCGACATGCTGTTAGGATTCCATAGGCGAGTTGCTTCTGGCTGCTGATACCGATGTTGAAACCATGCGCAGTCACCGGGTGCATGCCGATGGCAGCGTCGCCGATGAGTGCGGCGCTGGGAGCTCGGAATTTGTGCGCCCAAGTCGTGACCAGCGGATAGGTATGGCGCTTGCTTGCCAAGGTCATTTTTCCAAGGCGCCCTCGACACCGGTTCGTCAATTCCCTCAGAAACAAATGGTCGCTGAAGGCAAGCAGTCTATCGGCCTCGTTTGAGCGCAGGGTGAGCAGCAGCGACGACACGCCCTCCGCCAGGGGCAACATCGCTATCGTCTGATGGTGATCGAACCATTCGATTGCCACCTGGTGGTGGGCGCGCTCATGCCGCACCCGGCATATTAGCATCGAGTAGCCAAGCCGATTGATATCGGCGCCTATGCCGAGCAGATCACGAGTGGCCGACAGACGTGAATCGGCGGCAACCACAAGGCTAGCGTTCAACTGCACGCCATCAGACAGCGTTACGAGTGCTCCTGAGTGGCTGGTTGTTGCATCTACGACCGAGTGGCCGCACAGCAGCCGCGCGTGTTTCTGCACGTGGATGGTCTTGAACAGCGCGTCGCGGATCCGGCAATTTGGGACCAAAACTCCGAGGGGTTCTCCAGACCCGCTGGGAGGATCGAAACGCAGAGCGAAAGGGCTCGAACCGTTGAGCACGCGCGCGCCGTGAAGCGGTGATTTGTCCGAAGCGGGGATGGCATCCCAGGCGCCGATCTCGCGAAGGATTCTGATCGAGGCGTGGGTCAGCGCGATTTCCCGGCCGTCAAAAGGCGGATTGGCGAGAGTATCGATTGAGTTCTGTTCGACAACTGCGACCTTGAGTTGGCTTTGAGCGAGTGATGCGGCGAAGGAAAGGCCGACCGGCCCGGCTCCGACGACAACGATATCGAATCTGTCATCAGCGCCGCCCATCAGCGTGCCGCCATCGCGGCGGCTATCCTCGTGAGACGCTGGTTGAGTTCAGCCTCCTGTCGTGCGCTTCGTTCCAATGCCCGCCGCATCGCCTCAAGGCGCAGGGCGGGGAAATCCGCATGAATCAGCAACGAAGCAGGCAATCGCCTCGAACGCGTACGCGGGTGATCGGACCAGCGCTCGCGTCCGCGCAGCCAAGCACATACCCAGCCAGCAAGCGAGATTGTCACGTCGGCGGTTTTTGACCGACGCAGCGCCCTTATCCCCCTGTATGCAGGGTCGGTTCCAATCAGGTCGTGGAACTCGACAACCAGAGCACGGACCGGTGGACCACTCGCCAGACGAATGAGAATATTATCTGAGGCTTCTGATGACTGCATCTTGTCGGCATTCATTGGTTGAGAAGTGGCCTCTCCATACGGCGACAGCGCTGAATTCAGCTTTCCAGCAGCCACACTTGCATCGAGCCTTTCGCCCGATTGTTCCAGAGATAATATGGCACAGCGGTTAGCCGGCAGCCCGAAACGATCGGGGGCGCATTCCTGTACAGGCTGTCTCCCCACGCTTGGTCTTCGACACGCTCTGCGGAGGCGGTCAGCGTGACCACGCCATCGAAGAGATCGCCCCGTTCCACCGTTTCGATCCTGGCGTCTCGCGGCAGTTTGAGCCGCTGCACCGCCCCCCCGGGATTGTCGACCTCTTCAACGCAATAAACCAACGGCCCGCGTTTGAGCGCCACCCGGCCGATGTCCTGCTTGACCGAGGGATGAGCATAGATGCGCTCGGGAGAAATCGGTAGTTCGAGGGCGATGGTGTCTCCGGCATTCCATAGCCGCGAGATCGCAAGATAGCCATTTCTGGTGCATGCCGTCACGTCGACTGCACATCCCCCGACCGAAGCTTCGGCTTCATGAGCCCAACCGGGAATGCGGAGGTTGATAGTGAACTCGGCCGGCGCGTCAGGGCTGACCTCGATCCTGATCGAGCCGAAAAATGGATAGGCGCTGGTTTCCCGCAGGAACACATTGCCCGTAGCGAGTTGGATGTTCGTCGAAACGCCGCCGTAGAGATGGAAGGCGATTGCGTTTTCACTGGCCGAGACGAAATAGCCTCCGACCGAAGCAATCAGACGAGACGAATTCATCGTGCAGCATGGGCATGAGTGCCAGACCCATCTGCTGCGTCGCCCATCGCTCTCGAGCGGATTGGAGTAGAAATAGCGCTCGCCATCGCGCGAAAGGCCGGTCAGCGCGCCGTTGAACAACGCCTGTTCCAGAACGTCGGCGTATCGGCCGTCGAGTTCGAGATGCAGCATGCGATGTGCCCAGAAGATCAGGCCTACCGAGGCGCAGGTCTCCGCATACGCCGTATCGTTCGGCAGGTCGTGATCCTCAGTAAAGCCTTCATTCGCGGCAGCCGAACCCAAGCCGGACGTGATGTAGATTTTCGAGGAGATGACGTCGGCCCAGAGCACCTCGCATGCTTTCTTGAGGCTGTCGTCATTCAGTTCCGCCGCGAGGTCGGCCATGGCAGAAAGCATGTACATCGCTCGGACCGCATGTCCGACCACCTTAGTTTGCTCGCGCACCGGCCTGTGCGACTGGTTGTACTCATATCTTTGCGCCCTGAAATCCCTGGGGTTCTCCCCGCGCGCGACCGCTTCCTGATCGAAGTAGTGCGGCTGACGCCCGCGCTCATTCATGAAATAGGCCGCGAGGTCGAGATGCATTCTGTCTCCGGTCAAGCGATAGAGCTTTACGAGGGCCAGCTCGATTTCCTGATGGCCGCAATAGCCGCGCTTCTGGCCGGGGTTCGGGCCGAATGTCTTGCACACATGGTCAACATACCGCTCAAGGATGTCCAGGAGCCGGCGCCGGCCCGTCGCGAGGAAGTAGGCGATACCGCCCTCGAGCAGATGTCCAAGATTGTAGAGTTCGTGATTGTCGCGCAGGTTGGTCCAGCGCTTGTCGGGCTCGCGCTGCAGGTACCAGCAGTTCAGATAACCGTCGGGAGCCTGCGCCTTTTCGAGATCATCGACAATGTTTTCGATCCATGCCTCGATGTCGGGATCACGCCTGTGTGACAGCGCGTAGGATGCTGCTTCTATCCACTTGCCGGCGTCGGAGTCCCAGAACACCTGCCCGAAATCGTGCTCGTTGCCTGGGACGCTCAGTGGCAGCGACTGGTTCGGCAGTGTGAGGGACAGCAATACACCTTGCTTGCCAAGCTGGACGTGCTGGCTGGGGATGGTCCGTGTCAGCACCGTCTCCAGCCGCTCGCGCCAGAATTGCCCCTCCAGCGCGACATCAACGAACCGAACTGGCTTGAACTCGCTCATTCGAATGCATCGGCTCCTGCAATGACGTGCGCCGGCCTGCTCACGGCTTCGACAATGCCGGCGCCCCCGGCGAACACGGCCAGCACCTGATGCCGCTCAGCTTCCGTCTGGCTAGACATGCGTTCTCCCCTTGAAAAGACTCGTCCATTGAAATCAGGGCGATGAGGAGACAGCACTGATCTGGGTCAGCCAGACACGACAAACCCGCGCCGCCGGTCTATCCGCTCCGTTGCACTTGGAACAGGTACATCGCCAGCGTTCTCCGGCCGTGCGAGGTACTTCGGGGCATCAGCCGCTTGCATGGCGGAATGGGCGACGCAGGCCCTCGAGCGACGGAATCAGCGTTCCGGCCTCTCGTCCCGGTCAATGAGGATACGCTCGGCGGCTCCGTCGAGATCCTCGTATTGACCACTCCTCAAGGCCCACAGGAAGCCAGACAGTCCAAGCCCGCCCAACAACAGAGCCACCGGTATGAGATAGACCAGGATTGTCATGAGGGTTGCGTCAATGTGCCGGTATGGGAGCGGCTATCAGGCGGAGCAGTTCTCCTTGGCACGTCTGGCACAAAACCTTGCAGCCTCGACGCATTGCCAATGACAAGCAGTGATGAGGCCGACATCGCGATTGCCGCAATCAATGGTGTTACCTGCCCCAAAATGGCGATCGGGACGGCAATGGCGTTGTAGACAATCGCGATGGCGATGTTTTGCCGGATCAGTTGTCCGGCCTTTCGCGAAACGTCGAGGGCAAGGGAGACGGCCGAAAGGCTTTCGTGCAGGAAAACGAAATCCGCAGCTTTGCGGCCGACATCGGCCGCCGTGGCTGGAGCGATCGAGACATGTGCCGCGCCCAGCGCAGGGGTGTCGTTGAGGCCGTCGCCAACCATGAGCACCTTGTGGCCGTCCTTCGCCAGGTTTTCAATATACTTGACCTTGCCCGAAGGAAGCAGCGCCGGAACAAAGTGATGTATCCCCAACGTCGTCGCGACCTCGGCACAGGCAGCCCCGGTATCGCCCGACAGCATTTCCACGGAAACTCGGGCGTTGTTCAATTGCTCGATGGCCGCCCTGGCGTCCGGACGCAGCGCGTCCTTGAAGACAAAGGACGCCACGATGATCCCGTCTTTGGTCAGAACCGTTCCGCCGTATCTGCTTTCGCAACCGGTTCGGGCCTTCCATCCAGCCCAACCGCGCCGCCCCAGTCGCCAGGTGCTTCCCCTCGCGGTGGCTTCGATGCCGAATCCGGGGTGTTCGCTGACAGATTCGAGCTTTGGCTGACCGGCGAAACCGGCAAAGGTGGCAATGGCGTTTGAATGCGGGTGACGGGAGTTCGCGGCCATCTCGGCAGCGATTGCCAGCATGGCTGGATCGACTGACGACGCATTGACGAGCCGGGGCTGTCCGAGCGTAAGCGTTCCTGTCTTGTCGAACACGGCCGTGTCGATCGCCGCCAGGCGCTCCATGGCCGAACCATCCTTGACCATGACCCCGCTTTCGAACAGACGCCGCGCAGCGACCATCTGCACGATCGGCACGGCGAGACCGAGCGCACATGGGCAGGTGATGATGAGAACGGCGATTGCGTTTGTTACTGCCCGGTGCCAGTCGCCGGTCGCCGCCATCCAGCCAAGGAACGTCAGGAAGGCGGTCAGATGAACCACTGGAGCATAGAGCGCTGAAACGCGGTCGGCGATCCTGCGATAATGCGCGCGACCGCCCTCGGCGGCTTCCATCAGCCGGACCATTTCGGCCAGGAAGGAGTCTTTTGCGGCGGCTGTCGCCTCGACCGTCAGTGGGCCGGTAAGATTGTGCGTGCCGGCCTGCACGGTTTCCCCTGTCGCCACGGTTCTGGGTGTGCTCTCACCGGAAACCAGTGAACAGTCGAGATCCGAAGAGCCTCGAATGACCTTGCCGTCGACGGGAATCCGTTCGCCGGCAGCGATCAGCAACTGCATGCCTGGTTCGATCTCGCCAACCGGCCGGTAGTCGCGCGTGCCATCGTCGCGCAATACCATGGCGCCGCGCGCCGCCAGCCGTGACAGACCGTTCACCGCGGTCCGGGCACGCTCGCGCATCACGTGATCAAGCGTGCGGCCGATCAGCAGGAAGAACAGCAGCGATACCGATGCATCGAAGTAAGCGTGGTCACCATGGTTGATGGTTTCGTAAAGACTCATCGCGTAGGCGAGCGAGACACCAACCGCAATCGGCACATCCATGTTCATGCGGCCGTGACGCAATGCGTTCCATGCCGAGCGGAAGTAGATGCCACCAGCGAAGGCGAGCGCGGGGATGGCGATCAGTGCCGAGACCCAGTGGAACAGGTCGCGGGTCGCACCTTCAGCGCCGGACCAGACCGACGTTGAAAGCAGCATGATGTTGCCCGCTGCAAAGCCGGCAACCCCCACGGCCCGGATCAGCTCCGATAGCGTCTTGTCCTTCTCCCCTGTCTCGGGCTCGAACAAATGCGCTTCGTATCCCAGCCGTCCAAGCGCGGCGACAAACGGTGGAGCCTCATTTCCGCGCCACCGGATCGCAACCCGTTTCGTCGACAGGTTGACACGTACACCCTCGACGCGATCGAGCTTTCCAAGCGCCCTCTCGATAGTCTGGATGCAGGCTGCGCAATGCACCGTCGGGACCGAGAGATCGGTTTGGTGCAGATCGCCGCCAAGCGAGCGGCTCGCCAGCCTGACCTCCTGGCTTGATGGCAGGACGGATATGCTGCTTTCCAGATCCAGCGCCGTTTCGGCGCTCGGTGCACAACAGCTCATTGTAACGCTCCATGGGAAATTATGATTCGACGGACGTCGCGATAGGGTTCTGCGAGACCAGCATCGGCGTCGACTTGGACGATCCAGACGCCGTCCCTTGGCGTATGCTGGGCGGCAAATTCCTGGCTCGCGGCGAGCGCAAGCATGACGGCTTTGTCCTCGGCCTCGTAGGCGGGATGACGGAACAGGAGCCTGACGCCGTGCAACTGGACCGCTTTGCCGGCGGCATCACTGAGGCCGTAGCGGACCTCGCCCCGTGCGATGGTCAGTTTGCCGGTCCAGCCGAGTGCGGCCTGCGCGCGCCCTTCCTCGGCCATTCGGTTGAATTGCTGGCTGGCCACATAGGTGTTCTCGACGACAAGGCCGGTCCAGCTTGTGCTGGCGAATGTCGCCATCGTCAGATTGACTGCGATGACCACACCAAAGAAGGCGAGAATGGTGGCTAGCATGTGCCTACCGGTGAATTCGCGGGGTCGTCGCGCATTGACGCTCATCTAACGATCTCCGGTGCGTTGAACGTGGCCGTGTATTCGTCCGACTCGAAGCTCGCCTTGTCCTCGACCCGGAACTTGAACTTCTGCGCTTGGGCATTGATCTGTTCCGCCGGCTGGCGGACGAAAACTTTCAGCATTTTCAGCCGGTCCGGTTCGACCGGAACGGAGAGGGAGCGATCCGCAGGCATGTCGATCCCGACGACGCTCATCTCGGCATCGGCCAGGCCCTGCATGGTGACGACGATCGTTCTTGGCTCGGGGATCATGTTGAGCAGCTTGACGGTGTAACCATTGCGGATCGAACCATCGGACAGCGTGACGAACTGCGGATTGCGGTCGTGCAGAACGTTGACCTCGAGCCGATCGCGCGTCAGCAGCGAGTAGAGTAAGGCGAGACCGACCGCCGACCACGCACTCATGTAGACGAAGGTGCGCGGTCGAAAGATCTTGCGGATATGGAAGTGGGCTAATTTGTCGGAGAAAGCGCCGCCGTCTGTCCGCACCAGCGACGGATTCACCGAGCAAGCGCCGCCTGCGGTCGCCGCCGCCATGTTGGCGTTGTAATCGGACAGCGTCGCATACGAGATTAGCCCGCGGTCCTTGCCGAGTTTGTTCATTACGCCGTCACAGGCGTCGATGCAGAGCGCGCAGGTGATGCATTCGAGCTGCTGGCCGTCGCGGATGTCGATCCCCATCGGACAGACCGCGACACATGCATTGCAATCAACGCAGTCTCCAACCGGCTGCCCTGCGGCAAGAGCCTTCTTGGCATGGCGCGAACGGGGTTCCCCGCGCCAGTCATTGTAGGTCACAGTGAGCGAATTCTCGTCGAGCGTGGCCGCCTGGATGCGCGGCCACGGGCACATGTAGGTGCAGACCTGCTCGCGCATCAGTCCACCGAATGTGTAGGTGGTTGCCGTCAGCACGCCGATGGTGATGTAGGCGACCGGCGCAGCGGTGCCAGCGAAGAGCTCGCCAATCAGAGATGGCGCATCGGCGAAATAGAGGATCCAGGCGCCGCCGGTCGCTGCCGCTATGGCCAGCCAGACGGCGTGTTTCGATACACGCAGCACAAGCTTGCGCACAGTCCAGGATCCCGCGTCGAGCTTTATGCGAGCATTGCGATCTCCCTCGATCGCACGCTCTACAACCAGAAACAGATCGACCCATACCGTCTGCGGGCAGGTATAGCCGCACCAGGCTCTGCCAACGGTGGATGTGATCAGGAAAAGGCCGATGCCGGCCATAACGAGAAGACCGGCCACATAGTAGAATTCCTGCGGCCAAATCTCGATGAAGAAGAAATAGAAGCGGCGGTTGGCAAGATCGATCAGCACGGCCTGGTCCGGTGCAAACGGACCTCGGTCCCAGCACAGCCAGGGCGTCAGATAGTAGATCGCCAGCGTGATCGCCATCACCAGCCATTTGAAGCGACGGAAATTACCCGAGATTCGCTTCGGGAAAACCTTCTTGCGTGGGGCATAAAGCGGCTCACGGGTGTTGGGGGAGTCGATCGCTTCTGCTTCGGGCGGTTCTGTCTGCGTTTTATCACGCACTTAGCATCTCCAGTCCCGCTGCCGATGTCAGGGCCGCCCATCGAGCAGCCTCGCCGTGGGCGGTCCGCCCCGTGTTGATGCAGGTCGCAGCCGGAATGGTGTCGAGGCCCGGCTCGCGCCGGGCCTCGTCGCTTGGCAGGGGGAGGCCGAGAATAGGCTTCCGTTCCTATTCTCCGCCGCCAAGCGAATGGACATAGACCGCAAGTTCCTTGACCTTGACCTCGCCGAGACGCCCACCCCAGGCCGGCATGACGCCTTGCTTTGGCGCGCGAACCTGCGCGGCAATAGCCGTCTCGCCCGCCCCGTAGAGCCAGATCGCGTCGGTCAGGTCGGGTGCGCCAAGCTCCGTGTTTCCCTTTGCATTATCACCGTGACAGGCGGCACAATTCTCGGCGAAAACATTGCCGCCGGGTATGACCATTGCTTGATCGCCAACAGCGCCGGAGAGACTCGAGACATAAGCGCTGACCTGTGTAATCTGCTCGGGCGTAATGATGTCACCAAAGGCCGGCATTTCCGACAGGCGCGTGTCGGGGTCTGAGGCAACGCGGATGCCGTGCGTGATTGTCTGCTGGATCTGCTCGGCCTTGCCGCCCCACAGCCAATCGTCATCATTCAGGTTGGGAAAGCCCTTCGAACCCTGGGCGCCGGAGCCATGGCACTGAACGCAATTGATCTTGAAGGCGGCGCCACCGGCCGCGATAGCGAATCCGCGCAAAACGTCGTCGGCGGCAATCTCGGAGACAGTCTTCGCCTGAAGGGCGGCAACATACTTGCCCTTGGCGACCTCGGCCGCTGCCAGCTCATTCTTGACATCGTTGCGGCTTGAATAGACGAGCACGCCTCGGGTGGCGGAGCTTAGCATAGGCCATGCGGGATAAGCGATGGTGTAGCCGATCGCCCAGACTATGGTGACGTAGAAGGTGATCACCCACCAGCGCGGGAGCGGATTGTTGAGCTCCTTGATCCCGTCCCATTCATGGCCGGTGGTCGAGACGTCGAAGACTTCGTCAATGTGCTCACCGCTCATGATTAGTCGTCCTTGAGAGGGATTTGAGCAGCTTCGTCGGCTCGCGTCCTGCTGCCGGGACGGAGCGCAAAGGTGATGCATCCGACGAATAACAGCGCCATAGCGAGCAGGCCCCAAGTGTCAGCAAACTCCCGCATGAAGTTGTAGGTCATCACCGTTCTCCTCAGCGGTAACCGGCGGCTTCGTCGTAGTTTTTGAAATCGACCAGAGTGCCAAGCATCTGAAGGTAAGCGACCAGCGCGTCCATCTCGCTGACCTGTTGCGGATTGCCATCGAAGTCACCGAGCTTGGCCTTTGGATACCGCGCTTCAAGACCGGATGTATCGATGTTGGGATCTGCCTGCGCCATGAGATCGGCATTCGCGCTCGCGATCATGTCGTCGGAATAGGGCACGCCCACACGGCTGTTCGCGATCAGGTGCGTCGAGAAGTCCTTCACCTCAATCCGTATTTCCTTCAGGAACGCGTAGCTCGGCATTATCGATTCCGGCACCACCGAGCGCGGATCCACAAGGTGCTGAACGTGCCATCCATTCGAATAACGGTCGCCCACTCGCGCGAGATCCGGTCCTGTGCGTTTCGATCCCCACTGGAACGGGTGGTCGTACATCGACTCGGCCGCTAGGCTGTAGTGCCCATAGCGCTCGACCTCATCGCGGAACGGCCTGATCATCTGGCTGTGGCAGAGGTAGCAGCCCTCGCGCACATAGATGTTGCGACCGGCGAGTTCGAGCGGCGAATAGGGCCGCGTGCCTTCGACCTTCTCGATCGTATTGTCGAGATAGAAGAGCGGCGCGATCTCGACGATGCCGCCGATCGTCACCACCAGAAGGGAGCCGACGAGAAGCAGCGTGGCGTTCTTCTCGATAAGCGCGTGTTTGTTCATCAAGCCCATTTTTCAGGCTCCAGATCGCGCAGGTCGGACAGCGGCGATCGGACGCGGCATCGGATCCTCATCTCGTTGGTAGCCGAGGATTGTCATGGCGACATTCCATGCCATGATCAGGGCGCCGGACAGGTACATCGCGCCGCCGATGGCACGCATGATGTAGTACGGATGCATGGCGGCGACAGTTTCGGCGAAGGAGAAGACCAGAAAGCCCTGGTCGTCGTATTCGCGCCACATCAGGCCCTGCATGACGCCGGAGACCCACATCACCGCGGCGTAGACGACGATCCCCAGCGTTGCCAACCAGAAGTGCCAGTTCACTAGTCGCAGCGAATAGAGCCGCTCGCGGTTCCACAACTTCGGCACCATGAAATAGACCGCGCCGAACGAGATCATGCCGACCCAACCGAGTGCGCCGGAATGCACGTGCCCGATGGTCCAGTCGGTGTAGTGCGAGAGCGAATTGACCGTCTTGATCGACATCATCGGGCCTTCGAAGGTGGACATGCCATAGAAGGCTATGGCCATGACCATCATGCGGATGATCGGGTCCGTCCGCAGCTTGTCCCAGGCGCCGGACAGCGTCATCAGGCCGTTGATCATGCCGCCCCAGGAGGGCATCCAAAGCATGATCGAGAACGCCATGCCGAGCGTCTGCGCCCAGTCGGGCAAGGCGGTATAGTGGAGGTGGTGCGGGCCGGCCCAGATGTAGAGAAAGATCAGCGCCCAGAAGTGGATGATCGACAGCCGGTAGGAATAGACTGGCCGGTTCGCCTGCTTGGGCACGAAATAGTACATCATGCCAAGGAAGCCGGCGGTGAGAAAGAAGCCCACGGCATTGTGGCCGTACCACCACTGCGTCAAGGCGTCCTGGACGCCGGAGAAGGCTGAATAGCTTTTTGAGCCCACGAACGAGACTGGCATCGACAGGTTGTTGATCACATGCAGCATCGCGATGGTCACGATGAAGGACAGGTAGAACCAGTTGGCGACGTAGATGTGCGGTTCCCTGCGCTTCAGGATGGTGCCGAGGAACAGGACGAGGTAGGCGACCCAGACGATGGTCAGCCAAAGATCCACATACCATTCGGGCTCGGCGTATTCGCGGCTTTCGGTGATGCCGAGCAGGTAGCCCGTCGCAGCCATGACGATGAACAGCTGATAGCCCCAGAACACGAACCAGGAGAGATTGCCGCCGAACAGCCGGGCGCGGCAGGTGCGCTGTACGACATAAAGGGACGTGCAAAGCAGCGCATTGCCGCCGAAGGCAAAAACCACGCCGGATGTATGCAACGGCCGCAAGCGGCCAAAGTTGAACCAGGGCTCGACGCTGAGATCGGGATAGGCAAGCTGCAGCGCGATGACCACACCAACCAGCATGCCTACGACGCCCCAAAACACCGTCGCGAGGGCCCCGTAACGGATTGGACTGTCCATAAAAGCGGCGGGGTCTATCGGAACTGCAGGCTTGAACTCCGTATTGCGCAACAGGATAGCGGTGAAACCAGCTACGGCGAAGAACAACACCCACATATGCTGGCGGAAAGGTTCATCTACGCCGAACCCGGCAGCCACCAGGGCCGCAAAAGCAAACAGGCTTAGAAGCACGATCTCTGTGCCGAATTTCATCGCAAATCCCGATCTCGAACCCGGCGGACGCCAAATCCGCTGTGCATCAATTGCGCAGCCGCCGCCTGCTCGCCCTGATCCATGTCAGGGGGCCGCACGATTTTTCGGCAGCTAGGTTGACCTTCACGGCGGCCGGTGCGCTACGCCAACCGCCTGCCCGACCAGATCGAGCTGACGATCGTCGCAACCAAGAAGGATAAGCCAACCCACTGGGCGCCAGGAAGATTAGGGAGCTCTTGATTAGGAGGCTCGCCGGCGATGTCCGCATACCCTCGAAGAGCACGGCGCATGCCTGCTCGATCGTCACGGCCTGTAAAGCGCGCCCGTCAGCGGCAGCGCTTCGGCACGCAACTATCACCAACGCGTTATGGTGCACGGACTTCTAAGGGGAGTTCCGGCGGGCGATGGTCGAATTGTGACGGTCACCGACCAGGCCTCGCGCTACCTGCTCGCCTGCGAAGCGCTCGAATCGAAGAAGGAAGGACCGCTCATCGAGGCCGCCATCCGCCTGTTCAGGGAACGCGGCCTGCCGCCATCAGGAGCGACAACGGCCTGTACCTTCTCTTCGCCGAACGGCCTCTATAACCTGTCCAGGCTGTCGGTCTTCTGGCTCAGGCTCGGCATCGCCATCGAGCGCAGCCGGCTCATGCTGTCCACCATCACATGGCGTGTGTTCTCGATCCGAATCACGCCGTCAGCCCGCAATTGCGTCAGCTGCCGGCTCACAGTCTCGTTCGTAATTCCAAGAAAATCAGAGATCTCGGCGCGCGTCAGCGGCAGATCGAAGGACGCTGACCTGGCTACCGGGTCAACACCGGAATCCATATTCCGAGCGATCATGAGGAGAAAACTCGCCACCTTTTCCGATGCGGTCTTGCGCCCCAACGTCACCAGCCACTCGCGTGCTTCATCGAGTTCATTCAGCGTCTGCTTGAGCAGGCGATGCTCGAATTCCGGCGACCCCTTCATCATCCGTTCGACGGCTGCCCTTGGAAACGAGCACAGCGTGACAGCTGTCACCGCTTCCGCATTGATCGAGCTTTCCACCTTAAAAGGACGTCCCAGAAAATGCGGTGCAAACTGGAGACCGACGATCTGCTGGCGACCATCGGAAAGGCTCTTTGTCAGCTTAACCACGCCTGAAACCAGGTTCGAATAGCTGTCGACCGCCTGTGCGTCGCCGATCAGTTCCACTCCTGACTCGATATGGCGCCGCGAGCAAGTCTTGGCGAGCCCAACCAAATTGTCTGGACGAAGCGAACCGCAGACGCCGCGATGCCGTGCTTCGCAATGGACGCAAAGAACGGGGATACCGGAAGTGTAAATGTCTCGCCGTACTGACATGCGCTCGCTCAACCCGATCCCAAGTGCCGGCAGGATACCAATCTAAGGTAGAAAAATCCTTGCGGCAGTTTGTCCGAGTTGCTGATTGACCGAAATCAGGGCTTTGGCTTGCCAATAAGCCCAGAGTTCCAGCGATGCAAACATGGTGGACCACGACATGCAGTCCGAATTAGCTGCCCGGGTTGGCGAGAACGTCCCGCGTTATACCAGTTATCCGACTGCACCGCATTTCCACACGGGCGTCAATCCTGCGGTTTATCGTGGCTGGCTGGAGGCGCTCAAAAGTGGCGGCGAGATCTCGCTCTATCTGCACATCCCCTATTGCGACAGACTCTGCTGGTTCTGTGCGTGTCATACCAAACAGACGCGCCACTATGAGCCGGTGACGGCCTATCTGCGCTCGCTACACGCGGAGATCGCGACGGTTGCGGGACTCGTCAGCGGCAAGGGCCATGTCCGCGCAGTCCACTTCGGCGGCGGTTCGCCCACCATGCTGAAGCCCGGGGACATGGTGGCGCTTGGCGCGTTCTTGCGGGACAGCTTCGATTTTGTCCCGGACACAAAAATCAGCGTCGAGATCGATCCAAACGACATGGATGAGGCGCGCCTTGATGCGCTGGCCGAAATCGGCATGACCAGGGCGAGTCTCGGCGTCCAGGATTTCGAGCCAAAAGTGCAAAAGGCAATCAACCGCGAGCAAAGCTTTTTGCAAACTAAGGCTGTCGTCGACGGAGTTCGCTCCCGCGGCGTCGGTTCCGTCAATCTGGACCTGCTCTACGGATTGCCGCACCAGAGCAGGGAGAGCGTCTGTTCCACCGTAGCGCAGGCGCTGACCCTGGAACCGGACAGGATGGCGCTGTTCGGCTACGCGCATGTGCCCTGGTTCAAGAAGCATCAGACGGTAATCAAAGAGGCGTGGCTGCCTGGCCCCACGGAGCGGTTGGCGCAATCGCAACTCGCTGCGCGAGCGATTGTGGACAAGGGGTACGAAGCAATAGGGCTCGATCATTTCGCCAAGCCAGGCGATGCCTTGGCGATAGCGGCCCGCGCAGGGGCTTTGCATCGCAATTTTCAGGGCTACACGGTGGATCGCTGCGAGACACTGATCGGGCTTGGCCCTTCGTCCATCGGCCGTTTTCGCCAGGGCTACGTGCAGAACAATATTTCAACCGCCGAGTACGGAAGTATGGTCGCGCATGGCGGGCTGGCGGTTGTCCGCGGTATCGCGCTTTCCGACGACGACCGCGTTCGCGGCTGGATCATCGAGAGGCTGATGTGTGATTTCGCCTTCTCGGCAGTCGATCTGGTGGAACGCTTCGGCAAAGCCGGCCAGAAGCTCCTTCTTGAGTCGAGTACCATGGCCCTCCACGATCCCGTTCGATTGCTCGAACTGGATGGCGACCGTTTCGTCGTGCCGGCTGAAAGTCGCCCATTCGTCCGAAGCATCGCGGCCAGGTTCGACAAATATTTCCAAAGCGGAAGGGCCAGGCACTCGGTTGCAGTTTGAGCCAAAGAGTGCGGTCGCGGTGACGTGCTCCCCTGTTTGCGTCCATTTGTGAGTGAGCCTGTTCACGTGTGATCCTTGACGGATCGGGTTACATATTCAAGCGGAGTTAGCCCATCGAGGCTCGTGTGCGGGCGGTTCACTCATTGCCTCGGTTACTCGGAATCTGAGCGTGCCAGACGCCGCGACTTCTCCGGCATGCTGGACGTCGGCAAACCTTCTTTTCTGGCCTTGGCAAACGCTCGGTCGCCTTCCAGAAACCCCGCCAGCATGAAAGGGATGAGTTCCGCCACCGTTTCAGACTCGCCATAGGTCTGACGATAAAGGGCAGCATACTCCTTGAGTGCTTGGCCCAACTCCGCGCTGAGGGTGATGGTAATCTTCGAAGGTGTTCGGTCTGGAAGCTTTCCAAGTTTCAAGTTGGCCATATTCACTCCCGCTCAACTTGCGTATGGCCGTAGCACCAGATCCTTGTGCACGATGACGCGCAGTGGCCAACCTGGGCGGATGGTGATGGTGGGCTGAACATTGAGGTTCTTCTCGGTGATGCGCTGGCCGGCTTGACTGACGTTCTGCTGAGTGGATTCCCGGATCGCTTTGACCAGATCGCTTTCGTTTTCTCCAAAACTTAACTCGGTGCCGACGCCCAGCAATGTGGCCAGTGCGACTCCCTTGATCAGCTGCCAGGTGTGGAAATCGATCTTGTCCTCGAGCCCGGCATAGCCGGCAGTGTCTGTCGCCGGCAGATTGTCGATTTCGATCGAAGAACCGTCTGGGAGTATTATTCGCTGCCAAACCAGAAGCGCCCGTTTTTGCCCAAAAGCGACGACGCTGTCATAGGTCCCGATCAGCCGCGAGCCTTGCGGGATAAGCAGGATGCTGCCGGTGAACGTGTCGTGCACGTTCTCGGTGACCTGCGCGACGACAAACCCGGGCAAGTCGGAATTTATGCCGGTGATGAGACTTGCGGCGATCACGCTGCCGGCCATGAGCTGATTTGGCGAAGTTGGCGTCTGCAATGCATGCGGGTTGTAGATCCCGCTGGTGTTGCGCTGGCTGACAAAATCGAGCTTGCGTTGTTGATTGTTCTGATCGCCCTCAGCCGGGGCAACGGAATCTGACGGCCGAGCGGCATCAGATTGCGGAGGCGCCCCGAACGGCTGCTGGGCGCTTTTCGCATTACCGCCGATGCCCGCCTGCTTGAGTTGATTTTCAATGCGGAAGAAGACTTGTGATTCGCGCGCCTCAATCGCTTGCTGGGCAACACGCTGCTCCTCGGCGGAGTTGTCCTGCCCTGGCGCGATGCCGAGCTGCCGCCGCCGCTCAAGGATGGGGCGACCGAGGTCGCCCGGCAGTGGTGGTCCAAGCACAGGAGGGTTCGGCTTCACTCCGGAATAGTCCTTGGGAAGTGTTTCAAGTCCTTCAGGAGTTGGCTTGCGGTCAGTGTTGTAGAGATCTTCCGCCTGTTCTTTGAAGCGAAGCGCCGGTCCCTGCAGCGCCATCATCGTGACGCCCAGGATGGCACCGGACCCGACGGCAGCGATGGCGATGATCACGCCGCGCCTGAACCGCACGGCGCGGCGGGGCGAGGCCCGTAACTGCAGCTGCTCGGGATCGAGTTTTGGCGGAGCATTGGATGGGGAAGTGTCGGTCATAAGGCCCCTCTCCTCACCTGCTGGAGCGCGCAAAGAGAGATACGCGACGCGGCGGTTGCCGGCCGTCCGTCCTTGTGATGCGCACCACTTGCTGCTGCTTGGTGCCGAGGCGTAGTTCGGCCGCGGCGAAGAGCCGATCGACAATGTAGTAGTTGCCGCGCATGCGGTAGTTGACGAGCTGGTTGTCCCCGTCAGAGCCGACGATGAAGAGTGGCGGGGCCTCTCCCTGATCTATGCGGCGCGGGAACTCGATATAGACCTTGCTGCCATCATCGAAGGCTCGCGTCGGTCTCCAGGGCGGTGTGTCGCCCCTAATTGAGTAGCGAAAGCGAATGTTTTCGAGCGCGACATTCGACGCCACCGGCATGGTGGCCTCGACCTGAGCGTTGCGCTGGCGGAGCGCGACGATCTGGTCCTCGCTGTACGTCCAGGAGATCGCCGCCATAGCGGTCTTATCCGTGCTTTGAAGCTGCAAATGGTAGGTGCGTCGTTCCGTGGTGATCACCAGATTGGTGCTAAGCCCCGGCGCGAAGGGTTTTACCAGCACATGGGTGCGCTGGTCGTCGCCGGTGCCGCTGACGGTATCGCCGATGACCCAGCGCACCGTGTCCCCGGCTGACACGGCTGTCAGTTTCTCGCCCGGCTGTAGGGCGATATCGGTGACGCGCTCCGGCGCGGCATAGAGCTGATAAAGCGCGCCATCGGTGAAGGGATAGACCTGCACCGCATTGACGTAGCCGTACCGGGTGGGTTGCTGCGTCGCCGCCTTGTTGGCGTCGGCGACGCGTTCTTCAGGAGAGCGCTTGTCGTCGGCGATTTTGCCCGGTTCTGGCTGCAACTGGCCGGGGAGCGGCAACGGCTTTGGCACCTCGACTATCTTGACCGGTGTCTCTGGCGCCTTCTCGATTGCCGCTGCTTTGAAGTCGGCAGCATCATACGAAATCTCAGGCGGCACCGGCTTTGATGCGCAGGCCGAGAGAACTGCTGCCGATGCGGGTAGGATCAGCGCGGCACGGAACGATTGGGCTCTATTTGTCATCGGCGGGCTCCTTCGGGGAAACGGATGTCGGTGCGGCACTGTCGAGCTCGCGCGACCAGTCGATGGCGTTGATGAAGACACCGAGCGGATTGTTGCGCAGCTGATCCGTATTGCTTGGCGGGCGGATCACGATGGTGAGGATCGCGGTCCAGCGCGCGGAGCTGGCAAGGCTGCCGCGCTCAAAGACCTGCTCAGTCCATTTGACCTGGAACGAGCTGTCGGAAGCCCTGACCACACTGGTCACCTGGACGGACACGCTGCGCGTTCCGATCTGACCGAAGGGATCGTTCGCCTTGGCGTACTCATTGAGGAAGAGTGCCGCACGGTCGGTGGCAAAGTCGTAAGCCGCCAGCCAGTTCTGCCGCACCAGCACCGGATCAGTGGAGACGGAACGGACATTCTGGATGAAGCGGCCGAGGTGCCACGCTATCTCGGCGTCGGAGGGCTCGTAGTCTTGGATCGCCGGCGCGACGGCGCGTGCCTCGCCGAAGCGGTCGACCTCGACGACGTAAGGCACAACACGGCTCTGCATCGACTGCCATACGAGTCCGCCAGAGAGCCCGCTCACCAAGGCCAGACAGCCGAGGGCCATGAGCCGCCAGTTCCTAGCCTGTACTCGAGATGAGCCGATGCGCTCGTCCCATAGCTGGGCGGCCTTTTGATACGGCGTGACCGGTTCGGGTGTCTTGCCGTAACGTTGAACGGGTCGCTTGAACAGCATCTAGTCGTCCTTGTCGTTGAGAGAGGGATTGGCGCTGCCTCCCGGGCTGTCGCCTTCACGGACAGCCTGCATGACGGCGTGGCGGTGGGCACGGGCGGTCTGTTCGGAACGCAAGCGCCTTGCCCACCTCGGAGCGGCATTAGGGTCTGCAGCGGTTGGGTCTCCAGTCATGGACGCGGTGGGCGCACCACCGGTCGCGGTCCATGCGGCTTCCCGGCCGTCATCGGCGCTGCGCCCGAACGTTCCCGCGGCAGCTCTTGCTGCTCGCATGGCGGCGCCGCCGGCGGCACTGGTCACGCCCCGCAATCCAGCAGCCACACCGGACAGGCCGGTGTGGGGCGAGGTTGCTCGCCCGATCTGCCAGGCCGTTAAAGCAGCCGATCCCATCGTTGTGCCGGCCCGAATTGCGGCGAGACTGCCGCCGGTTGCCATGCGCGCGCCAGTAAATGCCGTGCCTCCGGCAACGAGCGATGCACCAGCTGCCGCCGCAGTCGTGCCAAGGGCGGCGCCCGCGCCAAGCTGCGGCGCGCCGGACACTAGACCGGACGCGATGCCGGGCCCAAAGATGCCGAGCCCAAGCAACGCCAGCGCGCCCAGCACCTGTGACATCGCGGCGGCCAGGTCCGGCTCCTTGCCTTGCAGCGCGGAAGCAAACTCGCCGAAGAGTGTGGAGCCGATGCCGACAATGACGGCAAGTACCATCACCTTGATGCCTGAAGAGATGACATTGCCGAGCACGCGTTCGGCCAGAAACGCCGATCGATTCCAGAGTGCGAAGGGAACCAGAACAAAGCCGGCAAGCATGGTGAGCTTGAACTCAAGGATTGTGATGAACAGCTGAATGGAAAGGATGAAGAAGGCGATGATGACCAGGAACCAGGCCATGAGCAGCACGAAGATGGTGAGCGCGTTGCCGAAGATTTCTGGAAAGCCGAGCAGCTGACTTGCCTGATCAAGCAGCGGCCAAGCGCCTTCGAAACCGGTCGCGGCGATGCGGCCCGGGCGCAGGAGATTGTCTGGGGAGAGATTGCCGGAGGACGCGTTGATGCCGAGCCCGGCAAAGGAGCGATAGATGATGTCGGCGAGGTTCTTAAAATTATTCAAGATGAAGGCGAAGACGCCGACATAGAGCACCTTGCGGGTAAGCCGGCCGAGAATGTTGGGCTCGTCGCCGAGCGCCCAGGCCAGCCCGGCCAGCGTGATGTCGATGCCGATCAGGATGGTGGTGAGGAAGGCGACGTCGCCCGAAAGCAGACCGAACCCGCTATCAATGTAGCGGATGAAGGTCTCCATGAAGCGATCGATGACGCCAAGGTCGTTCATGCCGCCGCCTTCCTCGTCCGAGTTGGTGATCAGTTGCCGGGATAGGCCGAGCCGGTACCCAGGAAGCGCTTGGTTGTCTCGCGGGCGGCTTCCTCGGACTGCGCCTTGCGCGCGGCATCCTCGGCCTCAGCTCGAAACTGAGTCGCGAGCAGCGTTTGGATCTGCATCTGCTGCTTGGTCGAAAGCGCGATCAGCTGGTTGGTGGCCTGGCTTGCCTGAAGCGCACCGGCTGCCCCTTGGCTGCGGTTGACGAGATCGGCAAGCAGGTCGCCGTCGGCGCGGACGTTCTCGACGATCTGCGACTGGACCCCCATGGTATGGCGGAACGCCTGCATGGCGCTCTGCCAGCGCTCGCGCGCTGCGGTTGCCACATCGCTGACCTTGATCGTGGCCTCGTAGCTTTCCGGATATTGGCTGCGCCACTGGTCTTGAAGCTTGCCCAGATCAAAGCTGAGGCCACTCGCCTGGTCCATCAAACCATCAATGCGATGGAGCGAACCGGAGAGTTGGCCCACGGAAGAGAAATCCAGACGCTGAAGATTGCGCGCCATGTTCTGCAGCATGGTTGCCTGGTTCTGCAGCGACTGTATCTGGTTGTTGATCTGCTCCAGCGCGCGCGCCGCCGTCAGCACGTTCTGCGCATAATTGGATGGATCGAACACGATAAGGGCGTAGGCCGGCTGCACATAGTCGGCCATTGGCTTGGCGATCAGGGAAACGGTGATCAGGCTGGTGAAAAGACGGCGTCCAATCATGAGGATTGCTCCATGTCTGGTTGAGGGAATTGCTGGAGAAGCTCGGCAGCCCAATCGAGGCCGCGCGCGCTCAGAAAGCGGGAGGCAAAGCTGTCTTGCCCGTCTTCGGACTGGATTTTGTCGATCAGGGTCTGCGTCGCCGGATCGGAAGCGCCGCAAAGCGCAAGAGTGATGGGGCCAAGCCCGAGCTCGAAGAGACGGTTTCCGCTACGTGACTGAAGATAGTAGTGGCGCTTGGGCGTGGCGCGGGCGATCAATTCGATCTGCCGCTCGTTCAAGCCGAAGCGCTCGTAGGCTGCCCGCGCTTGCGGTTCCACAGCACGATCATTGGGAAGGAAAATGCGCTGGGGGCAGCTCTCGATGATCGCCGGCGCGATTGAAGAGCCCGCGATGTCAGCCAGCGATTGCGTAGCGAAGATCACCGAGACATTCCGCTTTCGGAGCACCTTCAGCCATTCGCGGATACGGGCGGCAAAGAGCGGATTGTCGAGATAGACCCAAGCCTCGTCGAGCATCAGCAGCGTCGGCCGTCCATCGAACCGCTCTTCAAGACGATGGAAGACGTAAGTGAGCACAGGCAGCACAGCGCCTTGGCTCTGCATCAGCTCTTCCGTCTCGAAACACTGCACATTCGATAAGGCCAGCCGATCATCATCGGCGTCGAGCAGGCGGCCGAAAGGACCGTCGAGCGTGTAGGGCATCAACGCGGACTTCAGCCCGTTGGACTGAAGCAGGACCGAAAGGCCGGTCAGCGTGCGTTCCTGCGCCGGCGCGGTGGCAAGGCTGGTGAGTGCCGACCAGATTGCCTCCTTCACCTCCGGCGTGACGGTGACATTCTCATGCGCAATGAGGCCGGCAATCCACTCGGCTGCCCAACTGCGGGCAGCCTGGTCGCCGATATTGCGCAGGGGCTGGAAGGCGAGCGCACCGTCAGCACCCAGCGCGTGGTGTTCTCCACCCGTGGCAAGGACTGCCGCGCGCGCCGAATTGCCTTTGTCGAAGACATAGACCTGCGCGCCGGCATAGCGCCGGAACTGCAGCGCAATCAGGGCAAGCAGCACCGATTTGCCGGCGCCGGTCGGGCCAACGATGAGCATGTGGCCGACATCGTCGACATGGGTGGATAGCCGGAATGGTGTCGACCCGTTGGTCTCTGCGAACAGAAGTGGCGAGGCCTCTCGCTGGGTGACCTTGGCGAGATGCTCGTTCGCCGCAGGACCTGCCCAGACCGACGACAACGGCATGAGATGCGCAAGGTTCAATGTGTGAACGAGCGGCTGGCGAACATTGGCATAGATATGACCAGGCAGCGAGCCGAGCCACGCCTCGACCGCATTGACGCCTTCGCGGATGGTGGTGAAGCCGAGCCCATTGATGATGCGCTCGACCGCGCGAAGTTTCTCCGCGGCGGCTTGATGGTCCTGATCCCACACTGTCACCGTTGTGGTGAGATAACCGAAGCCGACATGGTCGCCGCCCAACGCCTGAAGGGCTGCGTCGGCATCGAGCGCCTTGTTGTCGGCATCGCTGTCGACCAGCGGGACAGGTTCGTTGGTCACGACCTCGCGCAGGATGGCCGCGATCGACTTGCGCTTGGCAAACCACTGGCGGCGCAACCGTGTCAGCGTCTTCGTGGCTTCCGTCTTGTCGAGCGGGATGAAACGCGTCACCCAGCGATAGGCGAAATCCTGATGATTCAACGCGTCGAGAATCCCGGGCCGGGTGAGATTCGGGAATCCGAGGACGGTAAGGGTGCGAAGATGGTGTTCGCCGAGCATAGGCTCCAAGCCGCCGGTAAGCGGCGCGTCGACCAGGATGCCGTCGAGATACATCGGCGTTTCCGGTACAGCGAGTGGATGGCGGCGGGTCGAGATTGTGCCGTGCAGGTAAGTCAGGGTCTCGGCATCGTCGAGCACGCGCACCTCGGGCATGAAGCCGGACAAAAGATCGAGGACCCGGTCGGTCTCGTCGCGAAACCGCGCCAGCTCCTGGGGCCAGTCTCTCCCGCCGCCAGATTGGTGTGCGTCAACGAGCGCGCTTTCAGCCCTCGCCCGTGCGTCCGGGGGCGGCATGAACAGCAAAGTCAGGTGATAGCGGCTCTCGTAATGCGCGACCTTGCCTTCGAAGGCCGCGCGTCGTTCTTCATCGACAAGCCAAGACGCGGCGTCGGGAAAGGTTGAGTTAGGATAGCCGAGCGCCTCTATGCGCTCGGCTTCGAAGAACAATGCCCAGCCGGAGCCGAGCCTTCTCAACGCGTTGTTTGCCCGGGCGCAGATGCCGACAAGTTCTGCTTCCGTCGCGCTTTCGAGATCGGGCCCGCGGAACCGTGAGGTCCGCTGAAAGCTGCCGTCCTTATTGAGCACGATGCTGGGCGCGACAAGCGCTGCCCAGGGCAGATGGTCGGCAAGTTTGTCGGATTTGCTGCGGTATTCTGACAGGTTCAGCATGCCAACCATCCCTTCAGACGAAGGTGACGAACGAGCACGCTGGCGAAGTCTGGATCGCGTCTTGTGGCAAAGACCGCCAGCGTGTGGCCGGCAATCCACAGCACCAGCCCAGCGATCCACTGCTGCAAACCGAGGCCGATAGCTGCGGCCACCGTGCCGTTGAGGATCGCCACCGCTCGCGGTGCACCGCCCAGCAGGATGGCTTCGGTCAATGCCCGGTGAACGGGAACCGCGAAGCCCTCAATATGCTGCTCTCCAGCGACCATCAGACGAGTGCTCCGCCGCCAAAGGAGAAGAAGGAGAGAAAGAAGCTCGATGCCGCGAACGCGATCGACAGCCCGAAGACGATCTGGATCAGCCGGCGGAAACCGCCTGCGGTGTCACCGAAGGCAAGGGTTAAGCCCGTGGTGATGATGATGATCACGGCGATAATCTTGGCGACCGGTCCCTGTACAGACTCCAGGATCTGCTGCAGCGGCTGTTCCCAAGGCATGCCGGAGCCTGCTGCGCGGGCTGGGACCGTGAGAACAAGCACGAGCGCGGTGGACGAAAGAAAGCGAAGCTTCTTGCACATGAATTGGCCTTTCAAAACTGCTGAAGTTGCGGGAGCGTCAGTTGGGTGACGGCGTAATCGCCGCTGCCGTCGAGACCGGTGACCACGGCGATGGCGTCAATGCGGCGCGAGGATCCGCGCCCGGCGATGAAGACAATCAGATCGATGGCATCGGCGATCAGACGGCGTGGTACAGTGACGACGGCTTCCTGCGCGAGTTGCTCGATCCGGTAGAGGGCGGAGCGCGCCGAATTGGCGTGAACCGTTGCGATGCCGCCGGGGTGGCCAGTGTTCCATGCCTTCAGCATATCGAGGGCTTCCGCACCCCGGACTTCGCCGACGACGATGCGGTCGGGCCTGAGCCGCAGCGTCGAGCGTACGAGATCGGCAAGCGTCACCGAGCCCCGTCTTGTCCTGAGTGCAACGCAGTCCTTGGCAGCGCACTGCAGCTCGCGTGTGTCTTCGATCAAGATCACCCGCTCGTCGCATTCCGCGACTTCGACCAGCAGCGCATTGGCGAGCGTGGTTTTACCCGACGACGTGCCGCCTGCGACCAATATGTTGCGCCGCTCGCGCACGGCCTTCCTCAGCGCATCGGCCTGCAGCGGCAGCATGATTTGGTCGGCGACATAGTTGGCCAACGTGTAGAGTTTTGCGGCCGGTTTACGGATGGCGAAGCATGGCGCCAGAACGACTGGCGGCAACAGCCCCTCGAAGCGCTCGCCCGAGGGCAGTTCGGCGCTGACGATCGGACTACCCGCATGCGCCTCGGCACGCACATGGGAAGCGACCAGGCGAATGATGCGTTCCGCCTCGGATGGGTGCATATGCACGCCGGTACCAACCCGACCTTCTCCCAGCCGGTCGAGCCGCAGCGCACCGTCGGGATTGACCATCACCTCGACAACAGATGAATCGGCAAGGGCCTCAGCGATTGCCGGGCCCATGGCGGTGCGCAACATGGCACGATGGCGATGGTCGACCTCCGGATGAGAACTCATCCTTCCCCTCCCCCGCCATTATCCGTCCCAAGCGACCGTTTGCCGGAGGCGATCTGGCGGCCCACTTGCTCGACGAATTTGTCGAAGCGCTCCTGGGCAATCGCCTGCGTCGCCCTGTCCGGGACTGGCGTGTGAGCGTGAAGCGTGATGGAAAAGCGAATGAAGAGCGCCAGGCTCTCTAGGATCATCTCGACGTCGCGTCTGAGATTACCGAGGTCACGAGAAAGACGGTCGAGCCTTACGCCGTAGCGCCGGTCGAGCTCGTTCTCGCCACGCCGCTCGATAAAGGCCTCGACTGCCTTCGCCACGATCGCTGATTTGGTCGTCGATGGATCGCGGTTGAGGTCGTCCAGTTTCTTGCTCAGGTCGGGTTCGAGCAGAAACTGATGACGAATGCGCTGAGGGCTCATGTGGCTCGTTCCAACTGTCCCAGCGCTGTTGCGCGGGCGGGAACGAGCATCGGCGACTTCCTCGAAATTGCTTATGGCCGTTATCTACGCTGATTTGCGCTCTGCCTTCGGCAGCTTCTTTCAGAAGCCGGGCACGATGTCCTTGTTGTCGCCCGTTCCCTCGTTGATGCCATAGGCGCGTGCGGCAGTGGAAATTCGGTCCATCACGCGCTTGTCGGCAACTGCCTCGCTATCATCGTCCGCGGGCTTGAGCAGGTCGTCCCGGTCGGGCTCCAGGGTGACGGCTGTATGCTCTTCAGGCAGACCCGGATGTCGCTGTTGCTGGACACCTCCTTCATCTTCAATTGCCTCGCCCGCGCTTTCGCCGCCGCCAGCAAGACGGCGGTCAACGCCCCGCACCTGCCCGATCCAACAGTCCGGGCGCGGTACTGGCCGATCCGCGTAGGCGCCGTCGCACAATACCGGCGCAGAAAGCACGCGCTCGGTGAAATTTCGGTCCTGGTAGTAGCGCAGCTTCTTCGCCCGGATCGGCGGCAGCCCTGAAACCAACACCAGTTCATCGGCTTGCGGCAACTGCATCACCTCGCCCGGTGTCAATAGTGGGCGGGCGGTTTCCTGGCGGCTAACCATCACGTGTGACAGCCAGGGCGCCAAGCGATGGCCGGCATAGTTGCGCATGGACCTCAGCTCCGTCGCCGTGCCGAGCGCGTCCGAAATGCGTTTGGCCGTGCGCTCGTCATTGGAGGAAAAGGCAATCCGCACATGGCAGTTGTCGAGAATGGCATTGTTGTCCCCATACGCCTTGGAGATCTGGTTCAAGGATTGCGCGATCAGAAATGCACGGATGCCATAGCCGGCCATGAAGGCGAGCGCGGTTTCGAAGAAATCAAGGCGACCGAGCGCCGGGAATTCGTCCAGCATCATGAGCAGTTGATGGTTCCTGCTCTTCTTAGGATCCCCCTCCAGCCGCTCCGTCAGACGCCTGCCGATCTGATTGAGCACAAGTCGCACCAGCGGCTTCGTGCGCGAGATGTCCGATGGCGGCACGACCAGATAGAGTGACATCGGTCGCTCAGCATCCAGGAGGTCGGCAATGCGCCAGTCGCAGGCTGATGTCGCTGCCGCCACCGTAGGATCGCGATAGAGGCCGAGAAACGACATGGCGGTCGAAAGAACGCCTGAACGCTCGTTCTCCGACTTGTTCAACACCTCGCGAGCTGCCGAGGCCACGACAGGATGGACCTGGGGCTTATCCGCCGCGCCGAGATGGTTGGTCGTCATCATCCGCCGTAGTGTCGCGGCAAACGAGCGTTGCGGGTCTGACAGGAAGGTGGCGACGCGAGCGAGCGTCTTTTCCTCTTCGGCGTAAAGCACGTGCAAAATGGCGCCGACCAAGAGTGAGTGACTGGTTTTCTCCCAGTGGTTCCGCCGGTCCAGCGCGCCTTCCGGATCTACCAGGATGTCGGCGATGTTCTGGACGTCGCGGACCTCGTCTGGACCTTTTCGTACCTCCAGCAGCGGGTTATAGCGCGCCGACCTCGGATCGGTCGGATTGAACAGGAGACAGTAGGAGAACTTCGAGCGCCAGCCGGAGGTCAACTGCCAGTTCTCGCCTTTTATATCGTGAATGACGGCCGAGCCGGTCCAGGACAGAAGAGTTGGAACAACCAGTCCGACGCCCTTGCCTGATCGTGTTGGGGCAAAGGCCATGACGTGCTCGGGCCCGTCATGGCGCAGATAACGATCCTTCAGCTTGCCTAGGAAAACGCCGGCCGGCCGAAACAGCCCTGCCGTCTCGATCTCGTGAGTCGCGGCCCACCTTGACGACCCATATGTGGTGACCGACCCGAGCTGTCGCGCGCGCCAGAGCGAGCCGGCGATCGCGGCGGCACAGCCCACGAACCCACTGGCGCCGGCAAGCGCACCGGCCTTATCGAAGACCTCGGGCGCATAAGCGTCGAAGTGGAACCACCATTCGAACAGTTTCCACGGCTTGTAGATCCGCCAGCCAGCCGCGACTAACCATGGCGCGCCGAGTGGCGGTTGATGGCCGAGCATGTGGGCGCACCACTGCGTGGCCGCCCATACGCCGAGTATCACGATTGCGAACACGACGGCGATCTGCCCAATCAGCAACTTCGTAGGCGTCATTGGCTTGCTCCGCAGTTCTGGACATGCGGGGCCAAGCATCGCGCGGCGCGATGTGAACTGAAATGCGCACTACGCACGACCAGGTGCGATGAGGGAATGGGCAGGATCGCTCAGACTGGAACCTTTCGGTGGAGCAAATATGTCCACTTGGCCGCAGACCTGATCTGCGTCTCGTCGACATCCAAATGCCGGTGACGCTTGGAAGTGTATTTCCGATGGACGCATGCCACCTATGAGCGCGTCACAATCATTCGACGGTGACCGATTTTGCGAGATTGCGCGGCTGGTCGACATCTTTGCCCATGGAGACCGCCGTATGATAGGCAAGAAGCTGTATCGGCAGCGAGAAAATCATAGGTGCGATAATCTCGTCGACGGCCGGCAGCACGATCGTATGCATCGTGTCGAGTTTCGACGCAGCGGCCCCATTTTCATCGGTGATGAGGATAATCCGCCCTCCACGGGCGGCCGCTTCCTCCATATTGGAGACGGTCTTGTTGAAAAAGCGATCATGTGGCGCGATGACGATCACTGGCATGTTCTCGTCTATCAATGCGATCGGACCATGCTTCAATTCGCCAGCCGCATAGCCCTCAGCATGGATGTAAGAAATCTCCTTGAGCTTCAGCGCACCTTCCATCGCCAGTGGGAAACTGGTGCCGCGGCCAAGATACAGGACACTATGACACTTTGACAGTTCGCGCGACAGGAGCTCGATATCTGGCTGGATGCTGTTCAGTACCCGGCCCATGACGCCCGGCATTTCGGCAAGGCTCCGGACGAGCGCCTTCACCTCATATTCAGTTAGCGTTCCACGGTCCTTGGCAGCGCCGATGGCGAGTGTGGCCAGAACCGCAAGCTGGCACGTGAAAGCCTTGGTGGAGGCGACGCCGATCTCCGGGCCGGCAAGGATCGGGAAGATCGCGTCGGCCTCCCGAGCGATGGTCGATTCGCGGGAATTGACGACAGCGCCGGTTTTCAGCCCACGCCCCTTACAGTACCTCAGGGACGCGAGCGTATCGGCGGTTTCGCCGGATTGCGAAATGAAAAGAGCCGCCGATTCCGGCGGCAACGGGATCTCCCGGTAGCGGAATTCGGACGCAACGTCGATTTCGACCGGCAGGCGCGCATAGCGCTCGAACCAGTATTTTGCGATCAGTCCGGCCAGATAGGCGGTGCCGCAAGCCGAGATCGCCAGGCTCGGGATGCTGGCGAAATCTATGCTCGAAACCGTATCGACGCGATTCCCTTCGAAGTTGATGTAATGACCGAGCGCACGGGCGATGACCTCGGGCTGCTCGTAAATTTCCTTCTCCATGAAGTGGCGACGGTTGCCCTTATTGGCCAGGTATGCCCCGGCCGTGGAAGTCTGGCGCGGACGTTCGACGGGATGGCCATCGAAATCGAAGATATCGGCGCCTGCCTTGCCGATAACGGCCCAGTCGCCGTCGACGAGATATGTGATTGCATTTGTGAAGGGAGCTAGCGCCATGGCGTCGGAGCCCAGGAACATCTCGCCGTCGCCGTGACCGATCGCCAGCGGTGGTCCATTGCGCGCCGCCATGATGGTCGACGGATCATCCTCGAAGAGAATGGCAAGCGCGTAGGCGCCCCTGACGCGCTTCAGCATGGCGTGCATTGCCTCACCCCGCCCCATGCCCTCCCGGCGGTGTCTTGCCAAGAGATGCACGACGACCTCGGTGTCGGTGTCGGTCTGGAACTCGGCGCCCGCCGCCACCAGTTCGTCCTTCAACTCGGCGAAATTCTCGATAATGCCGTTGTGAACGACGGCCACACCGTCCGTAAAGTGCGGGTGCGCGTTGCGCTCAGTCGGTGCCCCATGCGTTGCCCAGCGCGTGTGTGCGATGCCGATGGTGCCACTCAGCGGCTCTTCCTTCAACCTCGTCTCGAGATTGATGAGCTTGCCCTTGGCGCGCCGGCAGTGCAACGAGCCCTCGGTGATGGTGGCAACGCCGGCTGAGTCGTATCCTCGATATTCGAGACGCTTCAAAGCGTCGACCAACCGATCAGACACCGGCTGATGCCCAACGATGCCAACAATCCCGCACATGATCGTCTCCGAATTCTTCCCGGTCGCCTCAGCCGACCCGAAGGGCACCGCCCGGCGCTGAGCCTCCTAGTAGAATTAGGTAAAACAGGTAAAATCGATTGTTGGGATGGCTGCCATCCAGCCAGTGGATAGAAGAGGACGTGTTGACCAGCGAGAAACGGTACGCGCGGTACCGGCTTGCGTCCACCAACCGCCAGTTGGGACGAGTTTCCGTAGTCGGCTGAGGCGTAACGATCCTCGCAATGTCCGCTTTTTACATGCTGTTGACTCGCCCAGTTAACGGCCCTTAGATCCATTGACTGCTACAATGCTTAGGGGTTTTCAAAATGCCGTTCAAACGGGCCGGTCTATACCCTGCCGATCTCGATCTATGCCAACGGGTATTCGACCAGATATGCAGTGACGAGCATATCGCCCGCTCATCGTTGGAGGCCGACAACCTCGCCCTGGATATTTTGGTCGCGTTGGAAGAAGAGGCTGACGCGGATGAGGCTGAGCTGCTTGAACTCATCAGATCGAAGCGGCGGGCTACTCGTCATCTCAGAAACCCTGCAGAGAGGCATGGCGGATGTCTTCGTCGCCGCTGAGGGATGCAGTCACCCGGACCTTCCCTTTGCCTGTTCGACTGCCTTGCTGGCCGCCTTGGCAAACTCCTGCATGTTTGCTCACGCGCACTGTCGGCCGTCTGGAACTTGCGCCAAACTCATCAGTTCTGGACAATGCCAAACAGCGCGTGGCAACGACCCTGACTTCCATCGGCACGCTGACATCCCGGCCGGCGGCTCAACGCCCCTCAAGGCGTGGCCTGGAAGCGTCGCAGCCGGCGCCCGCGGCAGCGCGGCGGCCACCCTTGACTGCGTCTCGACACGAGGTCGGCCCTTCACCGGAAACGAGGCAAGGGCAGCGACAAGCACATGCGCAGGAGCCTGCCGCGGCAGTCACCTGAACCAGCAAGCGGCCCCGGGTGTTCTTCCGCTTTCATCCGGGCTTCGCCGTCAACCCAAAGCGGATAGCTGATGTGCTACAAAAGTCGGACTACTTGAAAAGCTACCGACACACCCATGATCAACGCCGAGCCGGTCATGCCCTCGAAACCGATGACGACAACTTCGGCGTCGAGCTCCGGCCGGAGTTTCGCCACCACCGGGCCGATCCCCATCTCAAAGAAGTGGACAGCCTCTATAGGGGCGTTTGCGGTTTCGAGTTGCGTTCTCAATGGCAGATAGCTGCGGTGAAGGTGTGGGCTGAGCAATTGCGGGTCGGCCGGAGACATGCGCAGCAGCAGTTCGTTTTTATGTGCCGTTGCTGGGTTATGAATCGGCTGCGCACGGTCGCGGTCTTTTGAATAGGCAAGGCCAATTTTCGAGGTGTTGGGGGCTGCTCATGGCTCCCTCCCGAGTTGGGAATGCTCGCCTACAGCCGACGATGCTCGTAACGTTTATCGCCGATGTCGACATCGTTACACCCATCGGTGCGACGAGCCTCGCCTTTTCGGAGCATAATAGCGGTTCACCTCGTCCACCGATCAGCTTGGAAAGCGGCGATACTCTGATGCTCGAAGCGCATGGCCAAACTGCTCGACCTCGTCAGATCGTTCGCGAGCCATTGAAGCGGAGGCGGACTCGTTGCTCGGAATGCCCTTATCCTCATGCCATGTGGAAGGGCATCCACAGCGACAGCAGCCGGGAGGAGCTCGATCCCTTGTTTTTTGTCGAGCTGGTTCAGCAAATGTCCTCGACGTTTGCGCGAGCTCCGGCAAGCTTAACGGCGATCTGGCGCGAGCCCGAGCATCTTGGTTAGAATGGGATCGCAATTGGCCACGGGCGCGCTGTCGTTGGTCCGATAGACCTGCCAGAGCTGGTGGCACTCACGCTCTCGGATCGCCTTGGTCGAACTCTTGCCGGGCCAGTCCAAGGCACACCGCACTCACGCATGGCTGCCACACAAGTTATGAAACGCTAGGCCCACTCCTTTGCCGACCGATGTTCCAGGAGATACCGTCTCGCTGCACTATGCCAGAAATCTCTTTGCCGATATGCCGCTCGAGCACCGGCCCCCACGGGACGAGCACAAACTCGCGCGATTTCTCGATAAGGGCGTATTTGCCGCTGGCGAGCTCAACTGAGCGGCGGAGAGTGCCTTGTACCCGGTCTCCGGGTCGCACTTCAGCATAGGACAGACCGAGCTCTTCCGAGAGCTGACCGGCAACACGGTTCAGTTCACGCTGGCGGAGGATCGAAATCATGTTGGCGCGATAGACGGTGCGGTCCTGCTCTTCATGCGCGAGACCCTGAGCAATCAGCCATTGCCGCCTGCGGGCTTGCGCCTCCCGCACGTCACGGCCAAAGCCGGAGTTGCGCAGGGCCGCCGGTGAATCGGAAACCATTTCCCGGTCGATCCAGGTGGCACCGTCGAACCCGATTTGCTGATCCAGCGGCATTGATGAGAGCTTGTCGACGACAACAGGCACAGCCATGGCTCGCTTGCGCTCGTGGTCGGCGACTTGGTCGAGATGGTTCGGCGCGATAATCCATGTGCCGTCGGCTTCGCGCCTGACAGTGCCGGTTTCGCGGCGAATGGCTTCCAGACGACGCACATGGGTTTCGGCGAAGCGCTCGCTGGCAGACGGATCATGCTTCAGGTGGATATCAACATTGTAGCGCCCGCCGTGGACGGCAGCGATCTCGGCGACGGTGCGGTCAACCTGCCTCGGCCCGGTGTTTCTCGGCGTGACACGGACGATGCAGCCGTCGGGCGTCGGTTCGGTGGCCTCGCCTTTGCCGACATCGATGTAGTGGCTTTTCCCGTCCACCCCATCCACTATGAGGTAGTGGCGGTCGTTGATCTCGTCGGCAAGCCCGCGCGCCACAAGGCGGCCAACGAAAGGTTGCGCGAGCTGCCCGGATTGATCGTGGATCACACAGTCGGCTGCACTTCGGGATAGTCCTCTACCCGCAATGTCTCGGTGCATCGTCTTGATTATGTCACCGCGCTTGCCGATGCGCTGCAGTGTCGCTTCGAGCTCATCGTCGAGGCGCCAGCGGCCGGAGCTGATCTCCTCGGCCAGACCCATCCGTCCGAGTTTGCGCAGGCGGCCCTGGTGCAGGGTCTGTCGAAAGGCGTCGTGGCCGACCGGAGAAACCAGTCCATCGCTGTCGCGCATGCTGAGCAGCTGCCGGTCGATGCTGGTGAAGCGCTCCTGCTCCATTTCCTGGCACAGGCGGTGCTCGATCTCGCGATCGGTTCGTGGACCGAGATCGAGGCTGACCAGCTCGGCGGTCCGTTCGCGGATTCCGCTTGAGATATATTCCCGCGCAATGACGAGGTTCTCGCCGCGGTCGTCCTTGCCACGGACGATGATATGGGTGTGCGGGTGGCCGGTGTTGAAATGATCGACGGCAACCCAGTCGAGCTTCGTGCCGAGATCCTCCTCCATCTGCGCCATGAGCCGGCGCGTGAGTGGCTTCAGGTCGTCATACTGGATGCCGTCTTCGGGTGCGACGATGAAGCGGAATTGATGCCGATCGCCATCGGCACGATCAAGGAAAGCCTTGCTCTCGACGCGATCACTGTCAGCGCCGTAGAGCTCGCCAGGCGCGCCTTCCCGGGTAACGCCGTCGCGTTGGATGTAGCGCAGATGCGCAGGCGCCCCACCCTGGCCTTTGCCGGCCAGCTTGACGACGCGCGCCTTGACCACCACCCGCCGCTGCCGGAAGGCAGCATACCTGTCGCGTGATTTCAGCAGCGCGGCGGCCGCTCCGCCGCGCCCTGCCCGGCTGCCGTTAAAGCGGCCGCCGCGCTGGGGCCGGCCGCCGGCTCTGTTGATCGCCGCCTGGACCTGGCTGGCGAAGCGTTTGCCTGCCTTCGAGCCGCGCGAGCCTATTCTGCCGAGCTTCGGCCTGAATTCGTCATCCTGCATCGTGGCCTCCCAGAAATCTCAAGCAGTGTCAGATACTTGCGTGTTCCACACTCCCGGCTCTGCCAGCAGCCTCCAGGAAAAACGATGTGCAGACAAAGACTTCGCCGCCTCCTGGAGGCAATGCCTTTATCTTGCCTTACGCCGCCCTTCCGCTTTCCGGCTTCCGCACCCCCCCCTAACCCCCCCCGAAACCCCCCCCC
>NZ_JBVVPX010000055.1:0-32084 GCF_055811375.1 Mesorhizobium sp. WSM4848
CTCGTCATTCTCAATGCAAAAGCACGCGATGCGCGCAAAGAGTTCGCAAATGCAACTTGACACCCCAGATAGTCGCTTGTCCGGCCGCTTCGCGGCCACCTTCTCCCACAAGGGGAGAAGGGAGAGCGCGCTGTTCGGCTGATGTCACAACAGGCTTTTTCCGTTATGACCGCCTGAAGGACTCGTGAAGCGCTGCTTCACGGGCTATCTTCGGCATAAGTCGTCGAACAAAAGGGCAGGAGATGAGCAGCACCAGCCGCGAAGCCGAGCTTAGTGCCGACAGATTGGGACCTTCCAAGATCACGCCGCTGCCGGCGCGCAGCGCTGCCAACGCGCCGGCGCCGCAGGCGCACGGCATTGCCCGCAATCCCGGCATGAAGCTCGATCTCGGCTTCATGGAATCGATGCGCAGCGTCAACCGCTCGGCGCTGGAACGGCGTGTCGCCAGCCTGACCAGGCGGCGCTCGATCAAGGCCGACAACCAGGCCGCCTGGCTGCTGCGCGCCGTCGCCTGCATGGATCTGACGACGCTGAACTCGAACGACACAGACGAGCGCGTGCGCCGGCTGTGCGCCAAGGCGGTCAATCCGTTGCGCCGCGACATCGCCGAAGGCCTCGGCATAGCAGGCGAAAAAATCCGCCCGGCGGCGGTCTGCGTCTATCATCCCTTCGTCGCCACTGCCGTCGAGGCGCTGCGCGGCAGCGGCATCCATGTCGCCGCCGTATCCACCGCCTTCCCGCACGGCCTCACCCCGCTGTCGACGCGCCTGCAGGAGATCGAAGCCTCGGTCAGCGACGGCGCCGACGAGATCGACGTCGTCATTCCGCGCGGCCTGGTCTTTGCCGCAAAATGGCAGGAACTCTATAACGAGATCGTCGCGATGCGCGCCACTTGCGGCGAGGCGCATCTCAAGGTCATCCTCGGCACCGGCGACCTCGCGACGCTGCGCAACGTCATGCTGACATCGATGGTGGCGATGATGGCCGGCGCCGATTTCATAAAGACGTCGACCGGCAAGGAAAGCGTCAACGCGACATTGCCGGTCGGCCTCGCCATGGTGCGCGCCATCCGCGCCTATTTCGAGGAGACCGGCTACCTCATCGGCTTCAAGCCGGCCGGCGGCATTTCAACGGCAAAAGCCTCGCTCGACTGGCTGGTGCTGATCAAGGAGGAGCTGGGACGGCGGTGGCTGGAGCCGGACCTGTTCCGCTTCGGCGCTTCGAGCCTTTTGACCGACATCGAGCGCCAGCTCGAACATCATCTGACCGGCCATTATTCGGCCAATCATCGCCACGCGATGGCGTGACTATCGGGTGCCCCCATGAATATTCTCGAACGCTATCACGCCATGGACTACGGCCCGGCGCCGGAGGCCCGCAACGAGGCCGATGCCTGGCTTGGGGCGCGCGATTTCTCCAAAGCGCTGTTCATCGGCGGCGACTGGAAGGCAGCCGCAGGCGGCAAGACTTTTGATACCAGCGATCCCGCCTCCGGCAAATTGCTGGCCAAGGTGTCGGATGCCGGTGCTGCCGATATCGACGCGGCGGTTTCGGCCGCGACAAAAGCGCTGCCGAAATGGGCCGCAGCCACCGGCTACCAACGCGCCAAAGTGCTCTACGCCATCGGCCGCGCCATGCAGCGCCACCAGCGGCTGTTTGCGGTGCTGGAATCGATCGACAACGGCAAGCCGATCCGCGAAAGCCGCGACATCGACGTGCCGTTGGCCATCCGCCATTTCATCCATCATGCCGGCTGGGCGCAGGCGCTGGACAGGGATTTCCCCGGCGAAAAGGGCGTCGGCGTCGTCGGCCAGATCATCCCGTGGAATTTTCCGCTGTTGATGCTGGCCTGGAAGATCGCGCCGGCGCTTGCCGCCGGCTGCACGGTGGTGCTGAAGCCGGCCGAGTTCACGCCGCTTACCGCCATCCTGTTCGCCGAGATTTGTCAGCGCGCCGGCGTGCCGAAGGGCGTCGTCAACATCGTTCAGGGCGGGCCGGAGGCGGGCGCGGCAATCGTCAACCATCCCGGCGTCCAGAAAATCGCCTTCACCGGCTCGTCCGAGGTCGGCAAGATCATCCGGAAGGCGACTGCCGGATCGGGCAAAAAAATATCGCTGGAGCTTGGCGGCAAGTCGGCCTTCGTCGTCTTCGAGGACGCCGACCTCGACAGCGCCGTCGAGGGACTGGTCGACGGCATCTGGTTCAACCAGGGCCAGGTCTGCTGCGCCGGCTCGCGGCTTTTGGTGCAGGAAGGCATCGCCGAGGCCTTCATCGCCAAGGTCAAGACGCGGATGAGCCGGCTGCGCGTCGGCAGCCCGCTCGACAAGAACACCGATATCGGCCCGCTGGTCGACCTGACCCAGCTCGATCGCGTCAAGGGGCTGGTCGCCGAAGGCGCCAGGCAGGGCGCCGTCTGCTGGCAGCCGGACGTGGCGCTGCCGTCTTCCGGTTATTATCACCTGCCGACGCTGGCGACAGGCGTTTCTCCGGCCAATATCCTGGCCCAAGAAGAAGTATTCGGGCCGGTGCTGGCGACCATGACCTTCCGCAACACCGAGGAAGCGATCGAACTCGCCAACAACACGCGCTACGGCCTGGCCGCTTCGGTGTGGAGCGAGAACGTCAACCTCGCGCTGCACGTCGCGCCGCAATTGAAAGCCGGCGTCGTCTGGGTCAACGGCACCAACATGTTCGACGCCGCCTGCGGCTTCGGCGGTTATCGCGAAAGCGGTTTTGGCCGCGAAGGCGGGCGCGAGGGCATGCTCGAATATTTTTCGGCAAAACTGCCGCTCGGCCCGGTCGTCAAGCCGGCGGCGGCACCGGCGCAGCCGATCGAGCGGTCGGAAGGCGACGCCATCGATCGCACGGCAAAGCTGTTCATCGGCGGCAAGCAGGTCAGGCCGGACGGCAATTATTCGCTTGATATAGCCACTGCCAAGGGCAAGCTTGCCGGCGAGGTCGGCCTGGGCAGCCGCAAGGATGTTCGCGATGCCGTCGCGGCTGCTCGCGCCTGCAAGGCCTGGCCGGAAGCGACCGCCTACAATCGCAGCCAGGTGCTGTATTATCTGGCCGAGAATCTTTCGGGCCGTGCCGACGAGTTTGCCGCCCGCCTCACCGAGCTTACCGGCGCTGCCGCCAAGGCCGCGCGCGACGAGGTCGACAAGTCGATCGAGCGGCTGTTCCTCTATGCCGGCCTGGCCGACAAGTTCGAGGGCCGCGTCCATCAGCCGCCGGCCCGCGCCGTCACGCTGGCACTGCATGAGCCGGTCGGCGTCGTCGGCATCGTGGCGCCAGACAATGCGCCTTTGCTCGGCCTGATCTCGCTAGTGGCGCCGGCGCTGGCCATGGGCAACACCGTGGTCGCGGTGCCGTCGGAAAAATATCCGCTGCTTGCCACCGATCTCTACCAAATCATCGAATATTCCGACGTTCCGGCCGGCGCCATCAACATCGTCACCGGCCGCAGCGCCGAGCTCGCCGGCGTGCTGGCCAGGCATGACGATGTCGACGGGCTCTGGCTGTTCGCCGATGCCGAGACCTGCGCCAGGGCCGAAGCCGACTCCGTCGGCAATCTCAAGCGCGTCTGGACCGGCAACGGCCGCAGCCTCGACTGGGCGTCGGCCGAGGCCGCCGGCGATGCCTTGCTGCGCCGCGCCGTCGAGGTCAAGAACGTCTGGGTGCCCTACGGCGACTGAGCGTGTGGAGATTGTCAACGTCGGCGCCGCCCCTCATTGCCATGTCCAGTCGACAGATGGCCGGGCATTTCTCCCGTATAGTGACGCGGAGAAAGACGCTGCCTCGGCGCCGGGCTTGACGGGCCAAAAGATGTTCTTTACCGAGAAAAAACATTTGCCGCCCCCAGGGGAATAGCACCAGTGGCGGCGACAGAGGGAGAAAAAATCATGGCGGATCTGGCGGGCAAGATCGTTGTCGTCACGGCGGCGGCGCAAGGCATCGGCCGGGCGAGCGCGCTGGCTTTCGCCAAAGCGGGCGCCGTCGTTCATGCCACCGACATCAACGAGGTGCTGCTCGCGGAGTTAGGCAAGACGGCAGATATCAAAACGCGCAAGCTCGACGTGCTGAACGACGAGGCGGTGATTTCGGCCTTCGCCGAGGTCGGCGCCGTCGACGTGCTGTTCAACTGCGCCGGCTTCGTCCACTCCGGCTCGATCCTCGAGATGAAGGATGCCGATCTCGACTTTGCCCTGGACCTCAACGTCCGCTCGATGATCCGCACCATCCGCGCCGTGCTGCCCGGCATGCTGGAGCGCGGCGACGGCTCGATCATCAACATGGCGTCGCTGGCCGGCTCGACCAAGGGCGTGCCCAACCGCTTCGTCTATGGGCTGACCAAGGCGGCGGTCATCGGCCTGACCAAATCGGTCGCCGCCGACTATGTCGGCAAGGGCATACGCTGCAACGCCATTTGCCCGGGCACCGTCGAAAGCCCGTCGCTGGAGGACCGCATGCATGCGCAGGGCGACTACGAGGCAGCGCGCGCCGCCTTCATCGCCCGCCAGCCAATGGGCCGCCTCGGCACAGCAGAGGAAATTGCCGATCTCGCCGTCTATCTGGCCGGCGCCACCTATACGTCGGGGCAGGCTTATAATATCGACGGTGGCTGGTCGATCTAAGAGGCCTCTGGGTCGCAATCAGGAGAAAAAGAATGAAACTGCTGCGCTATGGCGAAGCGGGGAGCGAACGCCCCGGCCTGCTCGATGCGGATGGAACGATCCGCGATCTTTCCGCCCATGTCACCGACATTGCCGGCACGGCGCTCGACCCGGCATCGCTCGAAACGCTGTCGAAGCTCGATCCGAAATTGCTGCCGGCGGTTTCCGGCAAGCCGCGCATGGGCGCCTGCGTCGCCGGCACCGGCAAATTCATCTGCATCGGCCTCAACTATTCCGACCATGCCGCCGAGACCGGCGCCACCGTGCCGCCGGAGCCGATCATCTTCATGAAGGCAAGCTCGGCCATCGTCGGGCCTGATGACGACGTGCTGATCCCGCGCGGCTCGGTCAAGACCGACTGGGAAGTCGAGCTTGGCGTGGTCATCGGCAAGACCGCAAAGTATGTCACCGAGGCCGAGGCGCTAAATTATGTCGCCGGCTATTGCGTCGCGCATGACGTGTCCGAACGCGCCTTCCAGGCCGAGCGCCAGGGCCAGTGGACCAAGGGCAAGTCCTGCGACACGTTCGGGCCGATCGGCCCGTGGCTGGTGACCAAGGACGAGGTCCAGGACCCGCAGAACATCCCGATGTGGCTGAAGGTCAACGGCAAGACGATGCAGAACGGCTCGACCAGGACCATGGTCTATGGCGTCGCCTATCTCGTCTCCTATCTCAGCCAGTTCATGTCGCTGCATCCGGGCGACATCATCTCGACCGGCACGCCGCCGGGCGTCGGGCTGGGCATGAAGCCGCCGGTGTTCCTAAAACCCGGCGACGTCGTCGAGCTCGGCATCGAAGGGCTGGGCACGCAGAAGCAGACGTTCAAGGCGGACGTATAGGATTCTTCCTTCTCCCCTTGTGGGAGAAGGTGGCCGCGAAGCGGTCGGATGAGGGGTGCTCCAGCCTGGCACCGACAGCACTCCGTCCAACACCCCTCATCCGTCTCGGCGCTGCGCGCCGATCCACCGCCCGGGGCGAGTCACGGGCCTCGCCCGCCCTTCGGGCCCCACAAGGGGAGAAGGAAAAAGGGGCGCTATTTCAGCACCTTGCCATCCGTTCCAAACCGATAAGTCTTCGCCGGATCCGGCGTCGCGTAGAGCGTGGCTCCCGGTTCGGCGTTGTAGACGCCAAAGATGCGCACGGTGATCAGGCCGGCCTTCTCGCAGTCGAGATAAAGATTGGTGTCGGCGCCGAGATGCTCGGCATGGACGACCGTGCCTTTCCAGGCGCCGGATTTCGCATCGACGGTCAGGTGCTCGGGACGGACGCCGATGGTTTTTGCCGTTTCGCCAAGCCTGGCGCCGTCGACGAAATTCATCTTCGGTGAGCCGATGAAGCCGGCGACGAATTCATTCGCCGGCGCATTGTAGAGCTCCATCGGGCCGCCGATCTGCTCGATCTTGCCGGCATTGAGCACGACGATCTTGTCGGCCAGCGTCATCGCCTCGACCTGGTCGTGGGTGACATAGATCATCGTCGCCTTCAGCCGGCGATGCAGTTGCGCGATCTCCAGTCGGGTGTTGACGCGCAGTGCGGCATCGAGGTTGGACAAAGGCTCGTCGAACAGGAAAAGCTTGGGCTCACGCACCACGGCGCGGCCGATGGCGACGCGCTGACGCTGGCCGCCGGACAGCTCGGCCGGGCGCCTGGCGAGATAGGGCTCCAGCGACAGCATCGAGGAGGCGATGCCGATGCGGCGGTCGATCTCGGCCGCCGGCGTGCCCGCCTGCTTGAGGCCGAGGCCCATATTGTTCTTCACCGTCAGATGCGGGTAGAGCGCATAGGTCTGGAACACCATGGCGATGCCGCGCTTGGCCGGCGGGGTTGCGGAGACGTCCGCCCCGTCGATGACAACGCGCCCCGAGGTCGAATCCTCCAGCCCGGCGATGACCCTGAGCAAGGTCGATTTTCCGCAGCCGGAAGGGCCGACGAAGACGACGAATTCGCCATCGGTCACTTCGAGGTTGATGCCCTTCAGCACCTCGACCGGCCCAAAGGCTTTTTTCACATTCTCGATGTTCAGTGCGCCCACTTTGTTCCTCCGGATTGGGATGTGGGCGCCAAGGCAGCCCAGAGGGGGGCGCCCTAGAGCGCAAACCCCGACGAAAATTCCCCTGTCACAATCGCACCGCCTTGCCGCTGCGCACGCTCTCGTCGGCGGCAAGGCAGACGGCGAGCGATTTTACTGCGTCGTCCATGTGGCGGGAGAGATCAATATCCTCGCGGATCGCTTTGAGCAGAAAGGCCTGTTCGCGGTCGCAGAGATCCTGATGGCCGGGCTCACCCTCCATCGACAGCATCTCGTCCGGCTTGGCGAATTTTCCGTCAGCGCCGGTCGCCGCGCTGTGCAGGCGGATGGTCGAGGTTTTTGTGTGGGTGTCGATGTCGTCGGATCTGACGCCCTCCTTCATGACGATCGACACGCAGCCATTGGGCGAGATCACATCCTTCACGAAGAACGCGGTTTCCGAGATCATCGGCCCCCAGCCGGCCTCGTACCAGCCGACCGAACCGTCGTCGAACAGCACCTGCAGATGACCGTAATTGTACATTGTGGGCGCAATCTCGTCGCTCAGCCGCAGCCCCATGCCGCGCACCTCGACCGGCCTGGCGTCGGTGATCTGCAGCATCACGTCGAGATAATGCACGCCGCAATCGACGATCGGCGACGTCGTGCGCATCAACTGCTTGTGCGTCTCCCAGCTATGGCCGGAGGATTGCTGGTTGAGGTTCATGCGGAACACGTAAGGGCCGCCAAGCTTGCGCGCTTCGGCGATCAGCCGGATCCAGGACGGGTGATGGCGCAGAATGTAGCCGATCACCAGTTTTCTGCCGTTGGCCCTGGCTGCCGCGACGACACGTCTGGCATCCGCCACCGTCGTCGCCAGCGGCTTTTCGACAAAGACATGGCAGCCGGCCTCGAACGCCTTGACCGCATAGTCGGCATGGCTGTCGGAATAGGTGGCGATGCAGGCGACATCAGGTTTTTCGTCGCGCAGCGTCTCGTCAAAGGAACGGCTGATGCCGTAGCCGGAAAGCCCGGCCGGCAGCGGCACGTCCGAACGGTTGACGAGTGCGGCGATCTCAAACCCCGGATTGGTATGATAGGCCAGCGCATGGCTGCGGCCCATATTGCCAAGGCCGGCGACGACGACGCGAAGGGGTTGAACCATTTCAGTGCGCCTTTTCTTGCATGCGGGCCTTCAGATGCACCATCACGTGCGGCTCACATTCATCTGCGACCTGCAAAGCCGCCTGTTCGGTTTCGCATCGTGCCAATAGTCTGAAGCCATATGTATCGACGCCGGCCTTGATCAGCGGAGATCTTCGATCATCCGGCAACGGATGTTCCAGATTGAGTGCCTCCGTGAATGCCTTGGATTGCTCGTCTCCCATCAAGGAATTGATGCGCCAGCGAATATGACATTTGTGTTCCTTCGGTCGGCGCTCCGCCCCGAACCGCGTCAACCAGATGGCAGCGTTGAGATAGAATTGTGGCCCCCAGGCAGAATTCTGAAGGTTGAGCATGCAGACCGTTTCCGGCCATTCGCGGTAGTAATTCGTGGCGCGTACGCCTCGAAATCCGTAGCGGCTTGCCGTCTCGGCAAGGCTCTGGACGATAATGTCTCGACCCTCGCTCACTTGACCGCTCCCGAAGTAATGCCGCGGATCAGCTGCCGCGAGAAGATGACGTAGAGGATCAGCACCGGCATGATCGCCAGCGACAGTGCGGCCAGGATCGCGTTCCAGTTGGTGACGAACTGGCCGAGGAACAGTTGGGCGCCGAGTGTCACCGTCTTGGTTTCCTCCGACGGCGCCAGGATCAGCGGAAACCACAGATCGTTCCAGATCGGGATCATGGTGAAGACGGCGACAGTCGCCATCGACGGCCGCACCAACGGCAGCACCAGCCGGAAGAAGATGGTGTATTCGGACAGGCCGTCGATGCGTCCGGCATTCTTCAGATCGTCGGACACCTGCTTCATGAACTCCGAAAGGATGAAGACGGCGAGCGGCAGGCCTTGCGCCGTATAAACCAGGATCAGCGCCGTCAGCGTGTTGACCAGCCCGCTCGCCACCATCAATTGCAGGATGGCGACGGTGCCGAGGCGGATCGGGATCATGATGCCGAGCGCGAGATAAAGCCCCATTAGCGAATTGCCGCGGAAGCGGTATTCCGACAGCGCGAAGGCGGCCATCGCGCCGAACAGCAGCACGAAGAACAGCGAGGCGACGGTGACGACAAGGCTGTTCTGGAAATAGTGAATGAAATCGCCCTGGCCGATGACGGTGGTGTAGCCGATCAGGTCGAAGGTTTTCGGGGTCGGCGGCGTCAGCGGCGCGCCGAAGATGCCGGCGCGCGATTTAAACGAATTCATGATGACGATGATCACCGGAAACAGCGCGATCACCGTGTAGGTCAACAGCACCGCATGGGCGCCGATGGTGCGGGGCAGCGAGTGGGTTGCCGTGCTCATGTCTGGCCCCCTAGAACTGATAGCGACGCAGGCGCGTCTGGACGAGGAACAGGTAGACGCAGACGCCGCCAAGGATGATCAAAAACATCATCGTGGCGATCGCCGCGCCCATGTTCGGATCGCCGACCTGCAGCTGGAAGCCGAAGAAGGCGCGGTAGAGGAAGGTGCCGAGAATATCGGTCGAATAATTCGGCCCGGCCAGCGCGCCCTGCGCGGTGTAGATCAGGTCGAAGGCGTTGAAATTGCCGACGAAGGTCAGGATCGAGATGATGCCGATCGACGGCAGGATCAGCGGCAGCTTGATCTTCCAGAATTGCGACATGCCGGTGATGCCGTCGCATTCGGCCGCTTCGATCACCTCGTCGGGGATGGACAGCAGTGCCGCATAGATCAGCATCATCGGGATGCCGACGAACTGCCACACCGAGATCAGGCTGAGCGTGGTCAGCGCATATTGCTCCTTGCCGAGCCATGGCGTAAACAGGCTTTTGAGGCCGACAAGATCCATCAGGTTCGGCGCCACGCCCCACAGCGGCGACAGGATCAGCTTCCAGGCGAAGCCGACGATGACGAAGGACAGGATCGTCGGCACGAAGATCGCCGTACGGTAGAAGGCGGAGAATCTCAGCCGCGGGCTGGACAGCAGTGCGGCCAAAAGCACGCCGATCGGATTCTGCACGACCATGTGGATGATGAAGAACCAGACGTTGTTGCGCAGTGCGTTCCAGAAACCCACGGACCAGTTGGGATCGCCGAACAGCTTGCGAAAATTTTCGAACCCGACGAAGATTTGGGCCTGGTCGACGTTGCGGAACAGCGAGAGCTGCAGGGTGCCGGCCAGCGGCAGGATCATGATCGCCGTATAGACCAGCACCGCCGGCGCCAGGAAGACGACGATATGCCAGCGGAACGGTCGTTTCGGTGCTGCGGCCATGCGTTCGGTCCCCGCCGATCAGGTTCTTGCGAATGCCGCCAAAGGCGCGGCGCCTCCCTCCCCCTCGAGGGGAGGGTGCCTCGCGAAGCGAGGCGGGTGGGGTCGGCCAAGGCAGCGCGCCATGGTTTCGACCGCGCCTTCCGGCAACGATGAAGCCGTGGCCTGCCTTTACCGGCCCCCTCTGTCGCCTTCGGCGACATCTCCCCCTCGAAGGGGGAGATAGCGCTCGCTCTTACTTCGCCGGCTTATACCAGCTGTCGAGGCCGTCCTGCAGCTTCTTGGCGGCAGCTTCCGGCGTATCGGTGCCGTTGATGACGTTGGCCGATTCAACCCATGTCTCGTTTTCGAGGTTCGGCGTGCCGCGCCCCAAGATCTGGTAGGTCGAGCGGATCGTCGACTTGCACTTGTCGCGCCAGGAGACGAATTCCTGGGCCAGCGGGTCTTCCATCTTCACCGGCGTGTTGTTCAGGCTGAAGAAGCCCGGCAGCGCGTTGGCGTAGATGGTGGCGAAGTCCGGCGAGGCGACCCAGGTCAGGAAGGTCTTGGCCGCATCGGCATTCTTCGACGCCGCATTGAGGCCCATGCCGATGTCGGTGTGGTCTGAGATGTAGCAGGTGTCGCCGGCCTTCGGCACTGGCGGCGGGAATGCGCCCATCTTGAACTGCGCCTGGGTGTTGAACAGGCCGATCTCCCACGAGCCGGCCGGGTAGATAGCGGCGCGGCCGAGGGTGAACAGGTTCTGGCTGTCCGGATAGGTCTGCGCCTCAAAACCGTCGCCGAGATAGGGCTTCCACTTGGCGAGTTCGGCAAACGGCTCGACCCACTGCGGATCGGTCAGCTTCTGCTCGCCCTTGATCAGCGCCAGACGGCCTTCCTCGCCCTTCCAGTAGTTCGGGCCGATGTTCTGGTAGCCCATGGTCGCAGCTTCCCAGAGATCCTTGGTGCCCATCGCCATCGGGATGTAGGTGCCGTCGGCCTTGATCTTGTCGAGCGCGGCGTAGAACTCCTCATTGGTGGTCGGCACCTTGATGCCGAGCTGGTCGAAGGCGTCCTTGTTGTAGATGAAGCCGTGGATGACGGAAGCCATCGGCACGCAGAAACTCGACTTGCCGTCGTCGGTCTGCCAGGCGGCCTTGGCGACGTCGGAAAAATTCTCCATGCCGGGCAGCGTCGAGATATCGGCAAGATTGCCCTTCTTGAACAGTTCCAGCGACTTGTCGAACGGGCGGCAGGTGATCAGGTCGCCGGCCGAGCCGGCGGCGAGCTTGGCGCCGAGTGCTGCGTCATATTCGGTCGGCGCCGACGGCGCGAACACCACCTTGATGCCCGGGTTCTTGGCCTCAAAAGCCGGGATCAGCTTGTCCTTCCAGATGGCAAGGTCGTCGCCACGCCAGCTTTCGATGTTGAGCGTTACGTCCTGGGCATGGGCCATTCCGGCCGAGCCGAGAATGCTGGTGCCGAGAAGCAGTGCCGTCAGTAGTTTGGTTGTCATGCTCAGTCTCCCTGTTGACCTTTTTCAGGTTCGGTTTTGAGAACAGGGGCTTTGCGCCCCATGCTCCCCTCGATCGCGGAAAGCGCCGGACGCAGCTTCTGGCCGGTGCCTTCCAGTATCTTCTGCGCCGCATCGGCGCTGGCGGCGCCGGCGGCGAGCAGAATGGCAGTCTTGACGGCGCCGCCGCTGTCCTCGAGCAGGCGCGCCGCATCGTCCCTGTTGCGCCCGCTGATGGCGGCGACGATGCGGGCTGCGCGGTCGCGCAGCTTGATGTTGTCGGCCATGAGGTTGACCATGTAGCCGTCATGGACATGGCCAAGATGGATGGCGGCCAGCGTCGACAGCATGTTGAGCGCGATCTTCTGGGCGGTGCCGGCGCCCATACGCGTCGAGCCGGCGATCAGCTCCGGCGGCGTTTCGAGCAGGATGGCAACTTCGGCCAGCCGAAGCAGCGGCGCATCCTTGTTGTTGGCGATGGCGATGGTCGCCGCGCCCCGGCGCCTGGCGTCCTCGATCGCCCTGACCGCATAGGGCGTCGAGCCGCTGGCCGAGACCGCGATCAGGCAGTCGCCCTCGCCGATGCCGGCAGCGGCAACCGCCGCCGAGGCTTCGTCGGTGTCGTCCTCCGGCCCGCCTGCCAGTGTTTTGAAGGCATCGTCGCCGCCGGCGATCAGGATGGCGATACGGTCGCGCTGAATGCCGAAGGTGCCCGGCAATTCCAGCGCATCGGCCAGCGCCATCAGGCCCGAGCTGCCGGCCGCTGCGTAAGCGAGCTTGCCGCCGCTGTTCAGCCGGCTGGCGATGATTTCGGCTGCTTTGGCGATGGCAGGAATGGCGCCGCGCACCGCCTTGGCGGCCTCGATCTGCGCGTTGGCCAAAGAGGAAAGGATGGCGCTAGGGGCCTGGATGTCCAGCCCCTCGGCATTTTGGTGAAGCGCTTCGGTGCGCGTTTCGGCCATCCGCTTTCCCTCCAATCCAGAAAACAATACCAAAAAAATACCACTTGTCCACACGCATTAGCAACTTCCTGCCCTGAAATCGTCGTTCCGGCAAAATGCATAGGTTTTTCAATCAATTACGCCTTGATCTTTTTGAAACGGAAATTAACCCTTGGCTATTGGTATTTTATTGGTATTATCCGCCCGGAGGAGAAATCGTGTGAAATTCGTGCTTGGCATCGATGGCGGCGGCACCAGCTGCAGGGCGGCTCTTGCAACAGTGGACGGCACTGTCGTCGGCCGCGCCAAGAGCGGTGCGGCCAACATCCGCACCGATCTCACCGGCGCCAGGGCCAACATCGTCGAGGCGGCAAGGCAGGCCTTTGTCGCCGCTGGGCAGGACGCCGAACTGGTCCCGCAGACACCGGCCGTCCTCGGCCTCGCCGGCGCCAATGTCGGCACCTACAGGCAGCAGCTCGAAGCGATCCTGCCGTTCAGCGCAAGCCATGTCGAGACCGACGCCGAGATCGCCCTGGAAGGCGCGGTCGGCTCCGGTGACGGCGCCATGGCCATCCTCGGCACCGGCACCGCCTACATGGCGCGCAAAAACGGCAAGTCGCGCGCCATCGGCGGCTGGGGTTTCCAGGTCGGCGACCAGGGCAGCGGCGCCCGCATCGGCCGCGACCTGCTCGAGCAGACGCTGCTCGCCTATGATGGCATCCGCCAGGGATCGCCGCTGACGCAGGCCATGCTCGCTATCTTCCGCAACAATCCCGAGGATTTGGTCGAGTTCACCACCAATGCCAAACCCGGCGATTTCGGCGGCTTTGCGCCAAAGGTCTTCGAGCATGCCGAAAAGGGCGACGCCGTCGCCAACTGGATCCTCGACAAGGCAATCGCCGATGTCGAGGCAGCACTTGGCGTGCTCGATCTCGGCGACGACGATCCGCTCTGCCTGCTTGGCGGGCTGGCGCCGCTCTATGCGCCGCGCCTGTCGGCGCGCTACCGGGCGCTGCTGAAGCCGCCGCTCGACGACGCGCTGGGCGGCGCCGTGCAGATGGCGGTGCGCGTTTTCTCGAGTGCGACGGAGGCGGCGCGATGAGCGAGGCCGCCGACCAGATCTTCGCCACGCTGAAACAATCGGCGCAAAGCGGCGCGCCGCTCTATCTGCAGCTGAGGAAGAGCATCGAGGACGCTGTCAATCGCGGCCTGATCGGGCCGGGCGACGCGCTGCCGTCCGAGCGCGACATCGCCAGCAAGGCCGACATTTCGCGGGTTACCGTGCGCAAGGCGGTGCAGGATCTGGTCAAGGGCGGCATCCTCGTCCAGCGCCACGGCTCCGGCACCTTCGTCGCGCCGCGGATGGAGCGCGTCGAGCAGTCGCTGTCGCGGCTGACGTCGTTCACCGAGGACATGGCGCGGCGCGGCATGGCGGTGCGTTCGGCCTGGCTCGACCGCGGTCTCTATGCGCCCTCGCCGGACGAGATGATGGTGCTCGGCCTGTCGTCGAACGAACTGGTGGCGCGGGTGGCGCGCCTGCGCATTGCCAACGAAACGCCGCTGGCGATCGAGCGCGCGGCACTGTCTGCCAGCGTGCTGCCCGACCCGGCGGCGATCGGTTCGTCGCTCTACGCGGCGCTGGAAACGACAGGGCTGCGGCCGGTGCGGGCGGTGCAGCGCATCTCGGCCGCCAATCTCGGCGACGACGACGCGCGCCTGCTCGAAGTGCCGCCAGGCATTGCCGGCCTGCACATCGAGCGTATTTCCTATCTGGCGAGCGGCAAGGTGATCGAATTCACCCGCTCGATCTACAGGGGCGACGCCTATGATTTCGTCGCCGAGCTCCGGCTGAGCGGGCCGGGCGAAGAGGGCCGGCCATGAGCGCAGTAAACACCCAAATGGGGATAACCCATATGCGGCGCGAGATCGAGGAGATCCCGGAGGCGACCGCGCGCCTGCTCGACGGCTCGGCAGCGGTGCTGACCGAAGCCGGGCGCGGCATTCGCGAGCGCGACCCACACTTCGTCGTCACCGTGGCGCGCGGCTCCTCCGACCATGCCGCCACCTTCATGAAATATGCGGTGGAACTGACCGCCGGCCTTGCCGTCGCATCGATCGGCCCGTCGATCGCTTCGATCTACGGCGCCAGGCTCAAGCTGGGCGGCTCGGCCTGCCTGGCGATCTCGCAGTCGGGCAAGAGCCCGGACATCGTCGCCATGGCGCAAGCCGCGAGAGCCGGCGGTTCGCTGACCGTCGCCATCACCAACACCGCTGATTCGCCGCTGGCGCGGGCCTGCGATTATGCGATCGACATCCTGGCCGGCCCGGAGCGCAGCGTCGCGGCGACGAAGACCTTCGTCAATTCGGCCGTCGCCGGCCTCGCCTTGATGGCGCATAGCACCGGCGACGACAAGCTTCTGGCAGCACTTGCCCGCTTGCCGGAGCATTTTCGCGAGGCGATCGCCTGCGACTGGATGTCACTGGCCGGTGCGTTGGAGACGTCGAAATCGCTGTTCATCCTCGGTCGTGGTCCGTCCGCGGCGATCGCCAACGAGGCGGCGCTGAAATTCAAGGAAACCTGCGCCATGCACGCCGAGGCCTATAGTGCTGCCGAAGTGATGCATGGCCCGCTGGCGCTGGTCGGGCCTGATTTTCCGGTGCTGGCGCTCGCCGCCCGCGATGCTTCCGAGCCGTCGGTCGCAGAGGCCGCCGACAGCCTGGTGGGCAAGGGCGCGGCCGTCTTCGTGTCCTCGGATAAGGCGACAAGCGCTCAGCACCTGCCGCATGTCGCCACCGGCCATCCACTGACCGACCCGCTGGCGCTGATCGTGTCGTTCTATGGCTTCGTCGAGGCCTTTGCCCGCCATCGCGGTCTCGATCCGGACACGCCGCCCAATCTTCGCAAGGTGACGGAAACCATATGAGCGACCGTTTTGCCCTGACTGGCGCCCGGATTTTTGACGGCGACGACTGGCACGACAACGCTGCCCTTGTCGTGCGAGACGGCCTCGTCGAGGCCATCGTTGCCAGCGGAGCCGTTCCGTCAAGCGTCGAGCGTATCGAAACCGGCGGCGGCATGCTTGCACCGGGCTTTGTCGACCTGCAGGTCAATGGCGGCGGCGGCGTCATGCTCAACGACCACCCCGATGTTGCCTCGATCGAGACCATCTGCCGGGCGCACGCGCCGTTCGGCACAACGGCGCTGCTGCCGACGCTGATCACCGACACGCCTGAGATCACCGCCGCCGCGGTTGCCGCCGGTGCCGAGGCCGCGCAGCAGAAGGTGCCGGGCTTTTTGGGCCTGCATCTCGAAGGCCCGCATCTGTCGATCGCCCGCAAGGGCGCGCACGACCCGGCGCTGATCCGGCCGATGCTGGATGCCGACCAGGCGATGCTGATTGCGGCGCGAAAAATCCTGCCGGTGCTGCTGACCACTGTAGCGCCGGAATCGGTGGAGCCGGCGAGGGTTTCGGCGCTGGTCGAGGCCGGCATCGTCGTCAGCCTCGGCCATTCCGACACCGGCTATGCCAAGGCGCGCGCGTTCATTGAGGCCGGCGCAACAATGGTCACCCATCTGTTCAACGCCATGAGCCAGATCGGCAACCGCGAGCCGGGTCTGGCGGGTGCCGCCATCGGTACCGGCACAATGTTTGCCGGCATCATCGCCGACGGCATCCATGTCGATCCCGCCACCATGGCCATCGCGCTGCGCGCCAAGCAGGGCCCGGCAAAGATTTTCCTGGTCACCGACGCCATGGCGACGATCGGCACCGGCATGACCTCCTTCACGCTGAACGGCCGCGCCGTCTACCGCAGGGACGGCAGCCTGCGGCTTGCCGACGGGACGCTGGCCGGCGCCGACCTCGACATGATAGCCGCCGTCCGCTTCGTCCACCGCGCCGTCGGACTGGACCTGTCGGAGGCCCTGCGCATGGCTTCGCTGTATCCGGCGCAGGCGATCGGCCAGTCGCACCGGCTCGGGCGCTTCGCAAACGGCACCGCCGCCGACATCGTTGCGCTGTCGGACGAATTGGATGTCAAGAGTGTCTGGATAGAAGGCGACAGGGTTTTCGGGGTCGCCGTCGCGCAGGGCGCCTAAGGCATCAGCCGTTCGGCCCGCACCTGAAGCGAGTGATCGCTCATGCATCCCTCCGAGTCTGGGCTGGCGCCGGAAGCAGCGGCGCGGCAGGTCTCGCCGGTTTCGGCAGCAGGCGGCGCACCGCCGGCGCGGCCGCCACATCGTTCCTGGCGGCGAACAGCTCGTGATTCTTCTCGATGTCGTCGAGCTTGTAGCGATAATTGACCATCAGGCCATGCGCCTGACGCAAGGCGCGGGGCGACAGGTCGCCGAAAAGGTCGATGCGCTCCAGCCGCGCGCCATTGCCGAGATGGAATCGGGCGACCGGGTCGATCACCTTGCCGGAGGCGGTGCGGGCTTCGAGGAAATACTGTGCCGCAAGCGGAAGCAGCGCCTGGCCGACGCGGTCGCGCACGGCAGCGTCCGAATGCCAACCCTCGTCGGCGACGAGGTCCAACACTTCGGCGGCGGAGGGAATGGTTTCGGCCTGCTCGGCCAGCCAGCGAGCAAAGCCCGGGACCGGGGACAAGGTGACGAAATCGGTCAGGCCGGGAAGGTCGCGGCGCAGGTCCTCGACCACCTGCTTGATCAGAAAATTGCCGAAGGAGATGCCGCGCAAGCCCTCCTGGCAGTTGGAGATGGAATAGAACACCGCCGTCGTCGCCTGCCGTGGCGGCACCGGCGGCCGCGCGTCGGCGAGCAGCTCGGCGATCGTCGTCGGCATCGCCCGGGTCAGCGCGACCTCGACGAAGATCAGCGGCTCGTCGCCGAGCTGCGGATGAAAGAACGCATAGCAGAGCCGGTCGGCGGGCTCGATCCGGCGGCGCAGATCGTCCCAGGTGTGGATGGCATGCACCGCCTCGTAGCGGATGATCTTTTCCAGGATGTTGGCCGGCGTCGACCAGTCGATCCGCCGCAGCACCAGGAAGCCGCGGTTGAACCATGACGACAGCAGGTGCGTGAAATCGGCATCGACGATGGCGAGATCGGGCGATGTGGGCAGCCGGGCAAGCAGATCCTCGCGCATGCGCACCAGCGTCTCGATGCCGCCGGGCGCCAGGTTCAGGCGGCGCAGCAGCTCCTGCCTGGCCGGCTCGGCGGCGTCGTGCAGGGCAAGTGCCGAGCGATCGTCGGGCTCGGCCCGATAGGCATCCACCGCGGCGGCAAGCCTGGCGTGATCGGTGCCGAAACGATCGCGCAGCACATGCAGGAAAGCCAGCCTGCCGTCGGCGCCGAGGCTGCGCCAGCGATCGAGTATTTCTCTTGCATAGGCGACGCCCGATGCCTCGCCCTGGCTGGAAAGCAGACGGACGCACAGACGTGCCAGGCTGTCGGCCGAAACCGGCTCGTCACCGCGCACGAGGTTCAGCATCATCCGGCCGCGGTCGGCGATGGTGTTCAGCAGGTCAGCGAAGAAAGGGCTGCGGTTCATCGATCCGATCGTCGAAGAGGAGCCTGCGGGAGGGTCCGGAGGGCATGAGGGTGAGACAGACAATATGGATGGTAGTTTTGGATATGCCAATAAAATCGCCAAAATGGACAGGGCCATTTTGGCTGGGATCGCAGCTTGTCATGAGCACAAGCGCACCGGCGTCGGCCAACGAATTTCCTGACCGGCTAGGGAGAACAGCGCGTGCCGGTGACGTCGCGCCGGCAGCGTCAGCCGGCCACCTGGTCGGCCGCTGTCCTGATCGCCTCGATGTTCGCCCCATAGGCTTCGACGCTGCCGCCCTTGAAGATAGCCGCACCGGCGACCAGCACGCTGGCGCCAGCGGCGGTGACCAGTGGCGCGGTTTCGGGCGAGATGCCGCCGTCGATCTCGATCCGGATCGGCCGATTGCCGATCAGCGCCTTCACCCGCTTCACCTTGTCGACGACCTCCGGGATGAAGGCCTGGCCGCCAAAACCCGGATTGACGGTCATGATCAGGATCAGATCGAGCCGGTCGAGCACATATTCGATCGCCGTTTCCGGCGTCGCCGGGTTGAGCGACACGCCGGCCTTCTTGCCCAAGTTCCTGATCGTCTGCAGCGAACGGTCGAGATGCGGCCCGGCCTCGGCATGCACCGTCATGCCGTCGCAGCCGGCTTCGGCAAACGCCTGCAGATAGGGATCGGCCGGCGCGATCATCAGGTGGCAGTCGAAGAAGGTTTTGGTGCGGTTGCGGATCGCCTTGATCACCGGCGGACCGAAGGTGATGTTGGGCACGAAATGCCCGTCCATGACGTCGAGATGGATCCAGTCGGCGCCGGCGGCCACCACCGCCTCGACCTCGTCGCCCAGCTTCGAAAAATCCGACGCCAGCACAGAAGGCGCGATCAGGGTCTTTTGAGCCATGTTCGCTTCCCGTTGTTGAGCCCGCCTCGCCGTAATCGTCTCAGCGCTGCTTGTCGACAGGAATCCGGTGCCTGCGCAAAAGAGAGAGGCAGCGTCGGCCACCTCTCTCCCCGTTCAAGCGTCGATTTCAGTTCACCGGATGCAGCGGTCTGGCCGGTCGTGGCAGCAACACTTGCCGCTGCCTTGCTTCACTTTCTGCAGGTTGAGCCTCTTCACAGATTGCTTGGGCACGCAGTGGCCACGCAGCAGTTTTTCGGTTGCCGGGCAGGCAGTGATGATCAGCGGGTTCTTAACGCATGCCTTGCCGACCAGATGATAGCCGCGCTTGCAGTCGATAATGATGGAGGGCTTGCGCACGCATCTCCCGTCGATGCGCTGTTCGTTGCGCTTGCACCTGTCGGCGATCACCGCATTGCGCACGCATTTCAGGCCGACCTGATGGTAACCGGGCAGGCAGTGGATGCTGACCCCGATGCACTTGCCGTTGACACGCTTTTCGGTGCTGCGGCAGGCAGCCACGAGCGGCCTGTCGACGCATTTGCCGCGGATCGGCTTCTGGCTCGGCAGGCATGTGCGGCCGGCATCGATGACGACCGGCGGAAGTTGCGGTTTGCCGGGATTGGGTGGCGTATCGACCGCCAGACCATCGGCATTCGGATCAAAATTGCGCTTGATGCAGGTAAAATCCTCGCTGCTGTTGTCGACGGTTGCGATCGAACCGTTCTGCTTGATCTCCTGCAGGGTGCACTGGATCGAGCGGGTTCTGACGATGCTGAGTTCGTGTGCGGCACTCGCCCTGAACACACCGCCATCATTGAAGGCGGCCGTCGTGCCGGTGAAGAATGCGCCGTTCGAGCAGCTGATTCGGTAGTGAAACGCACCCGGCGCCTCGCGCTCGACTTCGAACGCCACCTGGCCCTTGCGCGGGCAGAGTTTTTTGAAGCCAGCGCTGTCCGAGACAGTGACCTCGCCCTGCCAGTCCGAATGCGCCGGCGGGTTGTCCTGAGGTGCGTCGGTGAAGCCGCCCCCACCCGCGCCGGTGCAATGGACAGTGATGTCCTTCCAGCCGTCAAATGGTTCGAACGGACCGTTGCCGATGATCTCGGTCTTGTACTGGAAATAGGCGGTGGCGCCGACATCCTCCCATTTCTCATAGGTGGCGAAATAGCCATTCTTGGTCGCATCGTGTGACGCCCACGCCTGCTGCACCTCGGAGGTGATCGGCCCGTCGTTCTTCTGGCGCCAGATGCGCATCGACACAGGCCCGGCCTGGTTGGCCTGCGCCCGGCTCGTGACCTTCAACGACGGGCAGACCGTACCAGGCGTCGAGCCGGTCTGGTTCGACTGGTAGGTGGTCAGGAACAGCTTGACGTTGTCCACGTCGAATTCGCCGAAATCGTTGGCGACGTCCTGAACCTGCGGCTTGATGACGGCGTCGCAGACGATTTGGACGTCGAACGATCCATGCTCGGCATAGTGCGAGTCGTACAGAGGATGGGGCCAACTGCCACCCTGGGCCTCGCTGACCGCATTGTCCATGTCGAGCGCCGTGTCGGTCAGTGCCGAGAAGCTCGCATGGAAGTTGTGCGTGAACGAGTAAGACTTTGTCGGCCCATCGGGCTGGAGGTGCTGGTTGCACTTGGCAATAATCTGGTCGCCGTAAGGCACGACGGCGATACCGGTGTCCGACGACAGCGGTATTATGGAGGGGTCGAAGGAGAAATTTTCCTGATGATCGTAGTCGCGGCTGACAGGTGACGTGCTCCAGATCGCCGGAAACGCGCCGCACTGGCCCGGTCCACAAACGCCGAGCGCCACGCCGACATCCTGCACATAACCTGGCCACCGTGTGTTGAGCTTCATGTGGCCCCAGAACTGGACGTTGCCACTTTTCAGCGTGTCCCACTTTTGCTTGTCGCTCGAGCCGACGTGGATCGTCGTGTTGGCGCTTTCGGTGTTGAACGACATCGACTTGATGTTCGCCTGCTTGGCGAAGGCCGGCGTGGTGGCCAGCGCGGCTGCAATCAGGGCAGCGGTCGCCGCCGTGTTGCGGAAAGCATGTTTGGCTGAAGACATTTTCTCTCTCCCTGAAATGTTGCTTCAGGGAGTTTGTCGCCGACTGCCGCGATAAGGTTCACGCAGCGGCTGAAACACGTCCGACCAACGAAAAACCCCGCCGGATTGCTCCCGCGAGGTCTTGGTGTTGCGGTCCAATGTGACGGGCTGTTGCCCGGGTTCCCTACTGGAGAGCCCGCGGCCTGCGCCTCGGCTGCTGCAGGATGTTCGGGTTCAGCAGCAGGTTCGGATTGATCTGCAGCGTCGGCGCCCTGCGGATCGGAGTGCAGTCCGGATACTGTCCGACTGTCCCGACCGGGCAGCGCCGCTTGATGATCGGCTGGCACCGGCCGTTGATCAGCCGTGAGCCAGGCGCGCACCCCAACTGCGCCCGGCGGCATGCGCCTCTGATCACCTCAGTCCCGCGCGGGCAGACACAGGCGCCGTTCTTGGTGCGGATCTGACCGGGCAGCAGCCTGCACCGCTCCACGACCGGCGGCTTATTTCGGATCGGTCGGCAGGCACCGCCCCTTAGTTCCGTCCCTCTCGGGCAGATGCAATCGCCGTTTTTGGTGCGGATCTGACCGGGCAACAGCTTGCACAGGCGTGCCGGCGGCTCGTCGGTCGACACGCACCTGCGGTTATCCAGCTCGGTTCCGCGCGGGCAGACGCAACGCCCGTCGGAGGTGCGGATCTGGCCCTTGAGCAGCACGCAGTGCTCCTTCGGCTTCGGAATAATGACCGTGCCGCCAGCCGACGAGCACTGGCCGTTGCGGAAAGTGGTGCCTTCCGGGCAGACGCAGCGGCCGGCGTCGTTCATGACGAGCCCCTGCGAGCACGCCTTCTTCACCTCTTTCTTGATAGTGAAGGGATGGCAGGCATAGGCCTTGCCGCGATCGCCCTGCACATTGGCCGGGTCTGGGGAGAGCATTTTGCCCGCACCTCGCACCGGCGTGTCGGGCGACAACACGCCGACGCAGTTCTGGCCGCTGACGGTGCCCTGCAGATTGGCCAGGCGGCCAGCGTCCGGAATGACCACGGTCACCCGGTGAACGTGGCTTTCCCCTGCGCCGAGTGTCAGGTTGGCGATGCAGGATGCAGGCAAGGTCGCCGGTTCCGGCGCACAGCCGAAGGGCGGGTCGATCGAGGTGATCGCAACGCCTTCCAGCCGGCCGAGGCCTTCCACGCCGATCGCATCACCAATGCGAACCGGCCCGGAGAAGGCGTTTTTCCCATCGTTCGCGATGGTGATCTCGAACGAGCAGGGCCGGCCGATCCGGCACTCGGCATCGCCGGTCTTCTCGACACGGATGGTCAAGGCGGCGCCACCCTTGGCGCAGGTCCTGCCGATCGGATAGACGTCGTCTCCTGACGCCGGGCCGTAGGAGCCGCGTGCGCAGTTCTCGAACACGCCATTCGCTGCAAGCGTCACGTCGAAGTGGCGGCTGGTTCCGGGCGTCATGACGGCGCCGGGAATCTGGCACGACAACGCAGTGGCCGGAGCCGGTCCGCACGTCCATTCCGCGCCGTCGGGAGTGACGGTCTGGATCTGGACGGGCGCGCCGCCGGCCACCAGCGTGGCGGCATCGTTGATCCGCACCGGACCGGTGGGGGCACTGGTGCCGGTGCTGATGACGGTGATGCGGCAGGTGACGGAAGCAGCACCGGCCAGCGCTCCGCTGCACAGCGTGGTGATCCGCATGGCCGGCTCGTCGCTGTCGGAATGACGGATGCGTTGCTTGGCGCAGGCCCTGTTGTTGGTGAGGTCGTTCTCGCCGAGGATGGCTTTCACCTCGGCGCAGTTCTCGACCGTGTTTGGCCGGTAGCCGGCCGGCATCACCGCCTTCACGAAGATCGGCGTCGAGGCGCCCGGCGAGAGCACGATGCCGGCATTGTCGCAACGGAACTGGCCGGAGCCGTTCGGTCCACATTTCCATGGCGGGATCGGGCCGAAGCTCGACGATGCCGGCGCGCCGCCCGGATAGGTGTCGGTGACCGTCAGCGGCCCATCGTAGAGGACGCTGCCGTTGTTGATGATGTCGATCACGAAGGTGCAGACACCATCTGCCGTGCAGACCGGGGTGCGGGCACGCTTCTTCAGGATCAGATCGACCTTCTTTCCCACCGGCGGCCGGCAGTTGCGGCCCCGGTCGCCACGCCGGCAAACCGGGATCGAGGCGCAGCCGCGGTCGTTGTCGAGGCAAGGAGGCACGCCGCCGGGGGGCGGGAAGTCGGGCGGATAAAAAGGTGGCAGGTAACCGCCGCCCTGTTTCTGCTCATAGTAGCCGGCACGGACTTCGCAGGGATGCCAGGCTTCGACGTCGCCGACGTGCCCTCCTACCTCGGGGTCTTCGAAATAGCCGTCAAAGTCGACGAACCACGCGCCGAAAGGCGGCACGTTGGCCGGCTTGACCAACGCCGTCGGCGTAATCTGCACACCGTGCACGGCGAGCGGTCCGCCGCCGGCAAGCTGTTCGGCAAGTGCGGGGTTGTCGCGCAATTTGTCGGCGGACTTGACCAGCGTCTTGGTGCAGGCGCTCGCGTCGAGATTGCCGTCGGCGTCATAGCCATATTGCAGGTCCAGGCCGCCGGCCGACTGCCGGTTGTCTTGCGGGAAGCCGACCGCATAGTCCTGCGTCATTTCCACCCAGATTGATTCCGTAGCCGGATCGTCCGGGTTTTCGCGCCCGTAGCGGAAGACCTCGCCCGTGCCGGTATCGGCGAACCGGCTGTAGTCGTAGCGGTTTTCCACCGGGCCGCGCTGGGCCAGGTACATGAAGCCGCTGACGTCGAAAGCGATGTCGGTGACGGCGTGGTCCTTGTCGGCCTTGACCGTCAGTTCCCAGCGCGGGTCACCGGCAAAGCTGCCGTCGCGAGCAACGCCCACCGACCAGAGCTCGGCGTTTTCACCGACGGAATAATAGAGCCGACCGCTATGATAGGCGACGGACCAGACGCGGCGCTCGTCCTGCGTATAGCCCCAGCTATCGGGGTCTTCGCTGTCGAAGGCCGCGTCTTCGATGTCCATCGCACTGCCATCGTCGGCAAGCGGGGCAAGCCCGTGCGCCGGGCGCCCGGAAACGCCGTGGTCGAACCTGTCGACCAGGGCGCCGTCGGCGTCAATGCGATGGATGAGACCGGTGTCGAGGTCGCTGGCGAAGAACTGGCGGCGGAGAGCGTCGAAGGTGATGTCGCCGATGCCGGGGCCGCTGTTGGTGTCGATGTCGGCGAATTTGCTGACCTGCCCGGTGGTGCCGTCGATCTTCCAGATCGTGCCCGGTCCGCCACCGTTCTCGGTGCCGAACTGGCCGTCCATGAAGGTGGCGCCGGCAGCACCGCGACGCTGCCGCTCGGGACGACCGTCCGTATCTTGGTCTGATGTGACGATGCGGACGCCATGCAGCGAGGTGGCGCCGGCATAGAGGTCCGCAATGCCCGAGGGAGCGCCGTCGTCATAGGTGATGGCGAACACCTGGCCGATCTGCCCGGCCGCCACTTCGAAGGGCGGCGGGGTGAAGACGAGTTGGCCGGAGGCCCGCCCGCCCAGTCTTGAAACGTCAAAGACGCGCAAGGTTGCGCGCGTCGTGTCGATAAAGGTCTCGTCGACCGGGTCAACGCTGGGCGGCAGGCTCTCCTCAAGATCACGAATGACGGTACCGGAAAATCCGGTCACCGCCATCGAGCCTGGATAGATGACCTGCGTTTCCTGCGCCTGCACGGCACCGCCAATCCACAGGATGGTGGCGAGCGCCAACGCCGGAAAGCCGCTAGTTGCCAGGAACCTTTTGGTTAATTGCATCCCACGGCGCAAACGGCCAGCACGAGAGCGCACGAACGCGCCGTGGTCGCAAGACCAAGACATAGAATTCCCCCCGCGGGCGACGGGAGAAACATCCGCCGTTTCCGCGCAAATCAGGGCAAGGCGCGACGTTCCGGCACGTTTTTCCCTGATCGAATTGTCTGCTTTCCTCGTAATCACGATATGCCGGCTCTTACGCATGGTCAACGCAACCAGCGGAACGCCTGGCATATCGACCCCACCCCGAAAGCGGTGGTCGGGCTGAGCCTGGATTTCCGGTCATGGCCTTTCCTTTCCAGGGCCGCACCACACGGCGCATCTGTGTGTCAGTCGCGAGCCGACGCGGAAAGGTTCATGGGCCGGAGAACCCTGGCCGGCCCGAGAAAAGGATGTGTTGGATGCCTTGCGCAGAATGCTTGCGCGCCGCGCAGCCTGTTCTTATATACGCGCCAAGCCGTTCGGCGCCGGAATGCCGGTTGCCGAAGCGGAATTTCTTGTGAACAGGGGCTTTCGTCGGAACGCCTGTACGGGTCCTGAGAGCCTGCTTAGCGGAGAGATTAGAAAAATGGCAAAAGTAATCGGTATCGATCTGGGGACCACCAACTCCTGCGTCGCCATCATGGACGGCAAGGAATCGAAGGTCATCGAGAATGCGGAAGGCGCGCGCACGACCCCATCCATCGTCGCCATCAACAGCGACGGTGAGCGCCTCGTCGGCCAGCCGGCCAAGCGCCAGGCGGTCACCAATCCTGAAAACACCATCTTCGCGGTCAAGCGCCTGATCGGCCGCCGCTATGACGATCCGGTTACGGAAAAGGACAAGAAGCTTGTCCCCTACAAGATCGTCAAGGGCGACAATGGCGACGCTTGGGTCGAGGCCGGCGGCAAGAAGCAGTCGCCCAGCCAGATCTCGGCAATGATCCTGCAGAAGATGAAGGAAACGGCGGAAGCCTATCTCGGCGAGAAGGTCGAGAAGGCGGTGATCACCGTTCCGGCCTATTTCAACGACGCCCAGCGCCAGGCCACCAAGGATGCCGGCAAGATCGCCGGCCTTGAAGTGCTGCGCATCATCAATGAGCCGACCGCGGCCGCACTTGCCTACGGCCTCGACAAGAAGGAAGGCAAGACCATTGCCGTCTATGACCTTGGCGGCGGCACTTTCGACATTTCGGTGCTCGAAATCGGCGACGGCGTCTTCGAGGTGAAGTCGACCAATGGCGACACCTTCCTCGGCGGCGAGGATTTCGACATGCGTCTGGTCGAATATCTGGCGGCCGAGTTCAAGAAGGAACAGGGCATCGACCTGCGCAGCGACAAGCTCGCGCTTCAGCGCCTCAAGGAAGCGGCCGAAAAGGCCAAGATCGAGCTGTCGTCGACGACGCAGACCGAGATCAACCTGCCCTTCATCACCGCCGATGCCACCGGCCCCAAGCACCTGACGCTGAAGCTGACGCGGGCGAAGTTCGAGAGCCTGGTCGAGGATCTCGTCCAGCGCACGATCGAACCCTGCAAGGCGGCGCTCAAGGATGCCGGTCTGAAGGCCGGCGAAATCGACGAGGTCGTCCTGGTCGGCGGCATGACCCGCATGCCCAAGATCCAGGAGATCGTGAAGCAGTTCTTCGGCAAGGAGCCGCACAAGGGCGTCAATCCGGATGAGGTCGTCGCATTGGGCGCCGCCATCCAGGCCGGCGTGCTGCAGGGCGACGTCAAGGACGTGCTGTTGCTCGACGTGACGCCGCTGTCGCTCGGTATCGAGACGCTGGGTGGAGTGTTCACGCGGCTGATCGAGCGCAACACGACGATCCCGACCAAGAAGAGCCAGGTGTTCTCGACTGCCGAGGATTCACAATCGGCCGTGACCATCCGCGTCTTCCAGGGCGAGCGTGAAATGGCCGCCGACAACAAGGCGCTCGGCCAGTTCGACCTGGTCGGCATTCCGCCGGCGCCGCGTGGCGTGCCGCAGATCGAGGTCACTTTCGACATCGACGCCAACGGCATCGTCAACGTCTCGGCCAAGGACAAGGGCACCGGCAAGGAGCACCAGATCCGCATTCAGGCGTCTGGCGGCCTTTCGGACGCCGACATCGAGAAGATGGTGAAGGACGCAGAAGCCAATGCCGAGGCCGACAAGAAGCGGCGCGCGTTGGTCGAAGCCCGCAACCAGGCCGAGGCGCTGGTGCATTCCTCGGAGAAGTCGCTGAAGGAATATGGCGAGAAGGTTTCCGAGGCCGACCGCACGGCGATCGCCGATGCGATCGCGGCGCTGAAGACCGCTGCCGAAGGCGACGACGCGGCCGAGATCGAAGCCAAGACGCAGGCGCTCGCCGAAACTTCGATGAAGCTCGGCCAGGCCATGTACGAGGCTTCGCAGAAGGAAGCCGCGGAAGCTGACGCCAAGGCGGACGCCGCCAAGGACAGCGACGTGGTCGATGCCGACTTCGAGGAAATCAACGAGGACGACGACAAGAAGAAGTCGGCCTGAGCGGCCTGACGGCAGGTTTAGGCGCATGACCCCGAAATCGGAATCGATTTTCGGAAAGGATCATGCGCAAAAATCAAAGTGCTACGGCGTCCTTTGCGCGTCCAACAGGACGCGCAGCGCTGTAGTAGAGCCCGGCGCAAAGCCGGGCTTTTTTGCAACTCTGGCCGAAAAAGTGCGCGCCTGATCGAAAAAATGCGGGCAAACCCGTGTCAACACTGGCATCCCGGCTCCATCGCACCTAAATCGGAACAGCGTGCCGGCGAACGACGCAAAGTGCTTCAAGACGTTGAATATCCGGACTGCGGGAAAAGATGAAAGCTGATTTCTACGAAACGCTGGGCGTGCAAAAGGGGGCCGACGAGAAGGAGCTCAAGAGCGCTTTCCGCAAGCTAGCTATGCAGTTCCACCCCGATCGCAATCCCGGCGATCATGCCTGCGAGCACAAGTTCAAGGAAATCAACGAAGCCTACGAGACGTTGAAGGATCCGCAGAAGCGGGCAGCCTACGACCGTTTCGGCCACGCCGCCTTCGAACAGGGCGGCATGAACGGCGGCGCACACGGCTTCGGCGCCGGCGGTTTCGCCGACATCTTCGAGGATATTTTCGGCGACATGATGGGCGGGCGCCAGCGCCGCTCGTCAGGCGGACGCGAGCGCGGCGCCGACCTGCGCTACAATATGGAAATCACGCTGGAGGAGGCGTTTACCGGAAAGACGGCGCAGATCCACGTGCCGGCCTCGATCTCCTGCATGGAATGCTCGGGCAGCGGCGCCAAGCCCGGCACCCAGCCCGTCACCTGCTCGATGTGCAACGGCCACGGCAAGGTGCGCGCCACGCAAGGCTTCTTCTCGATCGAGCGCACCTGCCCGCAATGCCAGGGGCGTGGCCAGACCATCAAGGAGCCGTGCCAGAAATGCGCCGGCCAGGGCCGCGTCACCGAGGAGCGCTCGCTGTCGGTCAACATCCCGGCGGGCATTGAGGACGGCACCCGCATCCGCCTTGCCAATGAGGGCGAGGCCGGCCTGCGTGGCGGCCCGTCGGGCGATCTTTATATTTTCCTGGCGGTCAAGCCGCACGAATTCTTCCAGCGCGACGGCGCCGATCTCTACTGCAAGGTGCCGATCTCAATGACGACGGCTGCCCTTGGCGGTTCCTTCGAGGTGACGACGCTGGACGGCACCCAGACAAAGGTCAAGGTGCCGGAAGGCACCCAGAACGGCCGCCAGTTCCGCCTCAAGGGCAAGGGCATGCCGGTGCTGCGCCAACACAATGTCGGCGATCTCTACATCCAGACCGCGGTCGAGACGCCGCAGAACCTGTCCCGCCGCCAGCGCGAGCTGCTGGAGGAGTTCGAGCAGCTTTCCTCGAAGGATAATTCGCCGCAGTCGAGCGGCTTTTTCGCCCGCATGAAGGACTTTTTCGAGACCTTCGGCGAGCGCTGATGGCGACTCTCGCCGATCGGGTGTAGGATACAGCCGAGCGGAAGCTCCCCTAGCGTCATCAACACCTTATACCGGCGTCCGCCTTGCCTTGAAGCCCGTAGCTGCTAAGTAGCCACTCGGGGGACCGTTCAGGAGAACTTGCATGGCACATGGTCCCGGACTGCGGAAGACGCTGGCAGAGAAGTTCGACGACGAACTGAAGTTCTTCAAGGGCTGGATCGACAAGCCGAAGGCGGTCGGTTCGATCGTGCCGACCAGTTCCATCACGGCCCGCAAGATGGCCTCCGTCGTCAACCCGAAGTCGGGCCTGCCGGTGCTCGAAGTCGGGCCTGGCACCGGCGTCATCACCCGAGCCATCCTCGCCCAGGGCGTAAAGCCTGAAAATCTCTACGCAGTCGAATACTCCCCCGATTTCGTGCGCCATCTGCGCCAGCTCTATCCCGGCGTCAACGTCATCGAGGGCGATGCCTTCAATCTCGACACGACGCTCGGCGACAAGAGCGGCCTGACATTCGATTCGGTCATCTCCGGCGTGCCATTGCTCAATTTCCCGGTCGAACAGCGCGTCGCCTACGTCGAAAGCCTTCTCGACCGCATACCGACAGGCCGCCCGGTCGTGCAGCTGACCTACGGCCCGCTGTCGCCGATCCCGCCCGGCCGCGGCGACTACACGGTCGAGCATTTCCATTTCGTCATCCGCAACATCCCGCCAACGCAGCTGTGGATCTATCGGCGCGGGGCGCATTAGGGTGTGCCGATATTCAGGTGAGGCCGGCCTGCAAATGCTAGCTTCCTGCGCTTCCGGTGCTCACGTACTTCAAGTACGCTCCGCTCCGGTTCTCGGAACCAACCATTTTCAGCTCGGCCTGACCTGAATCTCAACACACCTTCACGCATTTGCCCCAAACGATCGCTTTTCGATTTTTGGGCCGGTGCGTTGATTTGACAGATCCTTGGCTGTACCTGTCCGGGAACAAGGGGGCGGATGGCAGTGATCCCGAAAATTCTCGTCTTCGCCGGTTCGATTCGCTCTGGCGCCTACAGCGGCAGGACCGCCGATGTGGCGCAGAAGGAACTCGCCCTGCAGGGCGCCGAGGTGATCCGCATCTCGCTTGCCGACTATCCGCTGCCGATCCTCGACGAGGATCTGGAAAAGGAGAAAGGCATTCCCGAGAACGCCATCAAGCTTGCACGGCAAATCGCGGCACATGACGGGCTGCTGATCGCGACGCCCGAATATAACGGCTCGATCCCGCCGCTGCTCAAGAATACCATCGATTGGGTGAGCCTGGTGCGCACGGATGACGGGCGGTCGTTCAGGCCGTTCACCGGGAAGCCCGCCGGCCTTTGTTCGTCTTCCAAAGGACATTTCGCCGGGGTACGCTGCATCAACCATCTGCGCGCCGTGCTGGTGCGCTGCCAGATGGAGGTGGTGACGCCGGAGTGCTCTGTCCCGGAGGGCGGCAACGCCTTCGACGAGGACGGGAATTTCAGGGACGAGCGACTGCACAGATCGATGGAGCACCTATGCCGCACGCTGATCGAAACCTCGCGCCTGCTGTCGACGCGGATCGAGGCGTGATCCAGGAGCGCGCCAGCACCATGCAAGACAGGCTGATCGTCGGCCTCGATGTGCCGACGCTGAAGGACGCCGAGAAGGTGGTGCGCGAGCTCGACGGGGTCGTCTCCTTCTACAAGATCGGCTATCAGCTCGCCTTCGCCGGCGGCCTCGACTTCGCCCGCGAACTCGCGAGGGGCGGCACCAGGATCTTCCTCGACATGAAGCTGCTCGACATCGACAACACGGTGGCCAAAGGCGTCGAGGCCATTGCCATGATGGGCATGACCATGCTGACGCTGCACGCCTATCCGAAGACGATGAAGGCAGCGGTCGAGGCCGCCAGGGGCAGCGATCTCTGCCTGCTTGGCGTCACCGTGCTGACCTCGATGGACGAGCAGGACGTGATCGACGCCGGCTATGAGCATGACCCGCATACACTGGTGCTGAGGCGCTCCGAGCAGGCGCTGCATGCCGGCATGGGCGGCGTAGTCTGCTCGGCCGAGGAAGCGGAAGCGGTGCGCCGGATCGTCGGCCCCAACATGGCCGTCGTCACGCCGGGGATACGGCCCAAGGGCAGCGACCATGGCGACCAGAAACGCGTGGTCACGCCGGCGCAGGCGATCCGCAACGGCTCCAGCCATCTTGTCGTCGGCCGGCCGATCGTCGGTGCGCCAGATAGACGGGCGGTCGCGGAAGCAATTCTTGACGAAATGCGCTCGGCCTAACAATTCGGAGAAGAAGCATGCCCAAGGGATACTGGATCGCCCGCGTCGATGTGCGCGATGCCGAAGGCTACAAGGACTATGTCGCAGCCGCCAAGCTTGCCTTCGACCGTTTCGATGTAAAATTCCTGGCACGCGGCGGCGCACATGAAAAAGCCGAGGGCCCCGGTCGTGACCGCAACGTCATCATCGAGTTTCCGTCGTTGGCTGCCGCGCATGATTGCTATCACTCGCCGGAGTATCAGCGGGCGGTCGCGATCCGCCAGAAAGTAGCCGACGGCGAGATCGTGCTGGTCGAGGGGCTTTAGCTCAGCGGCAACAGCTGCGGCGTTCAGACCGAGTGCAGGATGTAAAGCTTGCGCGTTTTCTCATGGATGGTCCATTCGCCCTCCCAGCCAAGCGGCAGGATAAGCAATTCGCCGGGTCCGACATCTTTGGCTGCGCCACCAGGACCGTGCAGCGTCACGCGGCCGGACACGATGTGGCAAATCTCGGAATTCGTGTCACGGCGCGCGGTGAACCGGCCTTGCGAACATTCCCAGACACCGACTTCGATCTTGCCATCCCCCGACGTCCAAAGCGTGTTGGCTGCTTCCAACTGATCGCCTTCCAGCGAGGTGGGTTTCGACTGGGGCTCACCGAGGCCGATGTGCGCCAGGTGGGCGAAGGACTTGAAGTCGATCATTGCTAAATCCTCGAAGTGATGCGGTTCAGTGCCCGGTGATGCGATCGGCCAGGGCGGCGAGCCGCGACGTGCGCGGCAGCCCCTTTGCTTCCCGCTCGTCGGCAATTCGATAGAGCTGATACATCGAATGGACGCCAAGCCAGCGCAGCGGCTCCGGCTCCCACTTGCGCACGGTTCGATTGACCCAGGGAAGCCGCGTCAGCTCGGTGTCGTTGCCCAGCAGCAGATCGCGCAGAGTGCGTCCCGAGAGGTTCGAGGTGGAAACGCCGAGGCCGACATAGCCGCCTGCCCAGCCTATTCCGGTCTGCCTGTCAAAGCCCACCGTCGTGCACCAGGGCAACGAGTTCAGGTTAACGGCGAGTTGTAATTTGTGGCACGGCGTAGGTTGGCGTGATTCAAGAGGCTTCC
>NZ_JBVVPX010000056.1:0-29512 GCF_055811375.1 Mesorhizobium sp. WSM4848
CAATGCAAAAGCACGCGATGCGCGCAAAGAGTTCGCAAATGCAACTTGACACCCCAGATAGTCGCTCATCCGTCTTGGCGCTGCGCGCCAATCCACCTTCTCCCACAAGGGGAGAAGGGAGAAGGGGCGGCGCCGAGATCGGCAATTGGCTGCGGACGAGGTCATGTCACGCGCCCTCGACGACCGAAAAGCCCTCGAACTGCGGATGGCCGAGATAGTGCACCTTGGTGGAGCCGGCGTTGCGGTGCGCGGCGCGGAAATTCTCGGATTTGGTCCAGGCGACGAAATCCTCATGGCTCGCCCACACGGTGTGCGAGGCGAACAGCGTGTAGCCTTCGGCCTCGTTGAGCGGACCGCGCAGCAGGTGAAATTGCTTGAAACCCTTCATTTCGGACAGGCTGGAATCACGGTTCTTCCAGACGTCCTCGAAAGCGGCTTCCGAGCCATTCTGGACCTTGAAGCGGTTCATGGCGATGTACATTGGCTGTCCTTTCGGGATTGGTGAATTGTGACGGTTGATGGTGGCCGAAACGAATGAGGCGCAGGCTGTTAAAATGGACCGATCCGCGCTTTAAACACCCAGCTTGACTTGCCGGTTTCGCTTGGAATGGGAGGGAACGGTGCCTGTTTGCGCACCAGTGTCAAAGCGAATTGATCAAGCTCCGCAGAGCCTGAGCTTTCGGCAAGCTGTATGTCGCTGATGCTGCCGTCGGCCATGACAACGAAAACGACCCTGGCGTTGTTGCGAGCGCTCGCCTGTATCGCTTTCGAAACATGACGGTTGGCGCGGGCAAGCTTCTTCTGGACTTCACCGCTGTAGCCGGATTCGATCGCATTGCCTGCCGCTGCCTGCTCCTTGCCCTTGCTGGCAGCCACCGCGGCGCGCTCCTCGCCATCCGCGGCGCCGCGGGCCTCGTTGGTTTCGCCGGCTCCGACAGGACCTGGTGTAGCGCTCGGCCTTGGCGTCGGGATCGGCGGCTGTCCGACATCGGCAGGAGGCGCCTCGGCGGTTTCGGCCGGGGCAGCCGGCTCTGCCGGCGTTTCGATCTTCGGAGCCACGCGCTGCTCGTCCAGCTGCGGGCTGTCGGCCATCATGTCTGGCGCGGCAGTGGGTTGCTCGACAATCTGCGGCAAGGGTGCGGGCGGCTGCGTGGCCATTTCCCTGATCGGCCGGTCCCCGGTGGGCCGGTCGGCAGGCGGCTCTGGCTTGATCTGGGGCTTGACCTCAGGCTTGGCTGGCCGCGGGTCGGGCACCAGGGTGACGTTCATCGCGCCCGGCACCTTACCATTCAAGGCGCTGCCGACCACGTCGGCGCCGGTTCGATCGGCGCCTTCCATCTCGATTGCGTCCCCGGCATCAAACGTGCCTGCAGGTGCGATGAGAAAAGCGGCCGCCACCGCCGCATGAAACAGGCAGGAGGCGACGATTGCCGCCGTCCAATTGCGGCTCATCGCTGACGGTCGGGCAGGCGCAAGCGGTCCGGTCGGCGCAAGCGCCAGTTCGCCATCGGCGTCGGGGAGGGGACTGATGTTCTGCATGGCTCGCGGCGAGACCTGCCGCAACCGGCGCGGACTTGTCAAATCAACATCATTTGCCCTAGCGGCAACAGGCAGCGGACCACACCACTATGTTTCGAGCGAATGCGGGCTCCAGCCCCACTGTCTTCTCACTGCCTTCTCAGACCCCGAAGGCGATGCCGGTCTTGGTCTCGGTCTTCAGTCCGCGCATGCAAGCGTCCGGCTTGATGCCGGTGCCGGCGCATTCGGTCGAGCTGTTGATCAGCACGCGGCTGACCTTGGCGCAGTCGGCGCCGGCAAGATCGAAACGCGTCACCTTGGTCTTGCCCGCCGGCAGGTCCTTGAAGTCGAGCACCGTCAGCCGGTCGACGACGCCGGCCTCGTTGAACAGCGCGATCTCGAACGCCGCTTTCGAGAGGTCGGCGCCGAGCGTGTTGTTGACCACGAAGGTCAGACGGCAGCCTTTTTCGGAGGCCTGCGCGCCATTGAGCTCAAGCGTGAGAGCAGGGGCCGGCGCAGACTGTTGCGCCCACGCCGGACCCATCGCAAGCGGCATGGCCAGCACCGAGGTCAGCAGGCGAAGCGATGCCGTCAAGCTTGTCATTGTCGTCAGCCTCCAAATCGCATTGTCGCCGCCAGCTTGAGCGTGACACCAGGCTCGTAAACTACAACAGTGGCCGATGCATTCAACGGGTTGGTGTATTTGACGTCGAACAAATTGTCGGCGCGGAAGTCGACCTTGAGATTGTCGGTCGCCTGGTAGCTGGCGAAGGCGTTGACCAGCGTGTAGTCCTTGGCCACCGGATTGCCCTTCGGCTTGCCATTATACTGCACCTCGCCGCCGACGGTCAGCTTGTCCTCCAGAAAGCGGAAGCCGAGTTGCCCGGTGACCTGCGAAGAGGGGACGGTGACGAGGTCTGCCCGCTCGCCGTCGTAGGAAATAGTGTGGCCATCGATGATCGACGTGGAAAGCCCGGCGAAACCCCAGCCGGCGTCATAGACGCCTTCCATTTCAAAGCCGCGGATCCTGGCTTCTGCAAAGTTCTGGTCTGGAAGCAGATCGGGATGCCGGGGCCGAACGGGCAGCCGCTGGTCGGGTCGAATGCCGACGGGGTGACGCCTTCGATGTAGTCGTCGACATCGTTGTCGAAGTAGGCCGCCTTGAAACGAAACGCGTCGCCGGCTTCGAAGATGTCGTCGCGCTTGTAGTTGACACCGAATTCGACGGTCTTGCCAGTTTCAGGCTTCAGATCGGGAATGGGGAGGAAGGGAAAGCTGACGCCTGCCGGATGATTGCCGCTGATGAGGGTTTCCGACAGCGAGGAGAGCGATATCCCTCGGCATAGGTGCCGTAGAATTGCAGTCCCGCAAGGCTGGCGGTTTCGAACGGCGAGACGCCGACGGTGATGCGCGGCGACCTGCATTTTCGATGTGTCCGGCTTCTTAAATCTTGACTCGGTTAGTCCGGTATTGCACTGACTAGTAAACATGATTATTCAAGTCAAGAAATGAATCGGCATTTCACGCAAGCGCCGCGCCAGCGACCAGGCGCGGCCCGGCCCAGGAAAGGGATCGAAACCAGATGAACACGCACAATCCCAATGACTTTCGCGATCGCGTCCGCCGTTCCGACGACAATTCGGCTCGTTTCGATCGGGTCCCATTGACGGTGAGGACCCTGTCCAGCAACTCGCTGTTCCAGGGCGAGCACGAGATCGGTATCGAGCATCACGGAGCGCTCTACCGGCTAAAAATCACCCGCCAGGGCAAGCTCATCCTCAACAAGTAGGTAATAAAAATATGGACCAGCGCGTAAAGCCCGCGCCGCACGAGATCCGGCGGGCGCGGGCAGACAATCCGAAGACGCGCGAGCGCGATCTCGCCGCCCAGCTTGGCATTTCGGAGGCCGAGCTGGTCGCCGCGCATTGCGGCGACGGCGCCCTCCGCGTCGAGCCGCGCGTCAATGATCTTTTGACCGGCCTCGAGGCCGTCGGCGAGGTCATGGCGCTGACGCGCAATGAAAGCGCTGTGCACGAGAAGATCGGCGTCTACGACAAGGTCGTGACCGGCAACCACAATGCCATGGTGCTTGGTGAGAACATCGACCTGCGCATCTTCCCGAAAGCCTGGGCGCACGGCTTTGCCGTCGAAAAGCGCGACGGCGGCGATATCAGGCGCAGCCTGCAGTTCTTCGATGCGGCAGGCGAGGCGGTGCACAAGGTGCATCTGCGGCCGGCGTCCAACCTCTATGCCTATCAGAAGCTGGTGGCCGAGCTGGAATCGCCGAACCAGGAGTCGAGCGTCGCGATTTCAGAAGGCGGGCCTGAAAGCGAGGCCGAGACTTCCGCCGCTTCCGCTGACGTCGACGATCTGCGCGACCGCTGGAGCCGGCTGACCGACGTGCATCAGTTCTTCGGCATGCTGAAGACGCTGAAGCTCGACCGCCGCCAGGCGATGCGCATGGTCGGCCAGGATTACGCCTGGCTGCTCGACAACGATGCCATCAGCGCCATGTTGCATCATGGCGCCGAGGGCGAGATGCCGATCATGTGCTTTGTCGGCAATCGCGGCTGCATCCAGATCCATTCGGGCCCGATCACCTCGATCAAGCCGATGGGGCCGTGGATCAACGTGCTGGACGAGACGTTCCACCTGCATCTGCGGACCGACCACATCCAGGAGGTCTGGGCCGTGCGCAAGCCGACCAAGGATGGCCATGTCACGTCTGTCGAAGCCTATGGCGCCGACGGCAAGATGATCATCCAGTTCTTCGGCAAGCGCCACGAAGGCGAAAGCGAACGCGAGGACTGGCGGTTTCTGGCAGAGAATCTGCCGCGCATTCCAAGCCCGACCGCAGCCTGAGGACAATAACAATGGCTCCTTTGCTTGAACGGGCGCGTGTTTTTAGAATGGCGCTTGGGGCCACGATGTGCCTTTCGTTGGCCTTTGCGCTGTCGGCCCCCGCCGCCGAAGGGACGGAGGTTTTTGCGGACCCGTCGAAGATAGCGGCCATTGGCGGTTCGATCACCGAGATCGTCTTTGCGCTCGGCGAGCCGGACCGGCTGGTCGCTCGCGATTCGACCAGCAATTATCCCGAGGCGGCGCTCAAGCTGCCTGACGTCGGCTACATGCGCCAGCTGTCGCCGGAAGGTGTGCTGTCGGTCAATCCGTCGGGCATCCTGGCCCTGCACGGCAGAGGGTCGAAGGAAACCGTCGACGTGCTGAAGAAGACGAGCATCCCGTTCATCGAGGTGCCCGAGCGCTACGACCACGACGGCATTGTCGAAAAGATCCGCATCGTCGGGAAGGCGCTTGGCGCCGACGCGGTCGACGGCTTCTCCGGCTACAAGCAATTGTCCGACGAGGCTGTCATCACCGCCAGGCCGGACGTGATCCTGATGATGAACAATGCCGGTCCCGGCGTATCGGACGACGAATTGTTCGCGAACCCGTCCATATTGTCGACACGGGCGGGTGCGGTGCGCCAGTTGGTCAGCATGGATCGCGGCTATCTGCTCGGCTTCGGGCCGCGCACCGCCGACGTCATCCGCGACCTTGCCGCCTCGCTTTATGGCGGGCAGGCCGCGGACTGAGCGGGCGCCCAATGGTGGATCAATCGATCGCTGGTGCGGGCACTATGGCGGCAGCATCCGACGGTGACCGTTCGGGGCGCGCGCAACGCCATCCTGGCTTTGTGCCTCGGACTTGCCGTTGCCGTCCTGTTGTCGCTGACATCAGGCGCATCCGATGCCTCGGCCGTCAGCGTCGTTGGCGACTGGCTGTTGGGTGCCGCACCCGGCAATGAGGCGCTGACGGCAAACCGCGCTATCTCTTCCTCGACGAGCCGGTTTCCAGCCTCGACATCAAGCACCAATTGATCATCATGAACATCGCCCGCGATTTCGCCAGAAGGGGCGGCGGCGTTGTCGCGATCCTGCACGACCTCAATTTGACGGCGATGTTTGCCGACCGGATCTTCGTCATGCACCGCGGCAGGCTCGCCGCCACCGGCTCACCGCAGGACGTGCTCAGCGACGATCTGATCGAAAAAGTGTTCGATTGCCGGCTGCGGGTCGGCGTGCTGCCGGCCGGTGACATGCCGTTCGTCCTGCCGCAGTCGGCGGCGTAAGTTCCCCTTCTTCCTTCTCCCCTTGTGGGAGAAGGTGGATTGGCGCGCAGCGCCAAGACGGTTGAGGGGTGTTGGACGGAGTGAGATTTTTGCCAAGCTGGAACACCCCTCATCCGACCGAGCTTTCGCTCGGCCACCTTCTCCCACAAGGGAGAAGGAGAGCTGGCAGCGCAAGCGCCAAAACTCACGCGGCCGGCGCCCTTTGCACCAGCATGTCGATGCCGAGCAGGTGGCGCACATTCGGGCGCGCTGCCACCATGTCGGCGATGGTATAGCGCTCGAGCACGGCGAAGAAGGCGTTGAGCGCCTCGCGCAACGCCGAATTCAGGGCGCAGCTGTCGACCAGCGGACATTCGGCGGCGTCGTTTTCGAAGCATTCGGCCATGGCGAAGCTCTCTTCGGTCACGCGCACGACGTCGAACAATGTGATCGATTCGGCCGGGCGGCCGAGCCTGACGCCGCCGTTCCTGCCGCGCACCGTCTCGACCAGACCATGCTCGACCAAAGGCTGCAGGATCTTGAAGAGAAAAAGCTCGGACACCGAGTAGGCGGCAGCGATCTCCGGGATGCGGCTCAGCCGGTCGTTATTCGCAGCGCAATACATCAGAATGCGCATGGCGTAGTTGGTCTGGCGTGTCAGCCGCATTTTATCCTCACGAAGCAGTAGCTCAGGCCTAATATGGCCTATACCTTGGAATAATTCCAGACTGGCAGCGCATAATAGCTGAGTATCTTTATCAGGTTGTGTGGGCGGTCGTGCGAACCATGACCCTGATATGGCGCGCATTCGGGGGGCGGATCACTAAGTTAACTCCGCGACATCGACCAGGAGCAGTTCATCCATGTCACAACCATCACCGGCTTTGGCATCCGCCCGGTTCGATGCCGACGCGGAGGCCAAGCTTTCGGCGCTTCGGCGCACCAAGTTCGTCGCCACCGCAGCGCTCGCGCTCTGCGTCCTCATCTTTGCGGTGGCCAAGTCGTTCGAGGGCTACTACCCGTGGCTGGGTTTCGTCGCTGCTTTCGCCGAGGCGGCAACGATCGGCGGGCTGGCCGACTGGTATGCGGTGGTGGCGCTGTTCAGACGGCCGCTCGGCCTGCCGATCCCGCACACCGCGATCATCCCGGAGAACCAGAACCGCATCGCCGACAATCTCGGCCGCTTCATCGAGGTCAATTTTCTGGCGCCCGAGCCGGTGCGCGAAAAGCTTGCCGAGGTCGACTTTTCCGCGCTCGTCGCCGACTGGCTGGCCGACCCCAACCGCGCCGCCGATCTGTCGCATTTCGTCGGCCGGCTGGTGCCGCAGACACTGGCGGCGGTCGAGCAATCCGGCCTGCGCGGCTTCGTCAGCAGCCGCATGCTGGAGCAGATCGAAAAGGTGCCGCTGGCCCCGCTCGCCGCCGAGTTGCTGTCGGCGGTGACCGACGACCGCCGCCACCAACGACTGTTCGACGAATTCACCAGGGTCGTCGGCCGCTTCCTGAGCGATGAGCAGGCGCTGGCGACGATGCGCGAGAAGATCCGCGAGGAACTGCCGTCGCTGTTCAACCTGTTTCGCGCCGACGCCTATCTCTTGAAGAAGATCGTCGCCTCAGCCGGTTCGCTGCTCGACGAAGTGAGGGCCGATCCCGATCACCCGATGCGCGCCGAGTTCGACCGTTTCGTCCTGAGCTTCGTCGAGCGGCTGAGGACGTCAAAACAATACGCCAGGCGCGCCGAGAAACTGAAGCGCGATTTCCTCGCCCGGCCGGAGCTGAAGGCGCTGGCCGGCGACATGTGGGAAAGCCTCAGTGTGTTCATCGAGCAGGACGCCAAGGCACCGAATTCGATGATCCGCGCCCATCTCGCCAACATGTTCGTCGAGGTCGGCCGCCATCTTGCTGGCGACCCGCAGATCAGGGCCGACATGAACCAGGGGTTTATCGTTGCGCTGTCGTCCTTCGTCGAAAGCCAGAAGAGCGGCGTCTCGAAATTCATCGCCGATCAGGTCAAGCGCTGGGACCTTGCCCAGCTTACCAGGCTGATCGAAATGAACATCGGCAGGGACCTGCAATATATCCGCTTTAACGGCATGATCATCGGCGGCCTGGCCGGCGTCGTGCTCCATACGGTGGAACGGCTGTTCCTCGTCGGCTGAGGCGCGACATGTTGCGCGGCCGAATGGACCGTGGGGCTCCAGTGCCCTATTGTTCTCTTCAGCTGCCGCATTCGCAGCAACAGGGGAGACGCCACCATGGCAAAGCGACCGGAATCCGACACCTTCATCGACATGTTCGGCAGGTTCGGCCGCGACCTGAAGCTGCCGAACGTCGATGTCGAGGCGATCCTCAGCCATCATCGCAAGAACCTCGAAGCACTGGAAAAGTCGGCCAGGGCAAGTGCTGCCGGAGCGTCGTCGCTGCTCCACCGACAACGCGAGATGCTGCAGGACACGCTGCACGAGATCGCCGACATGGCGCAGGACTACAGGGCTCCGGGCGATCCTCGGGAGCTGATGGCCAAGCAAGCGGCGTTCGCCAGGAAATCCTTCGAAACCGCATTGAAGAATGCCGGCGAGGTGGCGGAGATGGCCAGGAAGTCCGGCACCGAATCGGTCGAGATCCTGCGCGAGCGCATCAAGGAGGCGATGGAGGAAATCCGCAGCGGCTACGACAAGAAGTAGGCTGTTCCCGAGCAGCTGGACTTTTCTCCCGTCATCCCGGCTGGCGAAGCCTTGGTGTTGGTCCCGCCAAGCGCACAAAGTTCCTCTTGCCCGATAATCTTGTTGCCAGTGCTGGAAGCCGGCACTGGACCCGCCACTGGCGCGATCCGGCCGAGGATATCGCAGCGGAACACACTGACCGAATTGACAGAGGCGGCCGGTTCGTGGTCCGGAGGCAGGGCAAGCGATCGGGAAAGCAGGAATGACGCAAATACGGCTGAGGCCGCCGCCGACCTACGAACAGCTCAGGACGATGACAGGGCAGGAGCTTGGCGTGTCGGACTGGACGACGGTCGACCAGAGCCGCATCGACCAGTTCGCCGAATGCACCGGCGACCGCCAGTGGATCCATGTCGATCCAGAGCGGGCGAAGCGGCAGAGCCCGTTCCGCGCCACCATCGCGCATGGCTATCTGACGCTGTCGATCATCGGCGCGCTGGCGCTCGACATGGGCATCGTGCCGGAAAACACGCAAGCCGTCTTCAACTATGGTTTTGACAAGGTGCGGTTCCTGGCGCCGGTCAGGGCCGGCGCCCGCATCAGGCTGCGCATCACGCTGTTGTCGATGGAGGACAAGGGCCCCGGCCAGTATCTGATGAAGGCGGCCAACATCGTCGAGATCGAAGGTGAGAAGAAGCCGGCGCTGACCGCCGAAACGCTGGTCATGCTCTATGAGCGGCGGCGCAGGCGGGTAGTGCCGTGAGGGCGAAGCGCAGGCCTGGCATTTCCGTGACAACGAAAATCAACGCGACATCGCCTCTTCGAGCGTCCTGAAAATTCTCTCGTCCGCCGACTGCGCGACGTTGAAGCGCAGGAAACGGCTGGCGGTTTGAGACAGGCTGAACGCATTGCCGGGCGCCAGCACGACATTGGCCGACAAGGCGCGGCGGGCTATATCAGCTGCATCGACGCCTTCCGGCAGTCTGCACCACAAGAACATGCCGGTCGGCTGGTCGATCCACGGCACGATGCCGATCGCCTTCAGGCGGGTGCTTGTCTCAGCCATGGCGCGGGAAAGCCGCGTGCGCAGCAAATCGACGTGCTTGCGATAGCTGCCGTCCTTCAGCAGCGTCAGCACCAGTTCGCAGGCAAGCCGTCCGCTGCCGAAGGACGTGGCGATCTTGAGATCGGTCAGCCCTTCCATCCAGTCGCGCGGAGCCGCGATGAAGCCGCAGCGCACCGACGCCGAAAGCGTCTTGGAGAAGCTGCCGATTTGGACGACGCGACCAAGACCGTCGAACGCCGCCAGCCTGGGTGCGGGCGTGTGCTCGAAGTCGGCAAAGATATCGTCTTCGATGATCGTCAGATCCGATTGGTCGGCGAGCTTGAGCAATCGGTGGGCGACGACCGGCGACAGAATTGCACCCGTTGGATTGTGAAGCGCGGAATTTGTGATGTAGAGGCGCGGCCGGTGCTCGATCAGCGCCTGCGCAAACAGCTCGATATCCGGTCCCGACGGCGTGTAGGGAACGCCGACCACCTTGGCCCGGTGAGCGCGCAGCAGGGCATGGAAGTTGAAGTAGCAGGGATCGTCCACCAGCACCGTGTCGCCCGGCTCGAGCAGGAACCGGCACAGGAGGTCGATGGCCTGGGTGCCTGATTCCGTCAGCATGATCTGGTCGGGAGACGCCTCGATGCCATGCTCTGCCATGCGCCGTGCAAGCAGATGACGCAGCGGCGGCAGCCCGAGCGGGGTGCCGTAGTCGGTCAGCGTGACATCATCGCTGCGTGCCATTGTCCGCAGCGCCCGGCGCAACCCAGCCTCCGGCATCCACGCGGCCGGCAGCCAGCCGCAGCCGGGTTTGAGCACGCCGTCGCCGGCCTCCAGCGACTGGCGTGAAACCCAGAGCGGATCGACGGCACGGTCAAGCCTTGGGCCGATCTCGGCCAGCGACAAGGGAGCCAGCGGTCCGGCGGCATAAAAACCCGAGCCCGGACGCGAGCGGATGATGCCTTCGGCGGCAAGACGCTCATAGGCTTCGACCACTGTGGATTTCGAAACCTGCATGGTTTTCGCAAAAGCCCGGATCGAAGGCAGTCGGGTTCCCGGTGTCAGGCTGCGCGCGGCGATCCTGTGCCTGATCGTCGCCATGACGCTTTCGACAAGCGTCCCGCTGCCCTCACTTGCCGTCGTCTGCTCGTCCATCCGTACTGCTCGATCTTCCATGACAGTTTTATCGAACTGTACCTCATTGTCTCTGGTGGCGCCATATGTCCGGCCCGATAGAGGGCGAGAATGATCGGAGCGTGCGATGGACAAGACGGCGGGCGGCTGGATCAACGGATTCGTAGGCGTCCTGATTTTCAGCGGATCGCTTCCGGCAACGCGCGTCGCGGTGATGGATTTCGATCCGGCGTTCCTAACCGTCGCCCGTGCTGCCACGGCAGGCATTCTCGGCCTCGCGCTCCTGCTCATTTTTCGCCAGAAGCGCCCGGAGCGGCGCGATCTGCTGTCGCTGGCCATCGTGGCGCTCGGCGTCGTGGTCGGCTTTCCGCTGCTGACCGCGCTGGCGCTCAAGCACATCACCTCGGCCCATTCCATCATCTTCGTCGGCCTGTTGCCGCTGGCGACCGCAATCTTCGGCGTCATTCGCGGCGGCGATCGCCCCAAACCGGCTTTCTGGCTGTTTTCATGCCTTGGCAGCGCCCTTGTTGCCGGTTTTGCGGTGACGCAAGGTGTGACGGCCGCGCCGCTTGGCGATATGCTGATGCTGGCCGCAATTATCCTGTGCGGACTGGGCTATGCGGAAGGCGCCACGCTGTCCCGCAAACTCGGCGGCTGGCAGGTGATCTCATGGGCGCTGGTGTTGTCGCTGCCGGTCATGCTGGCCCTGACGCTCATCACCATGCCGCCGTCGCTCGCAACCGTCGGCAAGGCCGCCTGGATCGGCCTGGCCTATGTCTCGCTGTTCAGCATGCTGATCGGTTTTGTGTTCTGGTATCGCGGGCTGGCGCAACGCGGCATCGCTGCGATCGGGCAGTTGCAGCTTCTCCAGCCTTTCTTCGGCCTTGGGCTGGCAGCAATGCTGCTGCACGAGCCGGTCAGCCCCGCCATGATCGCCGTCACGGCTGCCGTCGTGCTTTGCGTGGTCGGTGCGAAGAAATATGCGCGGTAGCCGGCGCGTGGCTTGCCTTCTCCCCTTGTGGGAGAAGGTGGATTGGCGCGCAGCGCCAAGACGGAAGAGGGGTGCTGGACGGAGTACTGTCGGTGCCAAGCTGGAGCACCCCTCATCCGACCTCGCTTCGCGAGGCCACCTTCTCCCACAAGGGGGAGAAGGGAGAGCGCCGCATAGCTAGAACTTCGTCACCACGCCGATGCCGATGCCTTCGAAGCCGCCCATCGCCATCAAGGCTGCCGGCGCCTCTTCGAGGCTGATCCGCTTGCCGACCAGCAGTTCGGGCTTCAGCTTGCCGGTGCGGATCATCTCCATCATCGCCTGGTAGCGGTAGGCCTGCATGCCGTGGCTGCCGCGGATTTCGAGCTCGAAGGCGATCACCTTGTCCATCGGGATCTGCGGCCTGGCGTGGTCGCCGAGCATCAGGCCGACCTGCACATGGCGGCCGCGCCGGCGCAGGTTGGCGATCGAGTTGAACGAGGTGGTGGGGTGGCCGAGCGCGTCCATCGACATGTGTGCGCCGCCATTGGTGATCTGCTTGACCGCCTTGACCACGTTCGGCGTCTTGGCGGCGTTGATCGTCGCCACCGCACCGATTTTTTTGGCGAAGTCCAGCTTCTCGTCGGTCAGGTCGATGGCAATCACGTTGGCGCCCATGGCGCTGGCGATCATGATCGCCGACAGGCCGACGCCGCCGCAGCCATGCACGGCCACCCATTCGCCTGGTGTCACCCGGCCCTGGTCGACAATGGCGCGGAACGAGGTGACGAAGCGGCAGCCGAGGCTCGCGGCGGTGGCGAATTCCATCTCGTCCGGCAATCGGACCAGATTGGTATCGGCACGGTCGATGGCGACATATTCGGCGAACGAGCCCCAGCCGGTGAAGCCGGGCTGGGTCTGGTGTTCGCAGACCTGATGGTTGCCCGAGCTGCATTCGAAGCAACGGCCGCAGCCGACGGCGAACGGCACGGTGACGCGCTCGCCGGTCTTCCAGCGTGTCACCTGGCTACCTGCGGCCACCACGACGCCGGCAAGCTCGTGACCCGGCACATGCGGCAGACGGATGCCGTCGTCGTGGCCCATCCAACCATGCCAGTCGCTGCGGCAGAGCCCGGTCGCCTCGACCTTGATAACAACGCCACCCAGTGCCGGCTCCGGATCGGCAACAGTCTGGATCGTCGGCACCTCGCCGAATTTTTCGAAGACAACGGCTTTCATCGGCAATTCCTCACGATTGTATAGCGCTGCTACTCGGCATCGATCTGGTTCTCGGGTGCGGCCCTTTGGAAGGCCGGCAGCGCCATGCAGGCGGCGTGGATGCGGCCGATTGTCGGATAGGGCGTCAGGTCGACGCCGAAACGGGCGTTGCTGGTGACCTGTGCGACCAGGCAGATGTCGGCCAGCCCCGGCGTTTCGCCATGGCAGAATGTCTTTGTTTCGGGGGAGGAAGACAGAATCTTTTCAAGCGGCTGAAAACCTTCGTTCACCCAGTGCCGGAACCAGTTGGCGACGTCTTCGTCGCCGGCGCCGAACAGCGTGCGCAGCGAGGTCAGTACGCGCAGATTGTTCACCGGATGGATGTCGCAGGCGATCATCTGCGCCAGCATCCTGACGCGGGCCCGACCAAGCGCGTCCTGCGGCAAAAGCGGCGGTTCGGGCCTGGTCTCGTCGAGAAATTCGATGATCGCAAGCGACTGGGTCAGCAGCGTGCCGCCCCCCAGGATCAGCGCCGGCACCAGTCCTTGCGGATTGACCGAGAGATAGGCGGGCTCCAGATGCTCGCCGTGGCGCAGGTGATGCGGCACATATTGGTAGGTCAGGCCCTTCATCTCCAGCGCGATCCGCACCCGGTAGGAGGTGGAGGAGCGGTAGTAGTTATGAAGGACGAGGTCGCTCATTGCGGTACATTCGGCCGATTTGGACGACCGGGCAAGGCATGGTGGTCCGGAAATTGCCATCTCCGCCCTTCGGCCAGGGATGGCGATGTACTATTTGCCAATAATCTGGCCATGGTCACTGGGCTATTCTATCCTGCCTGAAATGAAACGAAACGCCATGACCGCAGTCAACGATCGCGCCCGGTTTCTGATCATCGACGACCACCCGCTGTTTCGCGAGGCGCTGCACAGCGCTGTGCAAATGGCCTATCCGGATGTCGATACTGTCGAGGCGCGTTCGATCACCGAGGCATTTGAGCTTCTGGCGGATGCGAAGCCATTCGATCTCGCGCTGCTCGACCTCAGCATGCCAGACGTGCATGGCTTCGATGGGCTGCTGCAGCTTCGGACCCGCTATCCGCGCCTGCCGGTGGTCATCGTTTCGGGGCATGAGGAGCCCAAGATCATTTCCGAGGCGCTGTCCTACGGCGCGGCCGGCTTCATCCCGAAATCGGCGCGCAAGAGCGATCTGGCCGCCGCCATCCGCTCGGTGATGGACGGTGCGATCTACGTGCCCGAAACCTACGAAGGCCAGCCGCCCGACGCTGACAGCACCGATCGCGCCGAGATGGTGCAGCGCCTTGCCAAACTGACGCCGCAGCAATTGCGGGTGCTGCAGATGCTGCGCCAGGGCTTGCTCAACAAGCAGATCGCCTACGAGCTGCAGGTCGGCGAAACCACCGTCAAGGCGCATGTTTCCGAGATCCTGCGCAAGCTCAATGTCTACAGCCGGACGCAAGCCGTCATCGAGGTTTCGAAGCTCGACAGTGCCGAGCTGTTTCGCGGCCAGGCGGGGTTTTAGCCGCACCCGTCAGGATGAGTAAACTTTCACTGAGAACTCACCGTTTTCCGTCCAGAGCCGCAAAGGGCCTGATAGATCGCGCGTCTCCGGAGAAGATAGAGTAAACAAAAGATGGATTCGAATATATTCCTTTGATCTAGATGAAATTGTACAATCGCAGCTAAAACTGTCGGCGGTTTGCAAATTTGTCAGAATACCGGGAAAACTGTTTGCGCTTTTCATAAAGTGTACGGGGTGGTCATTCATTTGAACATCTATTGTTTTCATCGGAAAGCGTCCTGAATATCGACGAAGTTGGTCATACGGACAGGATCGCGCCGAATACGCTGACAGTGCACGATTTCTCGTCGCTCGCGGTCGGGAGAGCGATCAAGCCAGCAAATGCGCCAGCAGGGCGCGCAGCTGTGCCGGTTTCAGCGGCTTGCGCATCAGCTCGATGCCGGCCGCGCGGGCGGCTTTGGCGACGGTCTCCGAACCGTCGGCGGTGACGATCAGCGCCGGCACGGCGCGGCCGAGATAATCGCGGACCTCGGCGATGGTCGCGGTGCCGAGGTCGCCGCCGTCGAGATGCTGGTCGGCGATGACGATGTCCGGCACCCAGTCCGTATCGCCGAGCATCTCGAGCGCAGCATCGGTCGAGGTGGCTGGGCGCACCAGGCATTGCCAGCGCTCGAGCAGCGACGTCATCGCCTGCAGCACCTCGACGTCGTTCTCGACCAGCAGCACCTTTGTGCCGAACAGACCGTAGCCGCGCGGCCGCTCCATGTCGGCGCTGCTGGCAATGGCATCGACGCTGGCGCCGATCCCGACCGGAACGTCGATGTGGAAAATCGTGCCGTGTCCGACTTTCGACGAGAACGTCACGGGATGGCCGAGTGCGGCGGCGATGCGGCGCACGATGGCCAGGCCCAGTCCCAGCCCGCCGCCGGCAAGCCCGGCATCGGTCGGGATCGTGCCGCGGCGAAATTCCTCGAACACCGCCTCGCGCTGGTCGTCGGGGATACCGCAGCCGGTATCGGCGACATCGATGCGGATCGTGTCGCCGCGATGCCTGGTGCCAACCAGCACGCCGCCGGAGCGGGTGTAGCGCAGCGCGTTGGAAAGGATGTTCTGCAGGATGCGGCGCAGCAAGGTGCGGTCCGAACGCACGACGGCGTTGACCGGCCGGAATTTTAGCGTCAGGCCCTTCAATTCGGCGACCGGCAGGAAATCCGAGCGCAGCGACGAAAACAGCATCTCCAGGCTGACGTCGCCGATATCGGGCTGCACGACGCCGGCGTCGAGCTTGGAAATGTCGAGCAGGGTGCGGAGCAGATCCTCCATCGTCTCCAGCGACCGCTCGACCTGCCGGACCAGTTTTTTGCCTTCGTCGCTGGTCTGCACTTCGGCCAACGCCGAGACGGAGAGATGCGCGGCGTTCAGCGGTTGCAACACGTCGTGGCTGGCGGCTGCCAGGAACCTTGTCTTGGACAGGTTCGCCAGTTCGGCGTTTTCCTTGGCCGCGCTCAAATCGATGTTGGATTGTTCCAATCTACGTAGTGTCGAGTGCAGTTCCTCGGTTCGCGTACGCACTCGATTCTCGAGCGAAATCGCGGTCTGGAACAGCGAGAACGCGTTGCCTTGCTGATCCATCGAGCGCTCGACGCGGCTGACAAGGGCTGCGTTGATCTTCTTCAGCTTCTCCAGGTCGTTGATGTTCCTGAGCGGCATAAAACCTCCTACTCCGCCGCCTGCCGCTCTCCGAAGGCGATGCCGGTGAACGTCTGGTTCAGATGCATCGACCGGTACTGCTCGCCATAGGTGCCGAAGCCGATGACGTTGTTGACCTTGTAGAGTTCCGAAATCTCCCGGAAGACCTGGCGGTTGCGCGCATCGAGCCTGCGCAGCACGCAGTCAAAGGCGAGGATCATGTCGATGCCGCCAAGCCTTTCCTCGACGTCCCTAAAGGCGGCACGCGTAGATTCAACCATGTTCTTGGGTCGGGCGATGGACAGGACGACGCCATCGTCGATGGCACAGAAGAACGACAGCGAGCCGTCCGCATGCATCTTCTGGATCGAGCGGCAGTAAAATTCGCCGCCGACTTTCACCACCACCGGGTGCGAAGCGAAACTCAGCGGCGTCAGCATCTGCGGGATGACGCCGACCGAGGCGGCATATTCCTCGGCGGCATTGGTGGCGTTGAATTCGCGCACGGTGCGGTGATCGGGATCGGACGCGGTCACCACCAGCTTCTCGTCGGTGGGGACGAAATTGTCGGTCTTGAACACGTGGAAAGGAATTTCCGTGGTGATCAGCACGATGATGGCGCAGTCGCAGGCAACCTTGCCGTTCGAGATCAGCCGCGTCGTCTCGAATTTCAAGTCATCGCCGGCCGACCCGCCGATCAGTGGAATATCGTCGAGCCCCCAATGGATGGCGGAGGTGACCGCTTCTTCGGCATAGGACAGCCCGTCGATGAGGCAGAGCGCGAAAGTGGTGTCGGCTCGCTCGTGTCCGACGCGCCCGCGTAACGAACGCCTCAGCGCCTCGACTTCGCCGGTGATCCCGTCCATGCCCGATGAGGACAGATTTTCGACCATGGCGCTGGCTGCCGAAAAAGATGCGGAGGGAAGCAGCATGGCCATGACCTGGCCGTCCTCCAGGCCCTTGGGCGTAATCTCGCCGGCCGTCGAGCAGCCGGCATAGCGGAGCGCCGGCGCGTGGTTGTTCAACGCTTCCGAAAGGGCGACGGCCTCAAGCAGGCTTTGCGAGAAAAACAGCAGGGCAAACCCAGCGTCGATGGCCGCGGATTCCACTGCCACCGCCCGGGCGAACGCATCCGCGTCGGGTTCGTCGGTGGTGAGAACCGATAGGCCGCATGCATAGCGCGTCCGTGAACTGGCCAGCGGCTTCCTCCTCCATTTCCTCCGACGCTCTTTTTGTGCGCGGCTCTTTTTTTGTGCTCCTGGCGCGCCGGCGTCGAAGTCATTGTTGTCTTCAAGTGCTACTTTGGCAATGAGCTAACATGACGGAATTGAATTTTCTGCTGTTTTTGACGGCATCGGCGCTGAGAAACTTCGGATCCAAAACCACGGCGGAAGGGAGTGATCCATGGACGCCCAAGTCAGGAAGCTATTCGAACGGTACGAGCGGCTTTTCCGGCAATCCCTCGCCGGTGATGTCGACATGGACGAGGTGACATCGGTCTATGCTTCCGCCTTCATTGCAGCGTCGCCTGCCGGCATCATGGTCGGGAAGAACGACGACCAGCTCAAGCAGGCTATGGAACAAGGCTATGCTCGCTATCGAGCAATCGGCACCAAGGAGATGCGAATACGCAATGTTCGCATTTCGCCGATTGACCAGCATCATTGCATTGCCCATATCGCCTGGACGTCGATCTTTGCGCGCAAAGGCCAAACTGAGGTCACGATCGATTTCGACGTCCACTACCTCGTGCAGAAGCTGGGTGGGGAGCCCAAGATATTCGGCTGGGTGTCAGGCGACGAGCAGGAGGTTCTCAGAAAACACGGCATCGGCTGAAATCGGCCTGGCCAGCACCATCCCCGCTGATGGCCGCAAGGCGGCATAGCACGGCGACCATGGTTTCGCTTCGCTCCGCCGTTTGCCTGTCTTTGCGTGACCGAAAGTACAATAGGCGGATTTTCGGCCGAACTGCAATCTCGGCATTCCGCGGCACTATTTCCCGTGCGTTATGCGGTATAAGAATAGTGGACAGATGGAGGGCTCGGGCACCACCGACGCCAAAAACGACCAAGGTAGCACCCAGGGAGGTTTCATGTCGGAGATATCATTGACGGTGAACGGAAAGCGGGTCAGCGGCACTGCCGAAGGCCGGACGCTTCTGGTTCATTTCTTGAGGGAGAATCTCGGCCTGACCGGGACGCATGTCGGCTGCGACACCTCGCAATGCGGCGCCTGTGTGATCCATGTCGACGGCAAGGCGGTAAAATCCTGCACGATGCTTGCGGTGCAAGCCTCCGGGTCAAGCGTCGTGACGATCGAAGGTCTGGCGGACGGCGCCGACCTGCATCCGATGCAGGCGGCGTTCAAGGAGCATCACGGGCTGCAATGCGGTTTCTGCACGCCGGGCATGATCATGGCGGCGACCGACATGGTCAACCGCCATCCCGAAGGCCTCGACGAGGCCACGGTGCGGGCCGAGCTCGAAGGCAATATCTGCCGCTGCACCGGCTACCACAACATCGTGAAGGCGATCCTCGCCGCATCGGAGACGATGTCTTCGAAGGGGGCGAGGGGGAAAGCGAAGCAGGCTGCGTGAGGGGGAATAGTGAATAGTGAATAGTGAATAGTGCGATCTGGGCTGACCTTCTCGACGCTTCAACTATTCACCATTCACCACTTCACCATTCACTTCAGCAATTCGGGAGGAATTTCTGCGATGGGCATTGAAGGTGTTGGCGCTCGTGTAGCGCGCAAGGAAGACAAGCGGTTCATTACCGGCGCCGGGCGCTATGTCGACGACATGGTGGTTCCCGGCATGAAGCATGCGGCTTTCGTGCGCAGCCCGCATGCGCATGCGCAGATCAAGAACATCGACGTTACGAAAGCGCAGTCCATGCCGGGCGTCATCGGCGTGCTGACCGGCAAGGAGCTCAAGGCCGACGGCATCGGCAATCTCATCTGCGGCTGGATGATCCATTCCAAGGACGGCTCGCCGATGAAGATGGGGGCGTGGTCGCCGCTGGCCTTCGACAGGGTCCGTTATGTCGGCGACGCGGTGGTCGTCGTGGTTGCCGAGACCAAGGGGCAGGCGCGCGACGCGGCCGAAGCGGTCGACATCAGCTACGAGGAACTGAAGGCCGTCGTCGATGCTCCGAAGGCGCTTGAAAGGAGTGCGCCACAGATCCATCCGGAAGCCGACGGCAATCTGATTTTCGACTGGGAGCTCGGCGACAGCGCGGCTACCAACGCGGCAATCAAGGCGGCTGCCCACATCACCCGCATGAAGATCGTCAACAACCGGCTGGTGCCTAATGCCATGGAGCCGCGCGCAGCGCTTGGCCACTATGACAAGGCCGAGGACCACTATACCTGCTGGACGACCTCCCAGAACCCGCATCTCGCGCGCCTGGTGATGAGCGCCTTCTACAATGTCGCGCCGGAAAACAAGCTGCGCGTGATCGCGCCGGATGTCGGCGGCGGGTTCGGTTCGAAGATATACATCTATCCGGAAGAAATCATCTGCCTGTGGGCCTCGAAGAAGACCGGCGTGCCGGTCAAATGGGTCGCCGACCGCACCGAGAGCTTTCTCACCGACGCCCATGGCCGCGACCATGTCTCGACGGTCGAAATGGCCTTCGACAAGGACAACAGGATCACCGGGCTGAAGGTCGACACCATCGCCAATCTCGGCGCCTACATGTCGCTGTTCTCCTCCTGTGTGCCGACCTATCTCTACGCGACGCTGTTGTCGGGCCAGTACGACATTCCGGCGATCCACGCCAATGTGCGCGCCGTCTACACCAACACCGCGCCGGTCGACGCCTATCGCGGGGCAGGGCGGCCGGAGGCCACCTATCTGCTCGAACGCACCATGGAGACCGCCGCACGCGAGTTGGGCGTGTCGCCGGCGGAACTTCGCCGAAAGAACTTCATCACGGCGTTTCCGCACCAGACACCGGTCATCATGAACTACGATGCCGGCGATTATGCCGCTTCGCTGGACGCGGCGATGGCCGCTGCCGATTATGCCGGTTTTGCCCAGCGCAAGGCCGACGCCGCCAACAGAGGCAAGCTGCGCGGCATCGGCATGAGCTGCTACATCGAGGCCTGCGGACTGGCGCCGTCGGCGGCGGTCGGCAGTCTTGGAGCGGGTGTCGGCCTTTGGGAAAGTGCCGAGGTGCGCGTCAACGCCGCCGGAACGATCGAGGTGCTGACCGGCTCGCACAGCCACGGCCAGGGCCATGAGACAACCTTCGCGCAACTGGTCAACCAGCGCTTCGGCGTGCCGATCGACAGCGTCTCGATCGTCCATGGCGATACCGACAAGGTGCAGATGGGCATGGGCACCTACGGCTCGCGCTCGGGGGCCGTCGGCATGTCGGCCGTTGTCAAGGCGCTCGACAAGGTCGAGGCCAAGGCCAAGAAGATCGCTGCCCATCTGCTCGAGGCCGACGAGGGCGACATCGTCATCGAAAACGGCGCCTTGAAGGTCGCCGGCACCGACAAGCAAGTGCCGTGGTTCCAGATGGCGCTTGCTGCCTACACCGCCCACAACCTGCCTGGCGGCATGGAGCCGGGGCTGAAGGAGACCTCGTTCTACGATCCGTCGAACTTCACGTTCCCGGCCGGCTGCTATGTCTGCGAGGTCGAGATCGATCCCGAGACTGGCGTGACCGAGGTCGTCCAGTTCGTCGCGGCCGACGATTTCGGCAACATCATCAACCCGATGATCGTCGAAGGCCAGGTGCATGGCGGCGTCGCCCAGGGAATTGGCCAGGCCTTGCTGGAGGGCACCCGCTACGATGCCAGCGGGCAGCTCTTGACGGCGAGTTATATGGACTACACCATGCCGCGCGCCGACGACCTGCCGTCGTTCAAGGTCTCGACCTCGAACACGCCGTGCCCGGGCAATCCGCTCGGCATCAAGGGCTGCGGCGAGGCCGGCGCCATCGGCTCACCGCCGGCGGTGATCAATGCCATCACCGACGCCATCGGCATCACCGATATCGCCATGCCGGCATCGCCGTCCACGGTCTGGGCAGCGATCCGGGCCACGAAACACTGATAAGCAAATAGCGAATAGGGAGTAGCGAATAGGGAACAAAGAGCGTGCGAAGGGATAGGCCCTATTCGCTACTCACTACTCCCTATTCGCTCCTTTCCCCCGAAGGGAGAAAGACAAATGTACCCAGTCAACTATCACCGCGCCGCCTCGGTCGCCGATGCCGTCAAGCTGCTCGAGACCGGCGATGCGAAGCTTTTGTCGGGCGGGATGACGCTGATCCCCGCTATGAAGACGCGGCTTGCCGCACCGTCCGATCTGGTCGATCTTTCGCGCATCGAGGAATTGAAAGGCATCGAGGTGGCGGGGTCGACCATCACCATCCGTGCCGCCACCACGCATCACGATGTCGCCAGCGACGAGAAGCTGAAGAAGGTGTGTCCGGCGCTCGCCCATATGGCGTCCCGGATCGGCGATCCGGCGGTGCGCTACAAGGGCACAATCGGCGGCTCGATCGCCAACAACGACCCCGCCGCCGATTATCCGGCGGCACTTCTGGCCCTCGACGCCACCATCGTCACCAACAAGCGCGAGATCGCCGCCGACGCATTCTTCACAGGGCTGTTCGAGACGGCGCTGGAGGACGGCGAGATCGTCACCGCGGTGACCTTCACCGCGCCGGCCAAGGCGGCCTATGAAAAGTTCCGCAATCCGGCATCGCGCTATGCGATCGTCGGTGTGTTCGTGGCCAACGGCGCGGACGGAGTCCGCGTTGCCGTCACCGGGGCCGGCGACAGCGGCGTCTTTCGCTCGAAGGAAATCGAGGCGGCGCTTGCCACGAATTTCGACGCCGTTGCCCTCAACGGAGTGAAAGTGCCGGCGAATGATTTGATGAGCGACATCCATGCCTCGGCCGATTACCGGGCCAATCTGGTCGTGGTGATGGCCAAGCGCGCGGTGGCTGCCGCCAACGCCAACGCCTGAAGGAGGGGAGTAGGGCAGTATGGGAGTAGGGCAGTAGGGCACTATGGCAGTATGTTGACGGTGCTCGCCGGCCCAGCCAATTTCCCCTACTCCCCTACTCCCCTACTCCCCTACTCCCCTAACTGCCTGGTATAGTAGCGCACCGCCTTCTTGCCGCCGTGGATCAGCGCGTCGCCGACTTCGGCAAAGCCGAGTGCTGCGTGAAAGGCATCCGACGCCGGGTTGGGCGGTTCGGCATTCACCTCGCAGGTGACGATGGTCTGGCCGGCACGCAATGCATTGTCGAACAGATCCTCATAGAGCCGCCGGGCATAGCCGCGGCCACGCGCTTCTCCCGCAACGACGACGCGGTCGACATAGACGAAGCGCGGATAAGGCTCGCGGAACCACAGGAAGTTCGGGCTGTCGTAGCGGGCATCCTGGTCGAAGCTCATGATGAAGGCTTCGAGCGCGCCGAGGCGGCGCGCATAGAACGCTTCGCCGACCAGGAAGGACAGGCGTTCCGGCTCAAGCCACGACAGCTCGGTCGCGTGCTCGTTGTTGAGGGCGAGGACGGCGGGCTCGTCCTGCGGCGAGACTTTTTCGATCGGCAACCGTGCTTGCGTCAAATGTTTGCTTCCTTCGCGATCATGCTCTCGCCGCCGCAATCGTCGCCGCCACCAGCGCCGCGTCGGTCACCGTGTTGCGGTACTCGCGGTCGAGGTCGGTGCCGCCCATCCCGACCCGGGGATTGTGATAGCGCATGGCGCTCGGGACGTCCTTGAGTGCGGCGAAATGCATTTCGCTCAGTCCGGTTCTTTCCCGCACCCCGGCGATGTTGTTTGGATCGAGCCCGCCGCAGCCGAGGATGACGATGCGCTTCCCCGCCTGCCGGATGAGTTCCGCCAACAGGGCCACGCCCTCCAAAGCGGTGTCGCGCTGGCCGCTGGTCAGCACGCGGCCGACCTTGCTGCGGATCAGCGCTTCCAGCGCTTCGGCCGGATCGCGTGTCATGTCGAAGGCACGGTGGCAGGTGACGTTCAAAGGCCCTGCCGCCTGCACCAATTCGCTCATCCGCTTTTCGTCGATGGTACCGTCGGCATTCAGGCAGCCGACGACGACACCGGCCACGCCAAGCTCGCGCAGCGCGCGCACATCGGCGAGCATCGAACGGTACTCGGCGTCACTGTAGAGAAAATCGCCGCCGCGCGGCCGCACGATGACGTGGAATGGGATCGTCGCCAGTTCGAGGGCTGCGCGCACCATGCCAAAACTCGGTGTGATGCCGCCCTCGACGAGGCTGGCGCAGAGCTCGACCCGGTCGGCGCTGGCGGCTTGCGCGGCGAGCAGGCCATCTATGCCTTCGACGCAGATTTCGATCAGCGGCAGGCGAGGGCGTTCGGTGTCGGTCACAGGGCGATCCGTTGCTGATTCAAGGTTTGCAGCCCTAGCATCGGGCTCCGTGTCGCGAAAGCCGGAACTATTGGCTCAACGCGACGGGTTGTTGCCGTTTGCATTGCGGCCAATCAACGCCTTCAACCGCCTCAACGCCGCCACCCGGCACATGGTCGGCGCCTGGGGTGAGCCGGAGCGGCTCGCCGATATGCGCCGTGGCTGGTTTCGCGGCGGCGCATCAGATCCGCAAATTGTGGGCGTTGGCGCGGACGAAATGAAGGCCCGCAGCTTCGGCGGGACGAGGCGGCGGCTGGGGTAATAGAGATGGAGCGGTTCGTAGCTGGGACAGAAAGGCTCCAGCACCTTGACCAGGGCGCCTGAGGCGAGAAGCGGCGCAGCGAGGCCTTCGACGGCAAAGGCCAGGCCAAGCCCTTGCGCGGCGGCGGTGATGCAGAGCGGCAGTGTGTTCACGATCAGACGTGCGTCGGGCGTGAACTCGACCTGTCGTCCATCGATAACAAACTCCCAAGGCGAGATGGCGCTGGTGCGGGTGAAGGCGAAGGCGATGCAGCGGTGGGCAGCGAGGTCGGCGGGCCGTTTTGGCGTGCCGTTACGCGCCAGATAGTCGGGACTGCCCAACACGACCATCTGCAGCGACCCGCCCAGACGCGCGCCGATCATATCTTTCTCAAGAAGTTCGCCGATCCGTAGACCGGCATCGAAGTTCTGCGCGGCGATATCGACGAAATTGTCGTCGAAGATCAGGCTAAGCCGCACGTCCGGGTAGGCATCCATGAACGGCCCCATCAGCGGCTCGATCAGCAGCGGCGCGGCGATCCACGGCAGGCTCAGGCGCAGCGTGCCGGCGGGGCGGTCACGGGTGTCGCGCAGTGCCGCGCCGGCCGCCCGGATCTCTTCGGCCGCTGGGCGCACGTGGTCGAAATAGTGGGCGCCGGCTTCGGTCAGGCCGACGCTGCGGGTCGTGCGGTTGAGGAGTCGCACTCCGAGACGCTCCTCAAGGCCCTTGACCGCCTCGCTGAGCGAGGCCGGGGCGACACCGAGTTCGGCGGCGGCGCGGGTGAAGCTCCTGGCCTCCGCGACCTTCACGAAGGCGACGATGCCGCTGAACTGGTCGAGGCGCATTATGAGGATATTCCAAATAGCCTTGTCGAACTATACGGGTTTTTTCGGTGAACCAAAAGCGTGATGTTGGCCCGACGAACGGGCTTCGCTGTCGCGACGGCCCGAAAGGCAAGGAGACAGGACCGATGACCAGGCTCGCTTCGCTCGCCGCCGGCGCTCTCCTGGCGGTGTCCGCCGCCCCCGCGAACGGCGGCCCGCAGGAAGACCGCAACATCCAGCTGATCAAGGACTATTACGCAGCTTACGCGACCGGGAACCCGGAGACCGTCCGGCCTTTCCTAGCGCCCGACATCGTGTGGCGCATTCCCGGCCACCATCCGCTGGCCGGCGACAAGCGCGGGCCGGAGGAAGTGGTTGCCTTCTTCCGTGGCCTGGCCGACGGCAAATTCAGGGCTGAGCCGATCTTCTTCCAGGCGCAGGGCGATCTCGTCGTCGACATCCATCGCGGCTGGTCGAACGTCGGCTCAGGTCCCGAGATCGACCAGCTCTACGCCCTGATGTTTCGCATCAAGGGCGGCAAGATCACCGAGGCGCAGAATTTCTTGACCGACATGTACCAGTCGGACGCCTTCTACTGGACGCACTACAAGCTGAAGCCACTGCCCGGCCGACTGGCGGACGACCGCTGAGACGGCGGCCTTTAATCCGTCGCGCCGCGCTTTTCGCTCCAGGCCAAAGGAGATTTGCCATGTTGAAAATCCTGACGCTAGCCACGGCAACCGCCGTCGCCCTCGGCTCCAGCGCCTTCGCCGCACCGCGCGTCGAGCGCGTTGCTTTCGCCTCGCACGGTGAGCAGATCGTCGGCGACCTCTATCTTCCCGAGGATCTGGACCTAGCGAGACCTCGGCCCGCGCTGGTCGTGACCGGCGCCTGGATGACGGTGAAGGAACAGATGCCGGCCCGCTACGCCCGCGAACTGTCCGACCGCGGGTTCGTCGCCTTGACCTTCGACTTTCGCGGCTGGGGCGAGAGCGGCGGCGCCCGCCGCCAATATGAGGATCCCAGCGCCAAGATCGCCGATATCGAGGCGGCGGTCGCCTATCTCGCGACCCGGCCCGAGATCAGCAAGGACCGCATCGGCGGGCTCGGCATTTGCGCCAGCTCCGGCTACATGGTCAACGCCGCCGCTAAAGATGCCGCGATCAAGTCGGTCGCTTTGGTCGCGCCCTGGCTGCACGATGCCGAGGTGGTCGAGCAGACCTATGGCGGCAAGGACGGCGTCGCCAGGCTCGTAGCCGCGGGCGATGCGGCCGAGGCCGCCTATCGCCGCACCGGCAAACAGGCATTCCTGCCCGCCGCCAGCCTGACCGACGAGCGGGCGATCATGTTCAAGGTGCCTTACTATACAGAGGCTGGTCGCGGCATGATCCCGGCCTGGCGCAACGAGGCCGACCCGGCCTTCTGGCGCGGCTGGCTGACATTCGATGCGATCCAGGCTGCCCGGCGCCTGCATCAGCCGTTGCTGATGGTGCACAGCGAGACGGCTGCCATCCCGCAGGGCGCGCACAAATTTTACGCGCGGCTGATCGGGCCGAAGCAGCAGCTGTGGCTCGACAATTTCACCCAGTTCGATTTCTACGACCGCGCTGCGCCGGTGAAGGCGGCGAGCGACGCCGTTGCCGCGCATTTCCGCGCCACGCTGGGCAGTGCAGGGGAGGCGGGGCAATGAGCCCCGTCACCCGCCGGTTTGTTTTGGCCTCGGCAGTTTTTGCCGCGACGCTTGCCGCTCTGCCGGCCTTGAGCACCATGCAATCCACGCCTGCGCTGACGAGCGAAGACAAGACCGCCATCGCCGAGGCGGTGGCGGGGATCGGCCTCTATGCCGATTTGCGCGAATGGGATCGGGTAAAATCCTATTTCGCGGATCGCGTCACGACCGACTATACCAGTCTTTTCGGTGGCGAGGCCGTGACCAGCGACCGCGACGCGCTGATTGTTCAGTGGCAAGGCGTGCTGCCGGGCTTCGACGCCACCCAGCACCTTATCACCAACATCGTTGTCGAAGGCGCGGGCAACGACGCGGTCGCGCGCAGCCATGTTCGCGCGAGCCACTGGATCGACACGCGGTTCTGGACGGTCGGCGCCAGCTATCTGCACCGGCTGGTGCGGACGCCCGAAGGCTGGCGCGTCAACGCCATCTCGATCCATCGCTTGTACGACGAGGGCGACCGCGCCGTGCTGGCCGCCGCCGCGGACCGGGTGGAGGCGGCGGCGAAATGACAATGCAGGCTTGCGCCGGGAACCGATTGGCGCCGACATTGGTCCTACCGCTCGCCCGATCATTTCATTTTCGATGTGAGAATCGTCTTAGTTCGGGAGCTTTGCCTCTCCTGAACATGCCTGGCGTCATGCCATGCATGGTCCGGAACGCACGGGAAAGATGGCTCTGGTCGGCGAAACCTGCCGCAATGGCGGCCTCTGCGAGGCCGAGCCCCTGTTCGATCAATGAGCTGGCGCGACGCAGTCTCCGGTCGCGGATATAGGCTGCAGGCGTCAGGCCAATCGCCTTCTTGAAATCCCGGATGACCTGGAACCGGGTGACGCGCGCGGCGTCGGCAAGCCGCTGCAAGTCGAACTGCGAGCCAAGGTCGCTTTCGACAACCTTCTCGTAGAGCGAGAACCTCCGTCGCGATCCCGAGCTTTCGATCTCCTCTACCCGCCCGCTGCAATCGCCATGCCGAACGATGAGATGCCTCAAGGCGACGAGCAGCGACGTCTCGGCTTGCGTCGCGTCAGGTGAGGTCGAGCTCTGGTGTGCTGCCATCAACGCTGCGGCGAGATCGCTGTCTTCGATATTCGCACGTGAGAAGACCGGAGCGTCAGCCCTGCCCAGCTCGCGGGCGAGCCCCGCCATCAGCGGCACCGGCGGATAAAACGTCCGGTAGGCCCAGCCTTCATCCGCACCCTGTTCCCCGTCATGCCACTCCTCGGGATTGACGACGGCAATGGTGCCTGCAGGAGCTATTATTTTGTGGCGCCCGATGCGGATGCGTTCGCAGCCGGCCGTGATCAGCGCGATCACATAGGTTGGGTGCGTGTGCAGTTCGTAGCGATGCTGCGTGAAGCGCGCCTTGAACAGGCCAAGCTCAGGGAAGCAGGGATGGCGCCAGTATTTCCTGGTCTCTATCGCGTCCACGGCTTTTGTCCCTGCAGCGGTCAATCTGGTTCAAGACGCCCGTTGTGCGACCTTCTAATCCGTGATCCAGCGGATCAAACCCGCCCTTTGCCAGCGTGGAAGGAGAGCATCGTGCTGCACAATGACCCGATCGCCGCTCTGACACCAGAGGTCATAGCCTGGCGCCACCATATCCATTGCAATCCCGAACTCGGATTCGACGAGAACGAAACGGCACGTTTCATTGCTGAGAAACTGCGCGCCTTCGGCTTCGACGAGGTGCATGAGGGGATCGGCGGCACCGGGGTTGTCGGCGTCCTGCGCAGCGGCACGGGCACACGCGCCATCGGCCTTCGCGCCGAGCTGGACGCGCTTCCGGTCATCGAGAGGACCGGCTTGCCCTATGCCTCCAGGAACGAGGGCGTGATGCACGCCTGCGGCCATGACGGCCACACCGCCATGCTGCTCGGCGCGGCCAGCCTGCTCAGCCAATCCCGCGCCTTCGACGGCACCGTCTACTTCGTCTTCCAGCCAGCCGAAGAAAACGAAGGCGGCAGCCTGCGCATGATCGAAGACGGCCTGTTCGAGCGTTTCCCGGTCGAGGCGATCTATGCCGTCCACAACTGGCCGGGCCTTGAGCTGGGGACAATCGCCGCTCGCGCTGGAACACAGATGGCGGCCGTCGACAATTTCGAGCTGAGCTTCGAGGGTCTTGGCGCGCATGCCGCCATGCCGCAGCTCGGCGACGACCCGATCCTGGCCGCGGGCGCCTTTGTCCAGGCCATTCAGCGCATCGTCAGCCGCTCGGTCGATCCGCAAACCGCGCTGGTCGTCAGCCTCACCCAGATCCACGGCGGCAATGTCGGCAACATCGTGCCGGGCAGGGTCTGGCTGCAAGGCACTTGCCGCTTTTTCGAGCCCGGTCATTCCGATCATTGCGAGAAGCTGATCGGCGAGATCGCCCACGGCATTGCCGCAGCCCATGCGCTCAACGCCACGCTCAACTACAAGAAGGGCTATCCGCCGCTCATCAACACGGCTGACGCCACGGCCCGCGCCATCGCGGCAGCCGCCGCCGCCGTCGGCAGCGAGAACGTCACGACCGAGTTCAGCCCGAGCCTCGGCTGCGAGGATTTCGCGTTTATGATCCGCGCGGCAGGCGGCTGCTACGCGTGGATCGGCGTCGGCGATGTCGGGCCCGGCGAGGGCCTGCACGGCGACCGCTACGTCTTCAACGACGAGATCGTGCCGACCGTGCTGCGCTACTACGTCAATCTGGTCGAGCAGACGCTTCCCGGCTCGTGAGCCGTCACAGGGAAAACTGACGGCTCAGCGGGAAATCCCGATCTGAATGCGATTCGTCGGCGATAAGCCGGGAAGCGGTCAGGCGCGAACCTCCCGACGCATCTCAGCCGGCTGTGGCCACGAGTTGCGTCACGCGGACGGGATTGTCCAGCACTGCCTGCGCGGTATCGGCCTGATTTTCATCGACCTGCGCCATCACAAAAATGACGCCTTGTGCGACGTTCGGCTCACCCGGCTTTTTGGCAACATCGGCCGATGCCTGGAGAAGCCCACCGGCAAAGCCGCCGCAGGCCCCACCGACGAGGACCAGGCCAGCCACCGCCCCGACAGGATCAATGCCGGTGGCTCCAAAAGCACCCAGGCCGATTAACAGACCAGCGGCGGCGCCAAGTGCGGCACCGCCCGGACCTCGCAGGACAGCCCTGATTTCGTCGTCGTAAGGTCCGATGACGCTGATCTGTTCTTGAGAAACTCCTGCCGCCTGAAGCGCGGCAACGGCACGCGCTGCCTGGTCGCGGGAATCGAAAAGTCTGCTGATTGTTCGCATTTGACACTGCCCATAGCATAGTCGCGCCCCCCGTATTTAGAAGCGGCGGGGGGGTGCGCCCCACGCGGTGAGGTGACAGAATTATATTTTAGATATTTGGGGGGGCGGGGTGAAAAAAAAACGTGCGATTTTAGACGACGACCGAGAGA
>NZ_JBVVPX010000056.1:29522-30396 GCF_055811375.1 Mesorhizobium sp. WSM4848
ACCCCGGCCCCTTCCCGGGCGCAACCGGCCGGGGGGGCGTGGTGGGGTTAATAAAAATGTCTGTTTTTTTTTCCATTTTCACCCCCCCAATCCATTCGCCCCCCCCCTTTTTTTCCCCCGGGGGGGGCGTCTCCTCCCCTCGCGTTCAGGTCACTGAATGATCTTGACGATCTTGCGCGTGCCGGGATCAACAAGAACGGTGCGATTGTCGACGACGACGTAGCGATACTCGACGTCGGGGACTTCATGAAGCTCGACTGTCTCGGGCAGCGTTGAACCAATATTGAGTTCCACCCCGGGGAGTTCCACGGATGCGAGCGGCTGCTTTTTCACATATTCCCTGATCACGGTCTCCTGTTCAGGCGCGATGATCACGTCCTGAGCGGCAACAGCGCCAACGCTGGCCAGCAGAAAAAGTCCCGCGGCTGCGGTGGAAAGATGCATTCTCATAAGTGCCTCCTTTATGTGATGTGACTTGTAAGCCCAGTTGCTCTGGACGGCATCCGCGCCTTGCTTACCCAAACCTGAGGCAGGCGCAAACGTTCCTTAGCTGGGCTTCGGTCCGATTCGGCGGGGCTTTCCGTAGGACCAAAGTCTGACGCGTCGCGCGCAAAGCGCGACGCCGCGGGTTTCGGCCGCACCGACTGCACGCTTCACTCGCTATGAATCTTGGGCGCTATGAACCCTGGGCGCTATGAACCGTAGCGACAGCGCAACGGCAAGAAGGCCCCCCCCGGCCAAGCGGCGGGGCGCAGCACCCCCGGCCCATTAAGTGAAAAGATGATTTTTAAGATGCAGCGTGGGGGGGGGTAAAAAAAAAACAGCCCGGGGAGTCATTGTGTGGTAAACAACCCGAAAAAAAAAAAAACAACCA
>NZ_JBVVPX010000057.1:0-21519 GCF_055811375.1 Mesorhizobium sp. WSM4848
ATACATTCAACGACCTACCAAACCAGAAAATCTTCAATTTCGTCTTATCCACAGCCGAATCGGCGAAGACGGGCTAATCTTCGCGATCGAGGGTTGGACCGTATGGCGGCCTTTCCTCAGTTCGTGGGGCTGGCGACCGTTGGGAACACAAAACGTTCTCGAAACGATCGTCACAATGATGCTGACGTTCATAGTGTTCACCTTTGGCTCGCTTCTCGTGGCCGTTCAGATCGCCGGAGGACAAATGACGCCGCGGATCATGGCGGCCAAGCTTCTGCGCGACAACGCGATCCGATTTTCAGTTGGCGCTCGATCAGCTTCAGCGTCTGCTGAGCATGGTCGGCCAGCGGCATCTTCACCGTGAGGAGATGCTGGACAAATCGGAAATGTGAGGCACCCGAAGGTGCTTAATCCCCTCCACGAAGAAGACAGAACAACAATGCCGCGAGATCATCGCCACTTGGGTCAAGAACGGCATGCTTCTCAAGGAGCCGTATTTTAGCCCACTCGAAAGGACCGAGAAGGGCTCCACGTCGATAACATGAAACGACCGGGAAAGGTCACCTGAAGAGCCCTCTGGACCTGCGCCATTGGCTAGTTGTAATGGCGCGCCAATGGCGCAAACCGGGGTGCGCCATTGATGAAGGTGCCCTAAGAGAAATTCAATGGCGCATTGAGGTGCGCCTTTTGTATTTTCCTAATGGCGCACCAATGGCGCAATGGCGCAAACAGGAAGAGGCCCCTGTGGCGGAAAGGCCAATTCCGCGCTATCCTCCCGTATGCCGATCCTCAAGAACAACCGCCGCGAAAATTTCTGTCATGGTGTGGCCAAAGGCCAGAGCGCCACGCAGGCCTATCGCGAGGCGGGTTATAGCGGACACGGACATGTCGGCGAGGCCGGCGCTTCGTCCTTGGTCGGTCAACATGCCGTGCCCGCGCCGATTGTCGCCGAACCGATAGACCACGTAGGTGATGGCTGGCGGTCTGGGCGCGCCGAGGGCTAACACTCTATTTGGCGGCGCGAAGTTGGAAACTGATCACGCCGGCTGCAACGTTCAGGCCGGTCTGCACCTGGACACTGAGTGGCTGCAACGTATAGGTCCTGTTGGATCCTCCAACCAGAAGATTGGCACCAGCGCCCACCCCGACCGTTGCTTCGGCACCGACGCCGCTGTAGTCACCGGCCAGCACGCCGGGCGCATAGACATTGCCAGTTGGCGCAAGGACCCGCCACCGCAGCACTGCCCTCGGCGTCGGGCCGACGTCCAGCCCCAACTTCGTGATGACCCCTATGTATTTTTCGGGTGCGACCTTCGGGTTGGCCGACGTGAAGGTGCATGTCAGAGCTTTTTTCGAGCCGATTATGAAGCGTGTGCCCGCTTCGACAACGCAGTCGAGCACGCCGAACGTCGTGTTGGCCTCCTGAGCCGCGCTGGGCACAATGGACGCGGCGATCGCGACAAGACTGATGGCTGCGAGACGTGTACGCATTATCGTTGCTCCTTGTGCGGTGGTCGAGACTTCCCCTGGAGGCGTGTGCGTTACCTTTCAGAATACCAAAAGGAATTACCCGGCACTTTGTTCCGGAACCGGTTGGCCTGCGGCTATTGGGGCGGTCGGCGTCCCGACCGGGTCATCACCGCACGCATCTCGCCCATTGGCGGCAGCCAGCTGATAGAGTTTTGACCTTAGAACGCCAGCGTGTGAGATCGTCGCCACCGGGACGGCCGGTCGCCGGCACCGCCCCGCCGGGGTTCGTCGGTGGCGGGTGAGGGGGGTGAATGTGGGGCCCCTATCAGGCGCGCCCGGCCCCTCGTTCAGGTTCAAGACCCTCATGGCCGGTCGCTCTCGCCCCAAACCCAAATCACTCTGAACGACCGAGTTCGACCCTTTTGCGGTCATTCAGTTGCGAGCGTTGCATGACGCGATCTGGGCCCTTAGCAGACACCCGCCTCTACCCGATTGAAGTTAGCTCTAAGCCGGTGAGGGTCCGAAGCGTTTGCCTCGCGTCGTTGGCCGCGCTTTTACAGTAATACTTTCGCTCGCCGAGGATTCGCATAAAGTAGTTCGTTGGCGCGGTCGGAGAAAACCAGTTTCGCCACTTCTCGAACAGTGATAGGGTTTCGACGGAGCCTACGATCATGACGTTCAATCGCGGGAAATTATTCCGGATCGTCGGCGGCCTTGTGCTGCTGGGAGTAGTCGGCTTCGTGGTGCTTACTTCGCCATGGACGTGGTCCGCTACCCATCCTAGCCGCGAACTCCCGGACCTCGCGAGCGCAGATCTGGATAATGGGCGCCTCGTCTTCGTGGCGTCCGATTGTGCCACCTGCCACGCGACGCCGGGACAGCACGACGACACACTGCTCGGGGGCGGTCGCGCACTGGACACGCCGTTCGGCCTCTTTCACATGCCCAATGTCTCGTCCGACAGAGAAAACGGAATCGGCGACTGGACGCTGGAGCAGTTCGACCGCGCCCTTCGCGAAGGCGTGGGTCCGGGAGGGCTGTGGCCGGACGGACAGAACCTCTACCCGGCCTTCCCCTACACCTCGTATCAGCGGCTGTCGGGCGAGGACGTCCGCGATCTCTACGCCTACATGATGACCCTGCCGCCCGTGTCTACCGCGGTGCGCGAGCATGAGTTGACGTTTCCCTTCAACCTGCGCCGGGGCGTCGGCGTTTGGCGGCTAGCGTTCCTGGACGGAAAGCGCGGCGAGGGCGGCCCCGTCCCTGAGGGCGTCGATGCGGCCCAGTACCGGCATGGCGAGTATCTTGTCGAAGGCGCGGGACATTGTGCCGAATGCCACTCCCCGCGCGGATTCATGGGCAATGTGATCGAGAGCAAGCGCTATGGCGGTGGCCCGAACACCGATGGAACGGGCTATTTCCCGAACATCAGCCCGGACGAAACCGGCATCGGCTTCTGGGCCGCAGCCTCGATCGCCAACTATCTCCACACCGGGATGAGCCCAATCGGCCGCGCGGCGGATGGCGACATGGCCGAGGTGATCCTAAACACCTCGCGGCTTCCCTTCAAAGACGTTCAGGCGATAGCGCTCTACCTGAAGAACGTGCCGGCCGTGAACAAGCCGGCGCCCGGTGCGCCCGAGCCGAACCGTACCGACAAGCTCGTCATGCTGGAGAATGCGGTGCAGGCCGACCCGAACCTGCCCGCCTCGCCGGAATCGGCGATTACGCAGGGGATCCAAGCGACAGTGGTCGGAACGAAGAACGTCTGGCTGGACGCTTCCGGCGTCGGCGGACCTGCGCCCGAGCACGGCAAGTTGTTGGGCGGCGCACTGGTCGAGGTCGCACGACGGGACGGCGACAAGGTGCAACTGGCGTTCAAGGGCTGGCAGATGGAGGATGCCCTCTCGATCGTCTATCAGTCGAAGGGCCATCGGGTGATGACGGCCATTCTCGCCGACGAAGCCAGCGCGGCCCTTGAACGCGGAACGCCCGTGGCGGACGCCGACACCGGCCAGTCATGGGTGCCTGTGACGATCCCGCTATGGTCGAACGCCTCCGATCTGAATACCGACCGGGGCGCGCTCTGGGCCTACAGCCAGGCGACCTATCAGCAAGCGTGCGCTTCGTGCCACGTGTTGCCGCAGAAGGATCATTTCACGGCAAACCAGTGGATCGGGACGATGAAGGCGATGCGGCGGTTCACCTCCTTCACCGATGACCAGTATCGCCTGGTCCTGACCTACCTGCAGAACCACTCGAAGGATCTCAACCAAAGCGGTGGAGCGACCGTGAAATGACCGGCGCCTCGACCATGGCCCCCGACGATGCGCTCGATTTGGCCTTCATTGCGGAATGGCTGGCGCAGGAGTTCTTGGCCCCACCAGACGTGGCGCGGGTGCAGGCTGCGCGCGCGATGCAGGGCCAGGCCGCGCTCAACTGGATCGGGGGCCTTCTGAACCAGCGGCCGGCGGCCGAGGCGATCTGCCACTTGCTTTCTACCGGTACCCCCGCGGAGGTCGCCGAGACGCTACAGCGCCGGCACACCGCCCTGTTCGAAGGTGTCTACCGGCAGCGTTGTGTCCTGCCCTACGCGAGCCTCTGGGACGGTACCGGCCGACTGTTCGGCCCCGCCGCCGTTCGGATGCAGGCGATCCTGCGCGGTCTAGACGTGCATCTTGACGTCGGCTGCGTGGAACCGCCTGATCATCTTGGCGTCCAACTCGCAACGCTGGCTGAGGCAGTGCGGCAAGACCGGCCAGATAGCCTTCTGGCTCTCCTCGACGAGATGCACAGCTGGACGGTCCGCTTTGCCACTGCGTTGATCAGCGCTGACGACGACGGCTACTACGGCAAACTCACGCGGCTTCTGCTTGCTCTTCTCGACAGGATGACGCCGGACCGCGCCACCGCTGTGAGCCTGGACATGACGGCTGAGGCCGCACGATCTGTTAGGACCCGGCCATGCGCTTGAACTCCATGATGAACACCCATAGCCCGTTGCTTTCCAAGCGCAGCTTTCTGAAGGCTTCGGCGGCGACGGCTCTGGGCTTTTCCGGTTTGCCCCTGTTCGGCCGCGGCGCGGTAGCGCAGACAGCGCAACAGGGAATTGTGTCGGGCTGCCATTGGGGTGTCTTCTATGGCGTCGTCGAGGATGGGCGAGCGACTGAATTCAGGCCATGGGAGGGGGACCCGGCGCCATCACCACAACTTGCCGGCGTCATGGACTCGCTTTATTCAGAATCGCGCATACGCTATCCAATGGTCCGCCGTGCTTGGTTGGAGCAAGGTCCCGGTGCCGACCCGGACGGGCGCGGCAGCGGTGATTTCGTCCGTGTGAGTTGGGACGTGGCGATCGAGCTGGTTGCGAAAGAAATCACGCGCGTGCGCGAGATCCACGGGCAACAGGCGGTCTTCGCCGGATCCTACGGCTGGAAGAGCCCAGGCAAGCTGCACAACTGCCAGACACTGCTGCGGCGGATGCTGAACCTGACGGGCAGCTACACTAACAGTTCAGGCGACTATTCGACCGGCGCCGCACAGGTCATCCTTCCCTATGTTTCGGGTTCACTCGAAGTCTACGAACAATGCACGACTTGGAAAAACCTCGCGGAGAACTGCAAGCTGATGGTGTTCTGGGGCTGCAATCCGCTTAACAACTCGCAGATCTCGTGGCAGGTTGCCGACCATGGCGCCTGGCCGGGCGTCGAGCTGATCAAAGCGGCGGGAACCAAGGTGATCTGCATCGATCCGGTGCGGACCGAGACTTGCCAGACCCTGAACGGGGAATGGCTGGCTCCGCGTCCGCAGACCGACGTGGCGATGATGCTCGGGATCGCTCATACGCTCCATGAGGAGGGCCTGCACGATCAGGACTTCCTCGACCGCTACACTACCGGTTTCGAAAAGTTCCTCCCCTATCTGCTTGGCCAGACCGACGGGACTCCAAAGACCGCCGACTGGGCCGCGGAGATCTGTGGGCTTCCCGCCGACACGCTGCGCGACCTCGCCCGCCGGTTCGCCGGGGACCGAACGATGCTTGCACTCGGTTATTCGACGCAGCGACAGCACCACGGTGAACAGGTGCACTGGATGTTAATCACGCTAGCCTCGATGCTAGGGCAGATCGGCTTGCCGGGCGGCGGCTACGGCCTGAGCTATCACTATTCGTCGGGCGGGTCGCCAACGCGAACGACGCCTATCTTAAAGGCAATCGATGATGCCTCGGGACAGGCGAACGAGGGCGCGGCCTGGCTCGCTCAGGGCGGGGCTGTCTCGATACCCGTCTCCCGTCTGGTCGAGACCCTGCTCAATCCCGGCAAGATCATGCAGTTCAACGGGCGCGAGATCGAGCTGCCTTTAGTCAAGCTCGCCTACTGGGTCGGCGGCAACCCGTTCTCGCACCATCAGGACCGCAACGAGATGCTCCGCGCCTGGCGCTTGCTCGATACCTGCATCGTGCATGACGCACAATGGACAGCCACCGCCCGCCACGCGGATATCGTGCTTCCCGCGACGACCTCCTATGAACGCAACGACATTGAGCAGGTTGGCGACTACGCCCTCAGCCATATCGTGCCGATGAAGAAGATCGTCGAACCAGTCTTCGAGGCGCGCAACGATTTCGACATCTTCGCCGCAGTTTCGGACAAGCTGGGCAAGGGCTACGAGTTCACGCAAGGTCTCGGCGAGATGGACTGGATTCGCAATTTCTACGAGGCCGCCAAGATCGAATCCCGCGCGAAGGGAATGGAGATGCCAGTCTTTGACGTATTTTGGGAGAGCAACAAGCCACTGGAATTCCCGCTCAGTGAGGTGCAGGACGACTTCGTGCGCCACGCCGATTATCGCGCTGATCCGCTGCTGAACGCGCTCGGCACTGCCTCGGGCAAGTTCGAACTCTATTCGACGGCGATTGAGAAATACCGTTACGACGACTGCCCGCCGCATGCGACGTGGATCGAGCCGATTGAACGCCTGGGCGGTCCCACGGCAAAATATCCCCTACACGTCGCGGCTAATCACCCACAGATGCGTTTGCATTCGCAGCTCTGCGGCACGGTGAACCGCCAGGGCTATGCGATCGCCGGTCGGGAACCCTGCTGGATGAACCCCGAAGACGCAGAGTCCCGCGGTCTGACGCACGGCGACGTGGTGCGGGTGTTCAATGACCGCGGTCAAATCCTCGCTGGCCTAAAAATCACCGAGGAGATCCGCCCGGGCGTAATCCGAATCGACGAGGGCGGCTGGTTCGACCCGCTCGACGCACGCGAGATCGGCAGCCTGTGCCGCTATGGCGACGTCAACAACCTGACCACGGGCATTGCGACGTCGAAATTGGCCCAGGGGAATTGCGGCCAAACCGCCCTAGCGGAGGTCGAACGCTTTAACGGCCCGCCACCGCCAGTGACGGTGTTCAGCCAACCTGCCTGACCCGCTGCATGGCGGACTTTGAGTTGTCGCAGGACTCGATAATTCGGTTCCATCGCAGCGCAGCTGGATGCGGCCAGCTGCTTTTGCTGCGGCGACTAAGGCGCGTCTCTTTGACACTTCATGCCACCTTGCAGCGGAGAGTTAGATGAAAGCCAAAGATGTGATGACAGCTGACGTCGCGACGGTATCGCCCGACCACAGTGTCAGGCAGGCCGCCAGGATCATGCTAGCCCATCGTGTCAGCGGACTTCCAGTCGTCAACGACGATGGCAGGCTGATTGGCGTCATCAGCGAGGGCGACCTTTTGCGCCGATCTGAGCTCGGGCTCGCAAGCAGCGACAGTCCGAAGGGACCAGTTTTTTCGAGAGATGAGCGAGCCCGGAGTTACGTCAAGAGGAACGCATGGAGCGTTGCCGATGTAATGAGTCCTGATCCGATTGTGGTCGATGAAGAGATGCTTGTTTCGCGTGTGGCGGCCCTGATGCAAGAACACGGTGTCAAGCGCCTTCCAGTTGTCCGGGGAACTGCGCTGGTTGGTGTCGTTAGCCGTGCTGATCTTCTTCGTCTCGTTGTAGCCGCGCGCCCGGATAAAACGGCTCGCGGAGACGATGCGATCCGCCGCAGCATTATGGCCCGACTAAGAGACAACACCGGACTCGAGGACAATAACGTGACAGTTACGGTCGACGACGGAACGGTGCATCTGTGGGGCGACGTCGCAGAAGACTGTCGCAATGCGGCGCGCGTCGTTGCCGAAAGCGTACAGGGCGTGAATAGCGTAGTCGAACACTTTCCCGCGAAAGAGCCGAAGGAGCATGGAAACTAGAGTGTTCTCGAGCGATGAGGAAAGTCCCGTCGACAGACCGACGTATCGCAGTCGTCAAACAGCGGGACTCTGACGTAGCGAAGGCGTTGGCGGACGCGGGGTATCTGTCGAGTGCTGGAACGCAGTACACACCGACTGCAGTCTCGAGAATGCTGGCATCCACGGGAAGTATGTGCGCCAAGCCACTCAAGGGCGAGGCAAAATCATTGTCTTCGCCCCTTGAACCAGTTGCTGCCGAGCTCAAGGACGATGTGACCGTGACTGCGGATCCCGTTTTGCGGACACCGCTTGGTTCGCGCTGGTAGCCATGCGACAATTTCTTGATTTTTGGGGGCGGAAATGGCTCTGCAGCTTTGGATAAACGATTGCGGCCACTATTTCGTCGACACCACGCTTGGCGGCATCCAGGTTGGCCAAACTTGGTGCACGCCCTATGGCGACTGGGCGGTTGAGGTTAACGACGAGGAGCTTTCCGCTCCCGACCTCGAGCCAGCAAAGCGGCTGTTTGTCGACCTATATGATCGATCCAAGATAATGGTGAGCCCATTCGCTATCTCGGCGGAAGGAGACGGCTTGGAAGCGGATTTCAAAATTATCGACCTGCGCCGATGAGAACGCACAGGCAATCTGCCATCGTAGGCGCCCCCGGGCCCAACCCCGCCGGGGTTCGTCGGTCGCGGGGGGTGGGGGTGGCCTGTGGGCCCCCTATCAGGCGCGCCCGACCGACACGTTCAGGTTCGGGACCTCCTCATGGCCGGCCACTCTCGCCTCCAAACCCAAATCACTCTAAGCGACCGAGTTCGACCCTTTTGCGGTCATTCAGTTGCGAGCGTTGCATGACGCGATCTGACCCAATACCGTCCTCCACAAAGGTTAGGCTGAAAGTCCCGAATGGAGGTAAGGAGCGGATATTCGCTCCCCAAGGAACTCAGCGTCAACGAAGAGAGCGTTGTGGCTGACCGGCAGGGAATTCGCTCCAGACTGAGCATCTGAGACCGAGCTGGCCACTCAAACACCAGGTACGGTCGCTAATGCTCCTGAGAAGAAAGGGCAACTTTGTCGGACCGATGTAGGTCTAAACTGAAGCGCGGCGACGGGGCTTGCGCCGCGGCCTAATCTTGCCTGAAGACCCTGTCTGCGCGAAACTGCTCTGTCGAAAAGAGCCGCTCATCCGCGCGGATGTCGGTTGAAACATGGAGGGGAAGATGGAACGGGAACGCATCTGCAAATATATGGCTAACAGAACAGCTTTCGCCGCCGTTGCATTATCGCTGTTTGCGAACTTCCCTACCTTTGACGCATATTCTGCGGAGGCGTCTTTTGATGACTTCCCCGTCTTGGTACGTTGTGCGGTTAGCGGCGTTCAACGCGCTTTCTACTTATCCACAATTAACCCAGACGGAGTTGCCGTATATGTTTCTCCCGACCGTCAGGCCGCCACAATAACTCGGACGGGCAAGGCCGAACCGGCGGTTCCTGTAGTCGGAGAGGGAGATTGCGCAGGAAAGACACTCGAGCAATTACGATCGGCAGGTCAAGCGTATCACTTGCAACACTGATCGGCAGCAGGCGAAGACCGGCCTAGAACTTGAAACCGTCACGCTGTCGCCGAGGTCAGCGGCTTGGCAGTCTGTCTGTCACAATCAATCAAGCTTCACCGAATCTGGACAGGCTGCATGACACCGTCGGTGAGGCATTGCCATCGATTCCAACTAGGCACTGGCGCCCGGCGCTCGACACATCGCTCCGGCATAGACCGACATCCTGACACGCGAGCAACAGAAGCCCAAATGCCGTTCCCTGCGAGGGGCTTAGAACTTGCACCCCTGACGCGGCCGTGGACGCGGCAGTGTTGGCATTACCAGCCGAAACAGTGCTGCGCGCGAAGCAGCGCGAGCGGAGCCCTTCACTGGTTCGACAGCCGTTCTTTCGCAGATTTAGAATAGGGAATAAGTTCAGATCAGCTTCAGAGCGTGTTCGTGATTTCAGATTGTCTTTTGGGTTGTCGTTTGCGGGATCATCGCCTGATTTGCGTTGTGCTCGACGAGCTTCCAGAAGTTCAATGGACGGGTCGCCTCCGGTCGATCGGGCAAAAAAAGAGTTGAGGAAAGGTCTGGCCATGATTCTGCTTGAGCCTCTGCGCGACCAAAGCATCCTGGTGATTACGCCACAAGGGCCGCTCGAAAAAGCCGACTTTGAGAAGATCGCGAAAGAGCTTGATCCGGTCATTGCTTCAAAGGGCAAAGTCAGCGGTCTGGTGATCCATATGAAATCGTTTCCCGGATGGCGGAACTTCGCGGCTTTTGCAGCACACCTGAAATTTGTCGCAGATCACCATCGAGCGATCGAACGCATTGCGATTGTAACGAACGGCAGGTTTCTGAAGATCATTCCGCGAATCGCCGGCTTTTTCGTCCACCCCGAAATCCGGCTCTTCGGCTTCGAGCAAAAGGAACAGGCGCTCTCGTGGCTGGAGACTGATCGATGATGGCCTGTCTGCGGGAGATGATCCCCCGGGCTGCTCTATCTTACGCGCTCGACCCTAGTTCGCCACACTCAATCCATCATGAAAAACCCCGACTGCGGCGCGCTAGCCGCACGATTCTCCTAATCCCCGTCGTGGCGATGGTGCTGGCTGTCTGCTTTCCCGTGCAATCCATTGCGCAATCGCCGCTTGGGGCGGGCACGCCGGCGATGGACTTCGGCGCGCGCAAAATGTTCCTCATGCTTTTTCTTATGCTTGGGCCGATCCAGATCCTGGTACCCTTCGTAGCCATTACCGGCAATTGCGACCCTCGCTTTAGGCGACGGATGGCCACGAGAGCGATCCTTTTCTCGGCAGCCGCGTTGGCGATCGCCGGCCTGCTTGGGCGCACCATGCTCGAGAATTTCGAAATCTCATTGCCTGTACTGGCGATGACCGGAGGCATCATCTTGTTTCTCGTGGCCTTGCGAACCGTCTTGCATCCGTCTGCCGGCCTGCCGCATCGACCGGAGCCGGGCCACCCGCCAAATCTGCGACTAGCCCTCACACCGCTGGCGTTTCCGACGATCGTCACGCCTTATGGTATCGCCGCTGTAGTCGTTTTCGCGACGTTGGCGAGCGGCCGCCAAGGGAAGGGTTTGACCGTGGCCGTTATCGTATTGCTGATCCTGGCGATGGACTGGTTGGCGATGATGTTCGCGGAGACTATTCTAAGGTGGATCGGAACGGCGCTTCAGGTATTGGCGGTGGTGCTGGGGGTTACCCAGGCAGCTCTCGGTCTGCAGATCATCGTGCATAGCTTTAGTATGATCGCCTGGTGAAAATTTCGACCGTAGCACGGCCCACTGGCAGCGTTCGGAAGCCGCCATACTCTTCTTCCGCACTCTACTCGGGAGACGCTTGGGTCGCGGCGCTCGCATGCATGTAGCCGACGCATACTAACGCCGCATACTGACAGAGAGTTTTGCTCTGCCTTAAAAACGTCCGGCCACTCCGTGATCCCGGTTTAGGAATGTCGCCAATGGGTTCCGAAACGCGACTGTCGCTGGACCCTGCGGGAATGTCAGGACCTGGCGCAAGCTTCCTGTTTGAGAACCGACCTGTGGTGCCCGGTATCTTTGCCCCGCGTCAAGGTTTTGCGCAGGTTAGGCAATAGCCGCTCGATGCAATCGTTGCATCTCATCCGGCACAAGTACGCCAACATGGCGGCCGCCAGGCTAATGGCCCTGCGCAGGTTAGAGAACGTTTTTCCGCCGCCGAGTTCAGTACTCTAGCCGGTATTCGCGTTGACGGACGACCCCTTGCAGGGCACTTTAAACGCTAGGAGCGAAATTCACCTAGGCACGGTCGAAGCAACGGTGTCCTGGGCCGGGGGAACCATGCTTGGGAATTTCTCATGCCGGTTTCGAGGTTGTAGTCACGAGACCAGTAAACGAGTTGGATCGCCAGCACTGGCGTCTTGCATCTGCAATACCCGAGCGCACACTTAGCGAGCCGTGAACGCATTGTCGCGATGCGGGATCTGATCAACGGTCAATTCGACGCCAGCACAAGGGAGGTTCACAAATGGCGAAAACGATGAAGGCGGCCGTGGTGCGCCAGTTCAAGGAACCGTTGCTGATCGATGAGGTGCCAGTGCCAGAGGTTGGTCAAGGCCAGATCCTGGTAAAGATCGAAGCCTGCGGTGTCTGCCACACGGATTTGCACGCGGCGGACGGCGACTGGCCTATAAAACCCAATCCCCCCTTCATACCAGGACACGAAGGCGTCGGTTCTGTTGCAGCAGTAGGCGCCGGTGTGACCGCGGTGAGGGAAGGCGACAGGGTTGGCGTACCTTGGCTCTACACCGCCTGCGGGCATTGCAGGCACTGCCTCGGCGGCTGGGAAACCTTGTGCGACTCGCAAAAGAACACGGGCTATTCGGTCAATGGGGGCTTTGCAGGGTACGTACTCGCGGACCCAAACTATGTCGGCCACCTGCCCGATGGCCTCGACTGGGATGCAGCTGCCCCGATCCTTTGTGCCGGAGTAACGGTCTACAAGGGGCTGAAGGAAACCGATACCAAGCCAGGTGATACGGTCGTGATTTCTGGCATTGGCGGGCTCGGCCATGTGGCCGTGCAATACGCAAAGGCAATGGGTCTCGACGTCATCGCTGTCGACATAGCCGATGAGAAGCTCGACCTGGCAAGGAAAATGGGTGCGAGCGCTGTGATCAACGCCAAGACAGCTGATCCGGTAGCGGAAGCCCACAAGCTTTGCGGTGGAGCTCAGGGAGTGCTTGTCACGGCGGTCTCACCGGCTGCGTTCCGGCAAGGGCTTGGCATGCTTGCGAAACGCGGCACGATGTCTCTTGTCGGATTGCCGCCCGGCTCGTTCGAACTCGACATCTTCGATACCGTCCTGACCCGCAAGACCATCAGAGGGTCGATTGTCGGAACCCGGCTGGACCTGGCCGAATGCCTTCAGTTTGCGGGCGACGGGAAGGTGAAGGTTCACTACTCCACCGAGCGTCTTGAGGACATAAACGACATTTTCGGCCGAATGCGGCAAAACAAGATCGACGGGCGCGTGGTGATGAGGATCTGACCGACCCGGTTTCCTCTTCGTATCTGATGGACCAATTGCGCCAAACGAACGCGGCAAGCAGCACACAAGGCTTGCCCAATGTAGATCCTGTATTCACCTGGGTTCGTCTCGCTCAGCGAATTCCAGTGCTGATCAAGATCGATCAAGTGCCGCCGAGAGTGCCGATGATTGCAGGGATGACCTGTAGCGCATCCATTGTCGCTGGGAGGGAAGGCTCACCGTCGACATTCGGAGCAGGGTGCGTAACCATCGCCTATCGGGTTGGTGGCTAACACTCTGCTTGGCTGGGACGGGATCGCCAACTAGGGCTCCTCAATCAGATCACCCGCTCGAGTGGCAAGGGGACTGACATGGACCAGCAGCAAACTTCCCTGAAGTTAACCGCAGCTCGCTTTGTGCGCACGGTCAAGATTCTTTTGAGATCTGAGGTCGGATACAAAGCGAAGGTCATGTTTGCCGCGCTGATAATGCTGCTGTGTGGTATGAGCGGGCTGAATGTTGTAAACAACTACGTCGGCCGGAACTTCATGACCGCAATCGTCGAGCGGCAGACTGATGAGTTCATCCGGCAAGCAATTTTTTACGTCGCTGTATTCGTTGCTCTCACCGTCGTCGGTGTCTTCGCGCGATTTACTGAACAACGGCTGGCGCTGCTTTGGCGCGAATTCCTTACCCGGCGCGCCGTCAATCTCTATCTTGAAGACGGAGCTTACTATGGCCTGGACGTCTCGGGAAAACTTACCCATGCGGACCAGCGAATAGCCGATGATGTTCGCGCGTTCACGGTCACCACCCTCTCTTTCGTGATCATGCTGTTTAGCAGCGCTCTTACGGTGGTGACGTTTTCCAGTGTGCTGTGGTCGATCAGTCCGTTGCTTTTTGGCGTGGCTGTCGTGTATGCGGCGTGCGGGTCGTATATCACGATTGCTCTGGGGCGGCCGCTGATCAGCCTGAACTACGATCGGCTGGACAAGGAAGCCAGCTTCCGATCGAGCCTCATTCACGTTCGCGAAAACGCCGAGTCGGTTATGTTGACGCGCGGCGAGGGGCGACAGAAAGCCCGGTTGCTGCACCGACTTGACGACTTGGTCGCCAATATACGCGAGATTACTGCTGTTGATCGCAACCTGGGTTTCTTCACCGGCGGCTACAACTGGATGATTCAGATCGTTCCGGACCTGATCATTGCTCCGGCTTTTATACGAGGAGACATCGAGTTCGGTGTCGTCACCCAGTCGGGCGCAGCGTTCGCAATGCTTGTCGGTGCGTTTTCGTTGATTGTCAGACAGTTCAACTCGATCTCGAATTTCGCTGCCGTAGTGTCTCGGCTGAGTGCGTTGCAGGAGGCGATCGAAAAATCACACACAATAGAATCTGACATCGAAATCGTCGATCAGGACGGGCCTTTGACCTACAAGCGGCTCACTTTGGCTTCGACCAACGGGGCGCCTCTTCTCAGGGAGTTGTCGGTATCGATCCCGTTTGGGATCCGTGTCTTGGTCACTGGATCCAGTGAGGCACCAGGGGCGGCGTTCTTCAGGGCGACGGCTGGTATTCCGACTCCTGGCAGCGGGCGGATCGTCCGCCCCGACGACATCCTGTTTCTCCCTCAGCGGCCTTACCTGCCATCAGGTATCCTTCGTCGGATTCTGCTGCGTCCAGAAAAGGAAAGCGAAATTCCGGATTCTCGCATGCTCAGCGTTTTGCATGAGCTTGGCCTCGAAAAGCTAACCAGCCAGGAAGGCGGGCTCGATGGGGAGCAGGACTGGCAAAAGGTGCTGTCCCTGAGCGAGCAACAGCTTTTGGCCCTTGCGAATGTTCTTCTCTCAGGGCCGCGGTTCGTCGTTCTGGATCGGGTCGAGATGACACTGGGCTCCGAACAACTCGAGAAGATACTGCACCTACTCTCTGAGAGCTCGATAACCAGCATCAACATCGGACAGACCCAAATCGCGCGTGATTTCTATCAAGCTGTTCTCGAATGTGGCGAGGATGGTCGGTGGACCTGGACCCCGAACCGACTCTGATCGCCATCTTCCACCGCAAACGACTGATTGAACGAAGGTCTGAATCCGTAGGGACCGCGTCATTCCAAGGTTCATCCGTGCGGACTGTCTGGCGCGAACGGCAGCGAGGTAACGGCGACCGAGGGCGCGACGGTCCCGTCATCCGGGCCGAACGGGGCACCGCTGGCGTTGTAGTCAAAGAACTGACGCTCGTCGCCATTGACCACTCGTGTCACCCACCCAGGTCCTTCGCCCGCCGTAAATCACCAACAATGCGCTCCGTAGCCGACAAGTTCATTGGATTGCGAATCGCATACTCCTGCTGCCGAAAGTCGCTTGCTGGCTGTTCTCGAAATAATCACTGTCGCGCCGGCGCATGAACTCATCGCGGATGCCCCGAAAGTCCACCCACAGATGCGAAAGCTGATGGGTGAAAAGCGGTCCTGAATGGAGCAACTCGCGACCGTAGATCCTTTTCCATTCGTAGGTCGCGGTGTACGCCGCATAGAAAGTTTTTTTACCCTCCGTCGCGGTGACTGTCCGGCTCTTCTTGTGGAAAGTGTTGGACGACACCCCTCACACCGCGCACGCTTTCCGCAACGACGCGTGCGGCATTCCGGCAGTCATCCGTATCGACGTTTCCCCAAAGATGAACCAGGCCGTCGGTCACGGTCACGGTCACAGCCTTTCCTTCGAGGCAGGTTTGCTCATTGAGGCGGGTTATTATGCTGCGGCGGATCGCTTTGTCCCCGGCAGCCGTTTCATCCGGCTTGGCACCGCTTATCGCATGGAGCAAATCAGCGCGGCTCACGATGCCGACCAGTGCGCTGCCTCGCATGACAGGTATGCGTTTGATCCGATGCTGTGCCATCAAGAAGGCCACTCGGGCCAGCGGGGTCTCTTCGTCCACGACGACCAGATCGCAACTCATCACATCGGCGACCTTCCACGCATTGGACTTGACATAGGCACGAGCGCGTTCCTTGACCGAATGAGCCAGCTCGGCCGAACTGGCAATAGCCCCAAGTCCGAGTTCTACTCGGCGCAAGAGATCACCTTCGCTGATGAGACCGACCAGCCGGCCTTCGTCATCGGTCACCGGAAGCCCGCTCACACGATTGGCGAGCATGATAGTCGCTGCGTGCCTGACGCCGTGATCAGGCGAAACCGTGACAACGTTTTTGGTCATGACATCGTTGGTATTCATCTCGGCTCCTGCTCTGGTTCGCTTAGCACCGTCAGATTACCCAGCATCAACAAGCGTAAGCCCGTTGTCTTCATCCGACAACAGTCAACAAGCTGCTCGGGTCAGGGTGCCGGATTCCCATCCCGCGGTTGCCCACGGGAGAGTTGTGGGCCATCATGCGCCAAGTCTATCGTGACAGGATCACGCATGGGCAGGCATTGCTAGGGCTGGTTGTGCGCGAGCCGGCCGGCGACCGCATGGCCGACGCTAGCTGGCATATGTAAGGAAGAGTTCTTGAAAGTACAAAGCCGTTTGTGTTCCGCCGTTGCAAATTATAGGTTGGAACACGGTGCAAGCAGAGGTTGGGGGCGCGTGAGTTTCGCCGGAAGATATACTTACTGTGGAATGCAGTGAAGTGAGGCTAAGTCGAGGCGGATCGATCTGAGGGTGCTTGGGAGGCAGCCTGACAAGGGCTGCGGGAGGAAACTTCATGCGCAAAGTTGTCGTTTTCGCACTTATATGGACCACTGTCGCTGCCGTGGCGATCGCAGCACCAGGTGTAACCACGACCAACGTGAACTTCCGTTCGGGGCCTGGGACGAGTTACTCAGCCATGCGAACACTCCCCGTTGGCACCAGCATCGACATTGGCGACTGCGATGACGCGGGCACCTGGTGCGCCGTCACGGTGGAGGGAAAAAAGGGATTCGCCAGCGGCCAATACCTGAAGGAGACAGACGACCCGGAAGCCTGGCCGCGCGTCTATGAAACGGGCAAGGGCCGCATGGTTCTATATCAGCCGCAGTTCACCGACTGGACAGATTTCAAGACGATCGAGGCGTTGGTCGCGGCCGAGTACGTGAAGACGCCGGATGCCCAGCCAGTTTTCGGCGTCATCGGCCTCAAGGGCGACACGTCCTACGACGAGGACGCCGATGAGATTGTTATTACCAACATCACCATATCGAGCCTGGACTTCTCGAGCCTGAGCCGCGATGAGTTGACGGCGCTGTCGGTCGACACCGGAAAGCTGTTGCCGACCGGCCCGATCACCGTCCCGGAATCCCGCGTGACGGCAAGCCTGACCGAGCAGAAGCGCATGACCGATGTGCCAGGGCTCAAGGCGGATCCGCCGCGGATATTCCTGTCAACGATCCCGGCGCTCCTCCTCCAGACCGACGGGGCCCCCATCTTTGCCCCGGTGAAGGGGAAGACCGGGCTCTCCTTCCTGGTCAATACGAACTGGGACCTCTTCCGGGTCGACGAAGGCGGCGCACTGTTCCTGCGCGACGACAGGCACTGGCTGACTGCAAAGGCAGTCGACGGCCCGTGGAGGCCGGTCACCGATCTGCCGCCGCTGCTGAAAGACTTGCCAAAGGACGGCAACTGGGACGATGCGCGCGCTGCCTTACCGCCCGAGCCGTATCCGCAGGGGGGAGCGCCGACGATTGTCACCACCAATCAGCCTTCTGAGTTGATCCTGTTCGTGGGCGAGCCGGCGCTCGTGGAAGTTCCCGCCACCTCGCTGCAGTGGGCATCGAACACCGAGACGGACGTCTTCTTCGACAAAGCCGGTAAGCAATGGTACGTGCTTCTGTCCGGCCGCTGGTTCCGCTCTCCAGACCTGAAAGGGCCGTGGACCTTCGCGACGCCGGAGCTCCCTGCCGATTTCCTGAACATTCCCCAGGATGCGCCCTATTACGCAGTCAGGGCGTCCGTTCCGGGAACCTCGGAAAGCGTGGAGGCGCGGCTCAGGGCAAGCATCCCGACCACGGCTCGCGTAGAGAAGGGATCGATCACACCGACGGTTGCCTATGCGGGCAAGGCGCAGTTCGCGCCCATCGAGGGGACCGATCTCGCCTATGCGACAAACACCACCGAGACCGTAATCAAAGTCGGTTCGCAATATTTCGTGCTTCAGGATGGGGTCTGGTTCGTGGGCGACAGCCCGGAAGGTCCGTGGCAACTGGCCACCGAGGTCGCGGAGGAGATTTACGAAATTCCGCCCTCTTCGCCCTTGTACAATGTCACCTATGTCCGCGTTCACGACACCGAGCCGGACGCTGTCTGGTACCGCTATACGATGGGCTACCTGAACTGCTTCCTGGCCTGGGACTCCTGTGTCTATGGGACCGGTTGGTACTATCCCCCATATTGGTACGACTCGCCTGACTACGATTACCCGATCTACTACCCGCGCCCCGTAACCTGGGGCATCGGCGCCTACTACAACCCGATCCGAGGGGTATACGGTCGCTACGGCTATGCCTATGGCCCGTATCGCGGCATTGCAGGCGTGCGGAGTTGGAACCCGAGCACCGGCACCTATGGCCGCGCCGGGGCAGTCTGGGGTCCGCAGGGCTCGGCCGGATTCGTCGCGGCGGCCAATCCGCGCACGGACAAGGCCGGCTACGTAGCAGGTGGACGTAACGTCTATGGGGCGTGGAAATCGGCTGGGGTCAAAAGCGGATCCGAGTGGGCGCGGATAACCGCGCGCACCGGTGCCGGCGGCACCTCGACGCTGCGCTGGAAGACCTCCGCCGGCCAGGGGTTCGTCCATGAGGGACGGCGCGGGGACATGTATGCTGGCCGAAACGGTCAGGTCTACCGGAACACCGGCGACGGCTGGCAGGTGTTCGACGGCGGTTGGCAGGACGTGAAGCCGCCCGAGCGCGGCGAGCTGCTGCCGGCGGGCGAAGGGCTTCGGGGTCTCTCGCCCGAGGCGCGCGACCGGCTCCAGCAGCGTGTGGGCGCGGAGGCACTTGCAGGGGTCGGCGGAGCGGGCGCTGGCGCCGCGGTTCGTGACCGCGCACAGGAGAGGACATCCCAGCGACCGGCGGCGCAGCAGCGCCCGCCAACTCGGAACACAACACAGCGACGGCCGTCTACGCAGCGCCCGACTGCGAGCCGGCAGCTGCCGTCCAATCTTAATCGGGATGTACAGGCGCGGTATCGGGGCAATCAGCGGCAGATTTCGAGCCGGCATTATATCCCGCCGACCGGCGGCAGTTATGGCAACCGTAGCTACGGTGGCGGCAACTTCGGTGGTGGCGGTGGTCGCAGCTTCAGCGGTGGCGGTGGTCGCAGCTTCGGCGGTGGCGGTGGTCGCGGCGGCGGCCGCCGTTGAGGCTCGCGGGGAGCCTTCGCGAAGCTCGGCATCGAGGCGCTGGCCGCTGGTGGAAATTGGCGGCATTTCGCGGATTCGATCAGCGGTGGCTGACAACATCTGTCAGACGGCGAGAGTGGACGTGGTCGCCATCAGAGAGCGGGCAACTGGGCACCAACTCGATCTTGTACCCACTCGTGTCGAAGTGTTTTATGGCGCATGTTGGGTTCTTCGTTGCACGATTGACTATTTGGGCCCGCTTGCGAGGGATGTTGATCTTGTTGACGGATAAGCAGGCTGGCGTGTTCAAGGGCATGGCTGCAGGCATGACGATCACTGTCATCTCCATCGGCCTTTGCAGTCGTTGGTGTGCCAGAGCCGGTTTTCCTGCAGCAAGTGCAGATATTAAGCTCACGTATGCTCTCAGGTGGGATATCTCGGCTCTTATGGCGAAGCGGACGCCGTGCATTGTCGCAGAGCTGGGCGCGGACGTATCGCCTTTCATGCTTCACATCTAGGCAGCCGTTGCCGAACAGGAACGCGCCATGATTTCACAGCGCACGAAAGAGGCGCTCGCAGCTGTCAAGGCCCGTGGCGTGCGGCTCGGTAATCCGCAGATCCGCCAGGCTCCACTGGCACACAGAAAGATTCCGAGGGTGAGCACCATCACTGGAACATTCCTTCTGTGCGCGTGTTGGTTTCTGAGCGCGTCGTGCGCTTAAGACAGGAGAAAGAGTATGAAACGAATCCTTTTAGCCTCGGCCGTGTTAGCGCTTTCCGCCGGGCTTTCCTTTGCCCAGACGACGAGCGGAACTTCGGGCGGAACCTCCACGACCACGACTACGACCACGCCCAGCACCGATCAGGGAGCCACAACCACTACAACCGATCAGGGAACTGACACCACCACCACCAGCGGCACGAACCCGAACTCGGCCAAGGATTGCGCTCCTGGCCAGCAGACCGGCAGCGCGCAGGAGGCCGCACCTGGTCAGCAGGACACGGACGCCAAGACCGCCGCCCCCGGCCAAATGAAGAAGACCACCGAAGATTGCTGATTGGCAACGCCACAAGGGAAGGCCGGCGCCGCTTAGGGGGTTAGATTGCCCTGTAATGGCGCCGGCCGGGCGGATTGGGTCCGCCGCCGTGAATAGCTTGGCGAATCCGGTAATTACGCGAGAGCGGTAGACTGAATCCTACGCGCTCCCGTCTGTTTCGCTCTCTTCATCGATTCCGCACACTGGCAGATAGGCGTTGGTTTCCAGCCATTCGCGCAGCACGATCTGAATGAGGTCCGACCGGCCAATTTTCATTTCGGCCGCGATGGAGTTGAGAGCGTCCTCCGTTGCGGGCTCTAGCGGCACGCCGGAGACGTTTCTGAGTATCAATGCAGCCCGCCGCAGGATGATCTGCAGATCCGCGCGCGACATATCGGCGATGCGATCGGCAGCGCTTTCAAGCTCTTCGGCAAAAGATTGGCGGGTCATTCTGCTAGCGCCGTTCAAGGTCACTGAGCCTATCCTCCAATGAGGCAATCTGTCCCGCCAGCTCGCGGAGCAAATCCTGCTGGCTGTTGTGGTTCTCGACCTCCCGATCGTTAATGTAGTTGACGCAGGCAGCGAGGCGTTCACTGACCCCATTGATGTGGTCGGCTAGGTCACGCATGATCCTTGTAGCGCCTTGCAGGCATGTGCTCTTATCCATGAAGTTGCTCCCTGCAGGAGCGGCGGGCAAAACCAAATCGCCAAGACAAGTAGCACCCGAAGACCACGCATCCCAATTACTCCCCTGCGTTGAAGACGGGGGAGCTTTCTCCTTTGTCGCGCAAAACGCAAGTTCGCCCACCGATGAACTAATCGACCATGTCACGCAGGGGATTCTTGCGTTTCGCCGGCCGGTACTTCTCGACCAGCCTGACCTTGTCGCTGTCGACGGTGACCTGAGGCCCTAGAGCGACAGTCACCTTCCCGGCATCCTCATCGATCCGCGTGACCTCGCCGGTAAGCTCGATCGGCTGGCCTTTCTGGTCAATGATCGAATGCGGGAAATTGTAAGGGGGGAGGATGGACACGCTCACGCGGTCCTCAGTGACCCCTCTCCGGACGGTGGCCGTGATCGCCACCAGATCTCCAATCCCAATTCCCCGCGCCATGAATTTGAGTCTGGAGCGGGCGGCATTTTAGTCAAGATGTCGCTAATATACCGGAACTGGGCGCAGCAGCAGGTAGGCAGGCCGCCATTGCACAGCTGCCCTGCGACATGCGAGTTTGTCAACCAACTGGCTCATTATGGGAGTCTCGTCATGTCCATTCGCCGGATTGCGTTGACCTCGGCAGCGGTGACGCTTGCCTTCACAACCCTCGCCCAGGCCAGGCCGGACACCCGCGCCATGACCTGCCAACAGACGCAGGCGCTAAT
>NZ_JBVVPX010000058.1:0-21412 GCF_055811375.1 Mesorhizobium sp. WSM4848
CGAAAACTCGCAACCTGGGATACCGACTACCTGATGGCAGCTCTCCAACTCCGTTAACCTGGACTCGTTGCCCTGCCAGAGGTCGCAATTCCTTGCTTTGTGACGGCAGTTATGCTATTGGTTTGCGCATGGTGTGATTTGCGCCGTCGACCCGCCGCTGAGGCGGGTTTTTCGTTTCGGCAGTGGACAGAGCGGCATGATTCTGCTATCAGCCGCCACAATTCGTGGTGTAGACCGCCGCGGAGGCAAGCGACTATGGCCACTTGCCTGTTGTTAACAAAACCCGAAAGACAGGATTGCCCGTGCAGGTACTCGTCCGCGACAACAATGTTGATCAGGCGCTTCGCGCGCTCAAGAAAAAGATGCAGCGCGAAGGCATCTTCCGCGAAATGAAGATGCGCGGACATTATGAGAAGCCTTCCGAGAAGCGCGCCCGCGAAAAGGCGGAAGCCGTTCGCCGCGCCCGCAAGCTGGCCCGTAAGCGCGCCCAGCGCGAAGGTCTGCTGCCGATGACGCCGCGCCCGGTGGCGGCTGGTGCCGCTGGTGCCGGCGCGCCGCGTCCGCCGCGGTTCTGACGTCAATTTTTCGTCCTTTTCGAAGGATACCAAGGGTGGCGCGATGTGTAATCGCCGCCACCTTTTTGTTTTGAATTCGACCAGTTCGCAGAGGGCCGGTTCGGAGAGGGAACAGACCTGACGGCGCGGGCGGGCAGTGAGGACAGAGCAGACATGAACGCAATTAGCGTGGAGCGCAGAACCGCAATGCGCGGCTTCGCCCTGACGGCAACCTTGCTTTCCGGGCTGGCGCTCGCCAGCTGCCAGACAGCAGCCCCGACCGGCGAATTCACCAACATCGACAGGGCGCAAGGGTCGGCCGAGAACATCTCCTCGCTGTCAGCCGTCATCCAGCGCAGTCCTCAGGACCCGGAAGCTTACAATGTGCGCGGCTCGGCCTATGGCCGCGGCGGCCAGTATCAGGCGGCGCTCAAGGATTTCGACACCGCCATCCAGCTCAATCCGAATTTCTACCAGGCCTATTCGAACCGCGCTCTCATCCAGCGCTTCCTCGGCGACCAGGCGGCCGCCCTTGCCGATTACAACCGCTCGATCCAGATCAATCCCGACTATGACGCCGCCTATATCGGCCGCGGCAATCTCTACCGCAAAGCCAACCGCATCCAGGAAGCGTTCAACGATTTCCAGAAGGCGATCCAGCTCGACACGACAGACGCGCGCGCCTATCACAATCGCGGCCTGATCTATCAGAGCCAGGGCCAGCACGCTTTCGCCATCGAGGATTTCTCGACCGCCATCTCGCTGGCGCCGGACGCCGCCGAACCCTACAATGGCCGCGGCCTCTCCTATCTCGCCACGAACGACGAGGACAACGCCTTCGCCGACATCAACATGGCGATCAAGCTCGACGGCAAGAATGCCGAAGCCTGGTCCAACCAGGCGCTGATCTACGAGCGGCGCGGCGACAAGGCCAAGGCGGCAAAATCCTATCGCGAGGCCGTGCGCCTCAGCCCCACCTACCAGCCGGCCAAGGACGGCCTGGCGCGCACCAGCACCAGCTGACCGACGGCGGCGTTTCGGCCTGACATGGCGGGCCTGCCCGTTTGGCATGGCTTCGAAATCTTCAACGACTGTGTGCATTGACGCCCGCCTTGATCGCGCCAAGTTTTCGGCGGAACGCTTGGGACGCTCAGCCGTTGTTCAAGGCTATTCGCGAGAAGGACCCCTCCCATGATCAAGAAACTCGCCTGTGCCGCCGCCCTCGCCGCTACGGCTCTCGCCGCCCCTGCCAGCGCGGGCAGGCTGGAGCTCGGTGTGCTCGACTGCACCATCGACGGCGGCACCGGCTATATCGTCACATCCAACAAAGGCGTGGCCTGCACCTTTCGCCCTCATCATGGCGGTCCCCCCGAAGCCTATACCGGGGTCATTTCCAAGCTCGGCGTCGACGTCGGAAGGACGCACCAGGGCGAATTGATATGGGCGGTTCTGGCGGCCACCCGCGACCGTGGTGCCGGCGATCTTGCCGGCAGCTACTATGGCGTCAACGCCGAGGCCAGCCTGGTAACCGGCGGCGGCGCCAACCTTCTGGTCGGCGGCTTGAACAGCGCCTTCTCGCTGCAGCCTCTCAACGTACAGGCGCAGACCGGCGTCAACCTGGCAGTCGCCGTCACCTCACTGGAACTGATCCACTCTTTCAAATGAGCGCCATAACGCAGCTCTGCATGCGGCGCGGAACAGGATTGGACTGTTCCGCGCCGCATGACTTTTTGGGAGACCGCCGTGCCAGGGAAGATCATCGCTGACGCCATGATCGCCAATCTTGGCATCCCACCTTCATCAGCACCCTCAGCGCACCCGCAAAAAACCGCTTGAGCTCAACTGCGGTTGAGGTTTTACAACCCGTCCGCGAAGCGCCGCGTACCCATTGGAGACGAAAAGCGCTCCACCATTTTTGAGGCGGATAAGAAAGTTCGGGAGGGCGGGTGACGGAAACCAGCACAAACAGGGTCGACTGGCGGGCGCTGTGGGCGAGCGGCGATCTGGCGCGCTTCTGCTTCATCAGCCTCGGCATCCTGCTGCACGCCACCAACGAAACCATGGTGGCGACGGTGATGCCGGCGATGGTCGGCGAACTCGCCGGCGTTCAGTTGGTCGGCTGGTCGCTGGCGATCTACGAGCTCGGCGCCATCGTCGCCGGCGCCGCCGCCGGGCGGCTGGTGAGCTATGTCGCGCTGCGCACCAACATGGTGGTCGCCGCCCTGCTCTATGCCGCCGGCGCCCTGGTCTGCGCCATCGCGCCGTCCATGCCGCTGTTCCTGACCGGGCGCCTGATCGAAGGGCTTGGCGGCGGCGCGCTGGTATCGCTGGCCTTCGTCTCGGTCGAGCGGCTGTTTCCACGCGCCATCTGGCCGCAGCTTTTCGGCGTCATGTCGGCGATCTGGGGCGTCGCAGCCTTCGGTGGGCCGGTGCTCGGTGCGTTGATGACCGAGTTGCTCTCCTGGCGCTGGGCCTTCGGTATCTTCACGCTCGGCGGCACCGCCATGGCGTTGGCGAGCTTCATCGTGCTCGACACGCCCGAGGCAACCCGGCCGCAGGCGATCACTGGAACGGCGCCGCCCTTCCCCTTTGCCGCGCTCGGCTGCCTTGCCGTGAGCGTCGTGCTGATCGCCACGGCCGGTGTCGACATTGCCCCGCTGCGCTCCTCCCTGCTGCTCATCCTCGGCCTGGTCGGGCTTGCGCTGTTCATCCGCATCGACGCGCTGCAGCCGGGCTCGCGGCTGTTCCCGTCGCGGCTGTTCTCATGGCGCTCGCCGGTCGGTGCTGGCATGACCATGGTCGCCGCCTTTTCGGTGGCGACCTGTTCCTTCGCCGTCTACGGGCCGCTGCTTCTGACCAGCCTGCACGGCATTCCGATCCTGACCACCGGCTATATCATCGCCGCCGAATCGATCGCCTGGTCGATCCTGTCGATCCTCGTCGCCAATGCGCCGCCGGAACGCGAGAGGCTGATCATCACCGGCGGCGCGCTGATGATCGCGGCCGGCATCGCCGGTTTCGCCTACGCCGTGCCGGCAGGTTCGATTCCGCTGATCCTGTTTTGCGCTTTGCTGCAGGGCGGCGGCTTCGGCATTGCCTGGCCCTTCGTTACACGCGTGATCGTGGCATCGGCCAGGGACGGTGAGCAGACGATCGCGTCCGCCGCTGTACCGACGATGCAGCGCATCGGCTATGCGGTCGGTGCCGCGTTGACCGGCATCGTCGCCAATGCCAGCGGTTTTTCCGAAGGCCTCAACCGTGAGGCGGCGGCGAACGTCGCCACCTGGCTGTTCCTCGCCTTCGTGCCGCTCGGGATTCTCGGATGCCTTGCAGCGCTGAGGATCTCGGGGCCGGCAAAGCTGCCGATCTCCCCCTCGTGGGGGAGATCGACTAGACGACAACCGTCCTCAGCCGCTCGGCGATCAGTGCTGCGAGCCGCGTCGCCACCTCCTCCTTGCTCATCTCGGGCCATTCGTCGACACCGGCCTTCGAGACGATCCGCACCTTGTTGCGGTCGCCGCCCATCACCCCGCCTTCGTGGGACACGTCGTTGGCGACGATGAAATCGGCGCCCTTCTTCGCAAGCTTGGCCTCGGCGTTGCTGATGAGATCCTGCGTTTCGGCGGCGAAGCCGACGACCAGGCTGGGCCGCTTCCTGTGATGGCCGACACCGGCAAGAATGTCAGGGTTTTCGACCATCTGCAGCGCCGGCGGCCCCTCGCCCGCCACCTTCTTGATCTTCTCGCCGGCCGAAGTCTCGCTGCGCCAGTCGGCAACCGCCGCGACGAACACGGCCGCATCCGCCGGCAGCAGCCGCTCGACCGCGTCCCTCATCTCGTTCGCGGTTTCGACATGCAGTGTGGTGACCCCGGCCGGATCGGCAATGCCAACCGGACCGGAGACGAGGCGCACATCGGCGCCCAGCCGTGCCAGCGCCGCCGCGATGGCATGGCCCTGCTTGCCGGAAGAACGGTTGGCGATGTAGCGCACCGGGTCGATCGGCTCATGCGTCGGCCCTGAGGTCACGATGATCTTTCTGCCTGCCAGCGGCTTCGGCCTGATGTCGAGCAGCGCCTCGATCGCAGCGACGATCTCCAGCGGCTCGGCCATGCGGCCCTCGCCTGCCTCGTTGCTCTCGGCCATCTCGCCCTTTGCCGGGCCGATGAATGCGACGCCATCGTTGTGCAACGTCGCGCGGTTGCGCCGGGTCGCCGGATGCGACCACATTTTCGGGTTCATGGCGGGCGCCATCAAAACCGGCTTGTCGGTGGCGATGAGCACGGTGGAGGCGAGATCGTTGGCATGGCCGTTGGCGAGCTTCGCCATCAGGTCGGCGGTGGCCGGCGCCACGACGACAAGATCGGCCTCGCGCGAAAGGCGGATATGGCCGACATCGTGCTCGTCATTGCGGTCGAACAGATCGGTGAACACGTGGTCGGCCGACAGCGCCCCGACCGACAGCGTGGTGACGAATTCCTGCGCCGCGGCGGTCATCACCACGCGCACCACAACGCCCCGCTCGCGCAGCCGGCGGATCAGGTCCAGTGCCTTGTAGGCGGCGATGCCGCCGCCGATGATCAACAGGATGCGCTTGCCGGAGAGAAACCCCTCCTCCCACATGCGATCGCTGAGCGCCTTGAGATCGATAGGATGGTCTGGCCCTCGTCCGCGCGCCAAAATATCATCACGCGACGCTTTTAAACGCCAACCCCCATCTTGCAGCCCAGCCAGTGTCACCTCACGCAAGGTGTCTCGCACTTCCTGCTCCATCGAAACTCCACGCGCGGCAGCGCGCTCGCGGAGCACCTGCTTCACGCCGTCATCCAGATTGCGGATTGTGATGGTACTCATGGCATTGCTCCTTGCCTAACATCATAGGCAACGAGCATCGTGCAAGCAATGACAGCACTGCTGTCACTGCAGGCACTCAGAGCAGCTTCCAGGCGATAAAGACCAGCGTCAGCGCGATCACCCACAGCGCCAGCCGGCCGGATCTGCTATAGCGCGCCTCGGCCTTGCCGATGGCGTGCGCCGTCCTTTCATCGAAACGCAGCCCGTGTTCGGCCATCAGATCGATCTCGCGCGACAGCCGCTCGGTGCGGGCGGCTAGGTCGGGCGCCTGACGGGCCAGCGCCAGCAACGCGCTGGCGCCGTCGCGTGCGTCGGCCAGCAGGGCACGCGGGCCGAGATTGCCTGATATCCAGCCGCCGACCACCGGTTCGGACGTCTTCCACATGTTGAAGGCCGGATCGAGCGTGCGGGCAACGCCCTCGACCACCACCATGGTCTTCTGCAGCAGCACCAGTTCGGACCGCGTCGCCATGTCGAAGAGGTCGGTGACCTCGAACAGAAGCGCAAGGAGCTTGGCCATCGAGATGGTTTCGGCCGGCTGGCCGTGGATCGGCTCGCCGATGGCGCGGATCGCCTGGGCGAATGCCGCGACATTATGCTGGCGCGGCACGTAGCCGGCCTCGAAATGCACTTCTGCGACGCGCAGATAGTCACGGGTGATGAAGCCGTAGAGAATTTCGGCGAGGAACCGCCGCTCCTTCTTACCAAGCCGGCCGGCAATGCCGAGATCGACAGCAACGATGGTGCCATCGGGCTCGACGAACAGGTTCCCCGGATGCATGTCGGCGTGAAAGAAACCGTCGCGCAGCGTATGGCGCAGGAACGACTGGACCAGATTGGCGGCGATCGCCTTCAGATCGTGGCCGGCGGCAGCGAGGCCGGCAATGTCGTTCAGCTTGATGCCGTCGACCCATTCCATGGTCAGCACGTCGCGGCCGGTGCGTTCCCAATCGACCGTCGGCACGCGAAAGCCGGGATCGTCCCTGGTGTTTTCGCCGAGTTCCGAAAGCGCTGCCGCCTCCAGCCTCAGATCCATCTCGATCTTGGTGGTCTGCGCCAGCGTCTGGGTCACCTCGACCGGCCGCAGCCGGCGCGACGACGGAATGTATCTTTCCTGGAGACGGGCGGCGAGGAAATAGCTTTCGAGATCGCGAAAGAAACGGCGCCGCACGCCCGGCCGGATGACCTTCACCGCCACCCGCGAACCGACGCCGTTCTCCAGGGTTTCCGCGAAATGGACCTGAGCGATCGAAGCCGCGGCAACGGCCTCGCCGAAACTTGCATAGAGTTCGCCGACCTTGCGCCCGAGCGAGGCCTCTATCGCCGCAATGGCCTCGGCCTGCGGAAAGGTCTGCATCTTGTCCTGCAGCATGGCGAGATCGAGCGCTATGTCGTTGCCGACGACATCGGGCCGTGTCGCCAGGAACTGGCCGAGCTTGACATAGGACGGGCCGAGCCGGACGACCGCCTTGGCCAGCCGATCGCCACGCTCGTAGGCAAGCGCGCGGCGGCGGGTGAACAGCCGTGCCACCCGCCAGCCGAATTTCGGCAGGCCGAAGAGCTCATCGCCCGGCAACGCCGCCACGACGCCTTCGCGGACCAACACCCAGCCGGCCCGCACGAGCCTGAGACCAGCGCCGACACTGCTCATGACTGCGTTTGTCCTGCCGGTTTTCTAGACCGGCGAAGGGCAGGTCGCGTATAAAAAATACGGGCCAGACTCAAAGCTTCCAGCCCGAATGAAGCGCAGCTATGCCGCCGGCATAATTGCGAAAAGACACGCGGTCAAAACCGGTGCGGGAAATCATCGCCGCAAAATTCTGCTGATTGGGAAATTTGCGGATCGATTCGACCAGATAGGAATAGGGTTCGTTTTCGCCCGTCACCGCCTTGCCGATCCTGGGGATGGCGTTGAACGACCACGCCTCGTAGACCTTGTCGAGCAGCGGCATGTCGACCTCGGAAAATTCGAGGCAGAGAAAACGCCCGCCGGGCTTCAGCACACGACAGGCTTCGGCAAGCGCCACGTTGATGCGCGGCACGTTGCGAATACCGAACGCGATCGTGTAGGCGTCGAAACTGGCCTCAGCGAAAGGCAACTCCTCGGCATTGGCCTCGACGAAATCGGTGTTATCAGTCAGGCCCTTTTTCTCGGCCCGGTCGCGGCCGACGGCGAGCATCGAGCCGTTGATGTCGAGAACCGTGGCGTGGGCGTTCCTGCCGCTCGCCTCGACGATGCGGAAGGCGATGTCGCCAGTGCCGCCGGCAACGTCGAGAACGCTCCAGCCCGCTCGTTTCGGTGGATTGAGCCATGTGACCATGGCGTCCTTCCACAGCCGATGCAGGCCGCCCGACATCAGGTCGTTCATCAGATCGTAGCGGTTCGCCACCTTGTGGAAAACGTCGTTGACCAGGGACTGCTTCTCGCCTGCCCCTACGCGCCTGAAACCATAGGAGGTTTCCATGCCGCCAACGGCCGTGGTTCTCTCAACCGACATTATTTTTGATCCGCCATAAAACCGGCGGGACCATAGCCGATCGATGGTGCCGACGCTATTGTTTAAGGCGCGGTGTTCGGCCGCGCTTCCCGGTCGTGGAATCATGCTTATGGCTCCATGTCCTGGACTGACCTGACGGGATGATTGCATGCCTCTGAAAGCGGAACTGCACTGCCACATCGAAGGGGCAGCGGCGCCCGAACTCGTCATCCGCCAGGCGCAGAAATACGGCAAGGACACCTCGCCCTACATTCAGGACGGCTCTTTCGTCTGGCACGATTTCACCTCCTTCCTCGCCGCCTATGACTTCTCCTCCGACCTGTTCCGCACCGAAGAGGACTATGCGCGGCTGGCCGATCATTATCTGACCAGCCTCGCCCGCGACGGCGCGATCTATTCCGAGATCTTCACCTCGCCGGATCACGCCGGGAAGGCCGGCCTGTCGTCCAAGGCCTATACGGACGCGCTCGGCGAAGGCATAGCGCGCGCCAAGGCCAAGACCGGCATCGAGGGCCGCATGATCGTCACCGGCGTGCGCAATGCCGGCGTCGAATCGATCGAGCAGGCGGCGCGCTTCGCCGCCCGCTGCGGGCATCCGCTGGTCACCGGCTTTGGCGTCGCCGGCGACGAGCGGATGGGCGATCTGGAGGACTATGTCAGGGCTTTCGAGATCGCGCGCGAGGCGGGCCTTGGCATCACCGTCCATGCCGGCGAACTGATGGGCTGGGAGAGCGTCAAGGCCGCGCTCGACCACATCCGCCCCGCCCGCATCGGCCATGGCGTGCGCGCCATCGAGAACCCCGACCTTGTCCGGCGCATCGCCGACGCAGGCGTCGTGCTCGAATGCTGTCCGAGCTCCAACATCGCGCTGAAGGTCTTCGACAGGTTCGCCGATCATCCTTTTCCGGCCCTGTTGGCGGCAGGCTGCAAGGTGACGCTCAACTCCGACGATCCGCCCTATTTCCGGACGTCGCTGAAGCGCGAATACGACATTGCCGCCGAGCATTTTTCGATGAACGACAAGGCGCTCGCCGCCGTCACCAGAACCGCCATCGAGGCCGCCTTCGTCGACAGGAAGACCAAGGCGATGCTGCTGGGCCGGCTGGATGCCAAGGGCAGGTGGTGAATGGTGAATGGTGAATGGTGAATGGTGAATGGTGAATGGTGAATGGTGAATGGTGAATGGTTCACCCGGCGCTGCGGTCCGTCAACCGCGAATTTTCCGCTGAATCAGGAACTCGCAAACCTATTCACTATTCGCTATTCCCTATTCACCATTCACCAACTGCGCAGCTTAGGAGACCACCATGCAGGGCGTCACCGTCGTCGACCATCCGCTTGTCCAGCACAAGCTGACCATCATGCGCAAGAAAGAAACCTCGACGGCCGGCTTCCGGCGGCTGCTGCGCGAGATCTCGCTGCTGCTCGGCTATGAGGTCACCCGCAACCTCGAACTGACGACGACGACGATCGAAACGCCGATCGAGACGATGGAGGCGCCGACGCTGGAGGGCAAGAAGCTGGTTTTCGCCTCAGTACTGCGCGCCGGCAACGGCCTGCTCGAAGGCCTGCTCGACCTGGTGCCGGCGGCGCGCGTCGCCCATATCGGTCTCTACCGCGACCACGAAACGCTGGAAGCGGTCGAATATTTCTTCAAGGCGCCGAGCGATCTCGCCGACCGGCTGGTGATCGTCGTCGATCCGATGCTGGCGACCGCCAATTCGGCGATCGCGGCGATCGACAAGCTGAAAGGGCGCGGCGCCACCAACATCCGCTTCCTCTGCCTGCTGGCGGCGCCAGAAGGCCTCGAGCGCTTCATCAAGGCGCATCCCGATGTCCCGGTCTTCACCGCTTCCATCGACCGCCAGCTCAACGAGAAGGGCTATATCATGCCCGGCCTCGGCGATGCTGGCGACCGCATGTACGGGACCAAATGACCGTGCCGCTCGTTTACCGATCGTTTACGCAAACGACCGCTTTCCGCATCTGTTAAAGCAGCAAACACCATGCCGCGATAAGCATGGGCCTTCACGAAGGCCTGGTCCATGCTGCGCAATCTTCTCATCCTTGGCGTGCTCGCCGCAGCATCGGCGTCGTTCCCGATGCTCTACCAGTCGAATCCGCAGATGTTCGAAGGCCTGCTGAAATCGGCGGTCGGGACCAGCCCGTCGGCCGAAACGCAAACGGACCTGAACCTGGCTGCGGCTCCCGACAGGCCGGCGCAGCCGCTCGGCCGCAAGGTCGTGATCACGGCGGACGCGCGTGGGCATTTCACGTCGGCGTTCAAGCTCAACGGCCGTCAGGTCGACGGCATGATCGACACCGGCGCAACGCTGGTCGCCATCAACAGTTCGACGGCGCGCAGGATCGGAGTTTCGCTGAACGCGTCGGATTTCAAGCATCAGGTCAACACCGCCAACGGCGCGATCAAGGCTGCCCTGGTGACCGTCGATCGGCTGCAGATCGGCAAGATCACGGTCGACGGCGTCCAGGCGGTCGTGCTCGACGACAAGGCGCTGCGCACCAATTTGATCGGCCTGAGCTTTCTCCAGCGGCTGGAAAAATACCAGGTCGAGAACGGCGCGCTGCTGCTCGTCCAGTGAACCATGATCCCGAACCGCAGGTCCGCGTCAGCGAAAAGTGGAAACCGGTTTTCGGAAAGATCATGGTGCAATAAAAGGATCAACCGCGCGGCAGGATCCGCCGGATCACCGTTTTTTCCGCGGGCGGCTTCGAAGCGCCGATCGAATAGGCCGAACGCACGGCGGCGGCGGCCGCTTCGGCATCGGAGGCATTGCGGGCATGGACCAGCGCCAGCGCCTCGCCGGCTCGCACCTCCGCGCCGACCGGCAGCAGCCGGGTGATGCCGACCGCATGGTCGATCCTGTCGTCCGGCCGTATGCGCCCGCCGCCAAGCCCGACGACGGCAAGCCCGATGTCGCGGGTGGCGATGCCGGTGACAAAACCGCTTTCGGTCGCGTTGACCGCAAACTCCGTCGCCGCCTTCGGCAGGTATTTTTCGGGATCCTCGATAAAATCAACCGGACCGCCTAACGCCGCCACCATGCGCGCGAAAACGGCGGCGGCGCCGCCGCCGGCAAGCGTCTCGGCGGCGCGCCGCATGCCGTCCTGGTTGGACGAGACCAGCCCGGCCGACTGCAGCATGTCTGCGGCCAGAGCCAGCGTCACCTCCTCCAGCCGCCGGTCGCGGAAGCGGCCGGTGAGGAAATCGACGGCATTGCGCACCTCGACCGCGTTGCCGGCTGCTGACGCCAGCGGCTCGTTCATGCCGGTGACCAGCGCCGAGGTCTTCAGGCCGGCGCCATTGGCGACTTCGACCAGGCTGTTCGCCAGTGTCGTTGCGTCGCGCGACTTTTCCATGAAGGCGCCGTTGCCGACTTTTACGTCGAGCACCAGCGACTGCAGGCCGGCGGCCAGTTTCTTCGAGAGGATCGAGGCGGTGATCAGCGGCACCGATTCGACGGTTCCCGTCACGTCGCGGATCGCATAGAGCCGGCGATCGGCGGGCGCGAGATCGGCGGTCTGGCCGATAATGGCGCAGCCGGCTTCAAGCACCGCCTTGCGGAAGCTCGCCACATTCGGCTGGCTGATATAGCCCGGGATGGCATCCATCTTGTCCAGCGTGCCGCCGGTATGGCCAAGGCCGCGGCCGGAAATCATCGGCACATAAGCGCCGCAGGCGGCGACGATCGGCGCCACCATCAGCGAGACATTGTCGCCGACGCCGCCTGTCGAATGCTTGTCGGTGACCGGGCCCGGCAGGTCCGACCAGTCGAGCACATCGCCGGAATCGCGCATCGCCAGCGTCAGCGCCACCGCCTCGTCGCGGCTCATGCCGTTGAAGAACACCGCCATGGCGAACGCCCCGACCTGCCCGTCCGAGACGGTGCCAGCGGTGACGCCATCGATGAAGCTGGCGATCTCCTGCGTCGACAGTTTTTGGCCGTCGCGCTTGCTGCGGATGATTTCCTGGGGAAGCATCAGGCCGGGCCCTTACGCCCCGGCAACCCGTCCTGGAACACACGCTGGAGGATTGTCGCCAGCCGCGCGCCGCCGACCGGCGCCATGTCCTTGGTCTCCTGGTGCGAAAGCTCCGCCCCGGTCATCCCGGCGGCGAGGTTGGTGATGACCGAACAGGCGGCGACGCGCAGGCCGAGGAAGCGAGCGAGAATGACCTCCGGCACGGTCGACATGCCGACGGCATTGGCGCCCATGACGCGCGCCATGCGGATCTCGGCGGGCGTTTCGAAGCACGGCCCCGAAAACCACATATAGACGCCCTTGTGCAGTGTGGTCGCCGTCGCCTTCGCCGCCGTCTCGATCGCCGCGCGAAGGCCGGCATCATAGGCCTCGGTCAGGCCGACGAAGCGGCGGTCGCTCGGCTCGCCGATCAGCGGGTTGGAGCCCGAGAAATTGATGTGGTCGGTGATCAGCATCACCGAGCCCGGCCCCATGTCCGGATCGACCGAGCCGGCGGCATTGGTGAGGATTAGTTGCGAGATGCCGAGGCCGGCGAGCACTTCAAGCGCCGGCCGCATCGCCGCCGCATTGCCGTGCTCGTAGTAGTGGGCGCGGCCGGACAGCATCAGCACCGGCGTGCCGGCAAAGCGTCCCGCCACCACCTCGCCGGCATGGCCGGAGACGCCGCTTTTGGGAAAACCCGGCAATTCGCCATAGGAAATGCGGACAGCGTCCTCGACCTGGTCGACAAGCCCGCCAAGACCCGAACCCAGCACCAGCGCGGTGGCGGGCGCCAGCCCGTCCAGCCTTTCGACAAGACGATCAAGCGCTTCCTTCATGACAACCAGCTCTTCATTTCAACCAAGCACTTCATTTCAAGGAACTCGTCATTTCAACATTTCGCCCCGAAAGCCGTAGGGCAGCATCTCGCCCATGGTCACGGTTTCGGCCACGCCTGCATTGTCGCAAAGATAGAGCTTGGTTTCAGGCCGGCAGAATTCGGCCAACCGCTGCCGGCAGCCGCCGCAGGGCGAGCATTTAGCCATGCGCTCTGCGATGACAGCGATCTCCGTTATCCTGCCGCCGCCGGCCATGATGAAGTGGCCGAGCGCGGTGGTTTCGGCGCACCAGCCTTCCGGATAGGACGCGATCTCGACGTTGGCGCCGGTAAAGACGCGGCCGTCCTCGGTGCGCAGTGCCGCCCCGACCGGGAATTTCGAATAGGGCGCATAGGCCTTGGCCATGGCGGCCTTGGCCGCTTCGAACAGATCATGCGACATTGTTTTTGCCTCGCATGATCTTGTCCGGAAACCGGCTTCGACTTTTCGCTGACCTGCGGTTCGAAATCACGCTTAGCGTTCCTTGACATAGGGCACGCCGCCGGCGCGCGGCGGAGTTGCCTTGCCGATGAAGCCGGCGAGCAGGATGACGGTGAGGATATAGGGCAGCGCCTGCATTAGCTGCACCGGCACCTTGCCGATCAGCGGCAGCGGCGTGCCCTGCAGGCGGATCGACAGCGCGTCGAGGAAGCCGAACAACAGGCAGGCGAACATGGCGTTGACCGGCTTCCATTTGGCGAAGATCAGCGCGGCCAGCGCGATGTAACCCTTGCCGGCGGTCATGTCCTTGACGAAGCCGCCATTCTGCACCATCGACAGATAGGCGCCGGCAATGCCGGTGAGCACCCCGGTGCAGATCAGCGCCCGGTAGCGCAGCCAGGCGACCGAGATGCCGGCGGTGTCGACAGCGGCCGGGTTCTCGCCGACCGCGCGCATGCGCAAGCCGAAGCGGGTACGGAAAAGCACCCACCAGGTGAACGGCACGGCGAGGAAGGCGACATAGACCAGCACGGAATGGCCGGAGATCAGTTCCGAGTAGATCGGGCCGAGGATCGGCACGCCCCTGAGCGCGTCCGCGCCCGGCCAGATGATCGCCCCGAACCGCTCGTCCGAGGCTAGAGCCGGGGTGCGTCCACCTTGCTGGAACCAGGCCTGGCCGAGCATGATCGTCGATCCGGCGGCGATAAAATTGATCGCCACGCCGGAGACGATCTGGTTGCCGCGATGGGTGATCGAGGCAAAGCCGTGGACCAGCGCAAAAGCGACGGAGATGAGAATGGCCATGCCGAGGCCGATATAGGCGGAATGGAAGACCGAGGCGGAGGCGGCGCCGGCGAAGGCGCCGACCAGCATTTTACCCTCGAGCCCGATGTCGAAAATGCCGGCCCGCTCCGAATAGAGGCCGGCGAGGCAGGCGAGCAGCAAGGGCACCGACAGGCGGATGGTCGAGTCCAGGACCTGGATGATGGCGTTGAACAGATCCATTTCAGGCACCCTTCCCCTTGATCGCCTCGATGCCGACAGATTTCGGGCTGAGCGAGGCGAACAGCGCCTGGACATAGGGCCGGAACATATGCTCGAGCGCGCCGGCGAACAGGATGACCAGGCCCTGGATGATGACGATCATGTCGCGGCTGATCGCCGGCATTTCGAAGGCGAGTTCGGCGCCGCCCTGGTAGAGCATACCGAACAATATTGCGGCGAGCACGATGCCGACCGGGTGCAGGCGCCCCATCAGCGCCACTGCGATGCCGACGAAACCGGCGCCCGACACGAATTCGAGCGCGACATTGTGCTGGTCGCCCATCGTCGGGTTGAGCGCCATCATGCCGGCGAGCGCGCCTGAAATCATCATCGCGATGATGATGATGCGGGTCTCCGAAATGCCGGCATAGCGCGCCGCTTTCGAGCTGTGGCCGTAGGTGCGCATCTCGTAACCGAGCCTGGTGCGCCAGATCAGCACCCAGACCAGAAAGGCCATGGCCAGCGCCAGCAGGAAGCTGATGTTGAACGGCGCCGAGCGGATCTTGGCGCCGAACAGTTCGATGACCCAGTTGAGCTTCGGCAGTTGCGCGCCATCGAGGAAGGTGCGTGTCTGCGGCGCCATCGAAATGGCCGGCTTCAAGAATCCGACCAGTGCGTAGACCATGACGCTGGCGGCGATGAAATTGAACATGATGGTGGTGATGACGATGTGCGAGCCGCGCCTGGCCTGCAGATAGGCCGGGATCAGCGCCCACAGCGCCCCCATCGCCGCGGCGGCGACGATCGCCAGCGGAAAGGTGAGCCACCATGGCAGCACGCTGTCGAAGGCCAGGCAGACGATGCCGATGCCGAGACCGGCGATATAGCCCTGGCCCTCGCCACCGATGTTGAACAGGCCGCAGTGCGCCGCAACCGCCACCGAAAGCCCGCTGAAAATGAAGGTGGTGGCGTAGAACAGCGTGAACGCAATGCCTTGCCCACGGCCGAAGGCGCCCTCGACCAGGACGACGGCCGCGCGGAACGGATTTTCGCCAACCAGGAGCACGACGAAGCCGGCGACGACGAAGGCAACGGCGAGATTGATCACCGGGATCAGCCCGTAATCCGCCCAGGCCGGCAGCTTGGCGTAAGGCGTGCTCATTCCGCCGCCTCCCGCTGCTCGACGCCGGCCATCAGCAGGCCGAGTTCGCCTTCGGTCGCCTCCGGGCCGCGCTCGCCGACGATGCGGCCGGCAAACATCACCAGGATGCGGTCGGAGAGCGAGCGGATCTCATCGAGTTCGACCGACACCACCAGCACCGCCTTGCCCTGGTCGCGCATGGCGATGAGCCGCTTGTGGATGAATTCGATGGCGCCGACATCGACGCCGCGCGTCGGCTGGCCGACGATCAGCACGCCCGGATCCTGCTCCATTTCCCGCGCCAGCACGATCTTCTGCTGGTTGCCGCCGGAGAAATTGGCGGTCTTGAGCCGGCAGTCCGCCGGGCGGATGTCGTATTTGCTGATCTTGTCCCTGGCGTCGTCGCGGATGGCGTCGATGTCGAGGAACGGCCCCCGGACATAGCGCGGATCGTCGTGATAGCCGAGGATCGAATTCTCGTTCTCCTCGAAGGCCAGCACCAGCCCGACATGATGACGGTCTTCCGGCACATGGGCGAGGCCGCGGTCGCGCAGCTCGCCGGGATCGGCGGCCCCGGTCAGGTCGATCGGCTTGCCGTCGAGCATGACGGAGCCCGAGACAGCGCGCCTGATACCGGAAATCGCCTCGAGCATTTCGGATTGCCCGTTGCCGGCGACGCCGGCGATGCCGACAATCTCGCCGGCGCGCACGTCGAAGGAGATGTCGTCGACCATGGTGACGCCACGAGAATCCTTCACCGTCAGGTTCTTCACCGCCAGCTTGACCCCGCCGGCTTCCGCCTCGCCCTTCTCGACCCTGAGCAGCACGCGGCGCCCGACCATCAGTTCGGCCAATTCCCCGACCGTGGTCTTCGTGGTCTGCCTGGTAGCCACCATCGTGCCCTGGCGCATGACCGAAACCGTGTCGGTGATCGCCATGATCTCACGCAGTTTATGGGTGATCAGCACGATCGTTTTGCCCTGCTCCTTCAACTGCCTGAGGATGCGGAACAGATGGTCGGCTTCTGCCGGCGTCAGCACGCCCGTCGGCTCGTCGAGGATCAGGATCTCGGCGCCTCGATACAGCGCCTTGAGGATTTCGACACGCTGCTGCAGTCCGACCGGCAATTCCTCGATGATCGCATCGGGATCGACCTCGAGCCCATATTCGCGCTCGAGCCGTTCCAGCTCGGACCGCGCCTTGGCGATGCTCTTCTTCAGCAGCGCATCGCTTTCGGCGCCGAGAATGACGTTTTCCAGCACGGTGAAATTGTCGACCAGCATGAAATGCTGATGCACCATGCCGATGCCGAGCGCGATGGCGTCGTTGGGCGATTTGATCGACGCCGGCTGGCCGCCGACGCGGATCTCGCCGCTGTCGGCCTGATAGAACCCGTAAAGAATTGACATCAGCGTCGACTTGCCGGCGCCGTTCTCGCCGACAATGCCGTGGATGGTGCCGCGCGCGATCTCCAGATTGATGTCGCGATTGGCGCGCACGGCGCCAAAATTCTTGTTGATGCCGATCAGCTCGATTGCGGCTTGCGCCATGCAGCCTGTCCCACTCGTATTTTTATCGCTTGGTCAAAACGCCTAGCATGACGCCCCGTCTGTGCCAATTGCCGGAGCAGCGTTCACTCTCGACAAATCCCCGCGCGCTTGTCAATTTCCAAAGGCGGCCGCAGCCTGCACAATCGCCTGATCGAGGATTTCAAATGACCATGCCCGACGACCGGCTGACGACGCTGGAAATCCGCGCCGCCGAGCAGGAGAACACCATCGAGGAACTGTCCGGCCAGATCGCCGAGCAGTGGAAGGTGATCGAGCGCATGCAGCGCAAGCTCGATGCGCTGACCGACCGCTTCCTGGCGCTGGAGGAACAGGCCGCACCCGACGTGCCGGTGACCAAACCGCCGCACTGGTGAGCGGTCTGACATTGCAGAGCCGCCGGACTTTCACCCGGCGGCTCGTCAATTCTTTAATTGCCGATCGATCAATACGGGCAGGAATTGTCCGACATGTAGTCGTGCACCTTGATGGTGCCGGCAATGATGTCGGCCTTGGCCTTTTCGACCGCCGCCTTCATCGCGTCGTCGACAAGCGCCTTGTTGTTGTCGTCCATGGCGTAGTCGACGCCGCCTTCTTTGAGGCCGAGATCGTTGATGCCGCCGGTGAACTTGTCGTTTTTGGCGTCCATGAAGGTGTTGTAGACGGCAACGTCGACGCGCTTGACCATCGAGGTCAGCACCTTGCCGGGCTGCAGTCCATTCTGGTTGGAATCGACGCCGATGCCGAGCTTGCCGGCGTCGGCCGCTGCCTGCAGCACGCCAACACCGGTTCCGCCTGCCGCCGCGTAGACCACGTCGGCGCCCTGGTCGATCTGGGTCTTGGCGATCTCGCCGCCCTTGGCCGGATCATTCCAGGCGGCCGGCGTGTCGCCAGTCATGTTCTGGATAACGTCGGTGGCGCCGGCCGCCTTGGCGCCGCCGACATAGCCGCAGCCGAATCTGCGGATCAGCGGAATGTCCATGCCGCCGATGAAGCCGACCTTTTTGGTCTGCGAGGCCATCGCCGCCATCACGCCGACGAGATAGGAGCCTTCCTGCTCCTTGTAGACGACGGAGCGGACGTTGGGCTTGTCGACGACCATGTCGATGATGGCGAATTTGGTCTCGGGAAACTCGACGGCGATCTTTTCCAGCGCATCCGCCCAGGAGAAGCCCGCCATGGCGATCGGATTGCGGCCATCCTCGGCGAAACGGCGCAGCGCCTGCTCGCGCTGGGTCGCGTTCGAAACCTCGAATTCCACATAGGCGATGCCGGTTTCGGCCTTGAACTTTTCGGCGCCGTTGTAGGACGCTTCGTTGAACGATTTGTCGAACTTGCCGCCGAGATCGTAGAGAAGTGCTGGCTGGATGTCCGCAGCGAAGGCCGGAAGAACCATCGCAGTTGCGGCCAGGAGGCCGAGAACGATACGTTTCATGTGATCCACACCCTGTCGGTTATTTTTCCGTTGTGCACCGCCTGCCTGCCCGGTTCTTCGGCAGGCATGCGACATCAGACAGGAGTGTCTTCCTCCCGCTTCGGGCCAATCTGGCACGGCCCGAAGCAAAATTCACGCGGAATTTTGACCTGTTGGAAAAGCCGGGCGTCGCGTCCCGGCGCCACGGATCATCGTCCCGCCAAGGCCTCAGGCGGAGACGGCAGCCGGGATGGCGCAGGCGACGCCGGTGCCCTGCAGGTTGCAATAGCCGTAGGGATTCTTCGCCAGATATTGCTGGTGGTCTTCCTCGGCGAAGTAGAACTCCGGCGCCGGCGCGATCTCGGTGGTGATCTTGCCGCGCCCGGCGCCGCGCAACGAGGCCTCGTAGGCGTCGCGCGAAGCGATCGCCGCCTGGTATTGCGCATCACCGAACGTGTAGATCGTCGAGCGGTAGGTGGTGCCGACATCGTTGCCCTGGCGCATGCCTTGCGTCGGATCATGGCTTTCCCAAAACAGCTTCAGAAGCTGTGCATAGGACACGATCTCCGGGTCGTAGATGACCAGCACGACTTCGGCATGGCCGGTCAAACCGGTGCAGGTTTCCTGGTAGGTCGGATTGGGGGTGACGCCGCCGGCATAGCCGACGGCCGTGACCCAGACGCCCTCGACCTGCCAGAACAGGCGTTCCGCGCCCCAGAAGCAGCCCAGCCCGAACATCGCCGTCTCCAGCCCGTCGGGATAGGGTCCTTTCAGCGGCCGCTTCGAGACAAAGTGATTGGATGCCGTCGGGATAGGATTGGCGCGGCCCGGCAGCGCCTCGGCAGGCTTCGGCAGGTTGAGTTTTTTGTTCAGCATGTCGCTGAGAAACATGTGCAGTCTCCCTTTCTTTTGGTTGGAGCGTTCTCTTTGTTTGGGGACGCTGGAGAATTATCAAGTCTAGGCGAACCGCCCGGTCGGCCGCTCCCGCCGGTAGCCGATCATGTAGAGAATGAGGGCAAGCCCTGCGAACACGGCGAAACCGGGCTGGTTGAGCACCCAGGCGATGGCGCCGTCCCACAGCAGCGGACCCAGCCTGTCGCGGACGAAGCTTTCGAAGGCGCTTCGCGTATCCGGCGAGGCGGCGAGCCAACTGGTGTTGAGCGGGGTCATGACCAACGCGGAGGCCGCCACCGAGCGCGTCGCGTCGACCACCGCCATGATGACCGAAACCGAAAGCGCAACCATTGCGGCAAGACGGAAGACGAAGCGGAACACCCAGACCTTACCTCCCCGCAAGCTTTTCAGAAATATCTGTATCGGCCTGATAAATAGGATCTGCGCGCTTTATCCGCAATCGCGACACGCGAAGTTGAAACTACGCCGCCGGATTGCGCCGCTGAGGCGTCTGTCGGCCAAGACGCCGCCGCCGATCGGGCGATCGGCTTACCTATCCGGCAAAGCGAATAGAGTGCTGTTATGTCTTGGCATTCGGCACCGGATCGACTAGATGAGCCCCGCGCCTGTTGCTTTGACGGCTCAGGTGCGGGGAAAAGGCGTCCGCTGGTTGACGGCGCCCACGGTGCGGAGTTCCGGACCGGAATTTTCCCGAGGGAGAAGCATCTCCCCAACCCGTGCGGCGAAACCGGCCGTAGCGAAAATGCCAGGATGGAGAGGTGGCCGAGTGGTTGAAGGCGCACGCCTGGAAAGTGTGTTTACGGGAAACCGTAACGCGGGTTCGAATCCCGCTCTCTCCGCCAAATGACTTTGATTTCCTTAAATAATCTGCCGTTTTACTGATGTTGCGTACAAAATTGCGCACAGCACGGGGGGCAAAAACTGCATGAACGAGGATCGGCCGTTCTTTCGTGTTTATCACTTCACAAAGCAGCAAGCTGCTGTACAGCAAATTGAGGCAGCGATCGCCGCGTTCTCGGAAGGCAAGTTTGCGGTAACGATCACGCTGGCCGCTGCTGCAGAATCGATGTCATCTGAGAAGGAAGGCCCACTCTGGTCGGCTATCAGGGACCATCCAGATCGGCCAGTCGAGGATGTAAAACAGTTGGACGCCTGCCATGTTTGCGTTCAATGAGCTCTGGTTCTCTTCCCCCAAACTGCTTCGACCGGGGGACGGTCAGATAATCTGGCCCCCCCTACGATCGACTAAGATTACGTCCCCAAAGTGAAAAGCCCACCACCGTGAGGCAGCGGGCTAAGCTGGGAATTTTGCGTCACTCTTCTAGCCCCTTGCGTGTGCGAAGCTTTTGAAGTTCAGTGTGGGCAGGGGGAACTACCATGCGCAAACGCTATATGTTCGCGGCGGCGGGGGCTGCGATCATCCTTTTAAGCGGATGCTCCGGTTCGGGCCTTGGGATGCCTGGCTCGCCGGCTTGGTTTGCCACCACACCGCAGGCGGAACAGGCAACCTATTTCGGAACCGATACGTCTCCTACGGCTTCGAGCCTGGAAGCCCAGCCATGGCCCAATGCATCCAAAATGAGTCTATTTCGTCTCGCGGCAGGGCATCTGCCAGGGCGAATGCGGCATTTGCCAACATGCAAAACAGTCAGCCGAAAACGACGACTTGCAACCGCTTCGGCAACACCGTGAACTGCACGACATTTTGACATGGCCCTACTTGGCGAACGGGCTGACACCCGTGCCAGTAATTAAGGGCGGGAGGAGGAACCTTGCGGAGCTTGCGCACACGCAGTTGCAGCAATCATCAGTTGATGCGACGTTTCCTTCTCGCCTTTGTGCTGATGCTAAGCACCTTGCCGGCCTCGGCGAAGGAAACTGAATTCATCGAGATGGCCGCCCTGCTAGGCGTCTATCGAGACATTTGCCACGAAGCTGTTTCCGACGACACCATCTTAACCGCCCTCGGCTCGGCCATGATTCAGCAGGCTCTAAACCGAGCAACGGTCATGTCATGACTCAGGCAATCTCGATCTCGCCGGCAGGACCTTCGCCACCGTTGCCGAATCCGGCGTTAACATTGCCGCTATTGCCCGCCGTTGTCAGCGCGCGACGCTGCCTCCGACGCTGCCGCTGCCGCTGACGCTGCCGCTGCCGTCAATGCTGCCGCTGCCACCGATGCTGCCGGTGGCGCTGCCGCCGATGCTG